>CAXMSF010000339.1:0-12340 GCA_964196055.1 uncultured Gammaproteobacteria bacterium | reverse complement strand
GACCGCATTCGCGAGGGCCGTTCGTGGCGCATTGACGAGCAGCACGCGCCCGCACCATGCCTCTGCGGAGTCGTCGAGCGCGATGCCGGGCTGATTCGACACCGAGACGACCCGGAACGGCCCCGGCAAGGTGCGGAATTCACCGTACAGCGACTCGATCCGCCGCCGGAGCAGCGTGTGCAGCCAATATTCGCCGCCTGCGAAGATCGCGCTGCCCTCTTGTGATTGCCCCAGCAGCCGAGCGAGGGCCTCGGGCGATGGCGCGGAACTGCCGAGATTCGACAGCGCTCGGGTCTGCGCGGCCAATAGCGCCGAAAGACGTCCAGGCAGGTTGCGCGCCGAATCGGGAAGCCCGCGGGCGCGGCGCTTCGCCAGTGCCACCGGCGGTCCGGCGTGCGGCGTGGGGCTGCGGCGTGCCGCGGCGAGCCGGCGTGGCACGCGTACCACCGGTGCCTCGAGCATTGCGTCGCGTTCGGCAGCAGCGGCCTCGGCGAGTCCGCGCAGCAGGGACTTCACAGAATCCGGTTCGGCGAATTTCCAGCCCACGAGTTCTTCGAAGGTTCGTCCCGGTTCGCCGATGTCGACGCGCGCGTCGGGGAACGCAACCTGATAAGCGAGCGGGTCCGAGCCGATCCGCTGCCGGTCGATCATGGGAATGCCCAGCTCGCGTAGACAGCGCCCCAGCACGCCATCGGACTTCGCGCCGGTGATCAGGAACGGTTCGCGGATGCCCGGAAAGGCGTCAACCGCGGTGGCTTCCTCGATCAGCAGCACCCGAGCGCCGTTCATGCCAAGACGGATCGCGGCGATGAGCCCGGGAAGTGCGCCACCCAATACGACGGCATCCCAACGGCGGGTCCGGATCCGGCCGCTCTGCTCGATGCTCGGGAGACCGCGCATCAGCTCGGTGAGGCGCTCGGCGGGCTCAGCAGCAGGGATGCTTCTTCCGGCTCCCGAGCCTCGATTTCTCCAATCCGATAGATGCGTTCGCCGAGTGCGGGCGTTCGTTCGAGGATCTCCTCGGCCTGTTCGGGTGGGACCACCATGAGCATGCCGATACCACAGTTGAAAACACGCAACATCTCGGAATCAGTGAGGTTTCCGAGTCGCTGGAGCATGTCGAAAATCGGCGGGCGTGGCCAGCAGGCCGGATCGATGCGCGCGCGCACCGACTTCGGCAGCACCCGGGGCACGTTGCCGCCGAAGCCGCCGCCGGTGATGTGTACGAGGCCCTTGATGTCGAAGTCGCGCATCAGGTTGAGCAGCGGCTTGACGTAGATGCGGGTCGGTGCGAGCAGCGCACTCGCGAGTGTCGTGTTGAGTTTGGGGACCTCCGCGCGCAGGTCGAGGCGATTTGCGGCGATCTCGGCGTCGATGATTCGTCGCACCAACGAGTAACCGTTGCTGTGCAGTCCGCTCGACGCCATCCCGAGAATCGTATCGCCATGACTGATCGTCGAGCCGTCGATGATCTTTTCGCGGTCGACCACGCCGACTCCGAAGCCGACCAGTTCGATTTCGTCCTCCCGGTACATGCCGGGCATGCTCGCGGTCTCGCCGCCGAGCAGAGTGCAGCCCGCACGGCGACATCCTTCCGCGACACCGCGCAGCGCCTGTTTGGCGAGTTCGCGGTCGAGCCGGTCCATGGCGAGGTAGTCGAGGAAGACGAGCGGCTCGGCACCCTGGACGATCAGGTCATTCACCACCATCGCGACGCAATCGATTCCAACCGTGTCGTAGCGGCCGAGCGTCGTGGCAAGCTTCAGCTTGGTGCCGACTCCGTCCGCACCCGCGACGAAGATCGGATCCTTGTAGCGCTCGGGCGCCTTGAACATCCCGGCGAATCCGCCGATCGACGACAAGATCTCCGGCCGAAGCGTCGGCTTCGTGATCTCGCCGATCTCGTCGATGAAGCCTTCGTCGTGGTCGAGGTCGACACCGGCGGCCGCGTAGCTGGGCGCACTCGGCTCGGGCTCTGAGGCCGGCGCGTTCGGGAATTCCGGGGGGTCGGAGACGCTCACGCCGGAGGTGATAGGGAGCCGCCCGAACCCTGTCAATGCACCCCCCTTGACCATCACTGTCGCCGGCCGGGCCGCTCGACGGGCGTGCTATCGTCGCGCGGTGAAACTCGCGGTGGTGATCCCGGCACTCGATGAGGTGGATTGGGTCGCCGGAGCCGTAGCCAGCGCGGCCGCTGACGGGGTCGAGGTGGTAGTCGTCGACGGCGGCAGCCGTGATGGCACCGCCGATCGGGCGGCGGCGGCCGGGGCTCGGATCGTGCGGTCGGAAAGCGGTCGAGCACGACAGATCCAAGCTGGAATCGAAGCCAGTGCAGGCGACACCCTTCTCATACTTCACGCCGATACCCGGCTCGCTCCCGGATACGCCGAAGCGATCCATCGTGTACTGCAGGATCCAGAGGTGATCGGTGGCTCTTTCCGATTCCAATTCGACGGTGGCGATGACAGAAGCTCAGCGCTGCGTTTCATCGAGTGGGGTGCGCGGTTGCGGGTAGCCGTGTTCGGATTGCCATACGGTGACCAGGCGTTGTTCATGCGCCGATCGGTGCTGGCCGATGTCGGCGGCGTACCGCAGGTGCCGATCATGGAGGATCTCGACCTCGTCGTTGCGCTGCGCCGCAGGGGTCGGCTCGCGGCGCTTCCACTGCCCGCGACGACGTCCGCGCGCCGCTACGTCGCGAACGGCGTTTGGCGCACGATGGGACGACACTGGCTCGCGGCTGCCGCGTGGGCGCTCGGAGTCGATCGCCAAGACATCGCCGCGTGGGTACGTCCGTGAGTGAGCCCGGGACTTCCCCGCTGCGGTCTGCGCTGCGGCGCCTGGCCGGCTACATCGGCCGCAATCGCGGCTACTACGCCATTTGGCTCGCCACCACCCTCGCGTACGTCGCGTGCTTCGTCGCAATTCCGCTTCTGGTAGGCCATTCGCTGTCGTTGATCGCGGACGCTCGTCCCGCCCATGAGGTCACGCGCGCGATCCTGTGGCTGACGGGTGTGACGATCGCGAGCGGCGCGGTGCGTTTCTATTCGCGCACGCTCGTCTTCAACGCAGCCCGCGAGATCGAATACGAGATCCGCAACGACATCTTCTCCCATCTGCAGCGGCTGCCGCAGTCCTTCTTCCAGCGCTGGCGCACCGGCGACATCATGAGCCGCTGCGTGAACGACATCAACGCAGTGCGGATGCTGCTCGGCGTCGGCCTGCTCAATATCGTGCAGACGCCAATCCTCTACGTGGCGGTGATCTCGGCGATGCTCGCGATCAACGTCAAGGTCGCGCTGCTGGTGTTGGTCCCGTACCCGCTCTTCATCCTGATCGCGCGGACTTTCGGGCGTTCGGTCCACAAATGGAGTCTGGCGACGCAAGTCGGGCTCGGCGAGATGTCGAACCGACTCCAGGAATCGATCTCGGGCATCTCCGTGGTGAAGGCCTACGCGATGGAGGAATTCAGCGCCGAGCAGTTCGCGAAGGCCAACGACGATCTCTACTTCAGCCAGGTGCGGTTGGTGCGGTCGATGGCGGCGATGCCGTCGATCGTGATGCTGCTGCCCACTGCCGCGACGGTAATCCTCATCGTCGTCGGTGGGCAGGAGATGCTCGCGGGGCGGATGGAGAAGGCACACTTCTTCACCTTCGCGATGTACGTCTTCAACCTGACCTTCCCGACCTTCATCATGGGTTGGGTGGTGGCGCTGGCGCAGCGCGGTGCGGCGTCGATGCAGCGGATCGACGAACTGCTGTCCGAGGAGGCGTCGATCGCGGATCGACCCGATGCGATCGCGGTCGATGAGGTGCGCGGCGATATCGAGTTTCGCAACCTGACCTTCCATTACCCCGGAAGCTCCGAGCGCGAGCCCGCGCTGCGCGAGATCGACCTGTTGATCCCTGAGGGAACGACCATCGGCATCGTCGGCCCGGTCGGCTCGGGCAAGAGCACGCTGGCAGCGCTGATTCCCCATCTCTACGAGATCGAAGACGGCCGGCTATGGATCGGCGGCAACGACATCAACCGGATTCCCCTCGAGCCGTTGCGCGCCTCGATCGCGATGGTGCCTCAGGATTCGTTCCTCTTCTCGATGACGCTGGCGGAGAATCTTGCATTCGGCCTCGATGCCGCTTCCGGCGAGCGGGCTCGAAGTGCGGCATCGAGCGCTCAGCTCGACGGTGACGTAGACGAGCTGCCGCAGGGCTTCGACACGCTCGTGGGCGAGCGCGGCGTCATGCTCTCGGGCGGGCAGCGGCAGCGCGCCGCACTCGCGCGCGCGCTTGCGGTGCGTCCGCGCATCCTGATCCTCGACGACGTGCTCTCGGCGGTCGACGCCGAGACGGAGGCCGCGATCCAGCGCGAACTCGACCGGATCTTCGAGGAGCGGACCGTCGTCGTGGTCTCGTCCCGCGTCAGCGCGGTGCGCAACGCCGACCAGATCATCGTGCTCGACGAAGGCCGCATCGTCGAACGCGGTTCGCACGCTGAGCTGATCGCGAATGACGCCTTGTACCGCAGGCTGGACCGCGAGCAGGCCGAAGACGAGGCGCGCAGGGTTGTGGTCGCAGCAACCGGAGGTGGCGCATGAGCGGCGCTGCGGAAGCCGGGACCGCAGGCCCGTCGAGCACCGGCGAGGCGATGCACGAAGAGGAGGCCATCGGCAAGGCGTACGACACCCGCCTGATGTTGCGGCTGTGGCCCTATATCGCGCCCTACAAGGCCCAGATCGCGCTCACGTTGCTGCTGTTCTTCCCGATGTTCGTGCTCGAGCTGATCCCGGCCTTCATCATCAAGGTCGGGCTCGACAAGGTGATTCTGCCCGAGCTCGCGCAGGGCGAAAGCGCCGACTCGCTGTTGCGGCTGGCCTGGATCGTCGAGCCACCGGCCGGCGCCGACCCGCTGTACTGGCTCGGCGGGTTGTTGCTGGTCTCGATGATGCTGGGCGCCGCTTTCCAGTTCCTGAACGCCTTCGTGATGGCTTGGACCGGGCAGAATGCGATGCGGGATCTCCGCACCGACGTCTTCGCGCACATCCAGAGCCTCCACATGGGCTTCTTCGATCGCTACCCGGTCGGTCGCCTCGTGACGCGCGCCACCAACGACGTCGAGAACGTCGCCGAGATGTTCTCCGCGGGGATCGTCGCACTGGTGACGGATATTCTTCGCATGATCGGCGTCGCGGTGATGCTCTTCATCGTCGATGCGCAACTCGCGCTGATGACCTTCCTGGTCGTGCCGGTCCTCACGGTCGCTGCGGTGATCTTCCGCTTCAAGGTCCGCGAGGCCTTCCGCAAGGTTCGTGTCCGGATTGCGCGAATCAACGCCTATATCCAGGAGAACGTGACCGGGATGAGGGTGGTGCAATTGTTCCGTCGAGAAGCGCGGAACTTTCGCGAATTCGACCACTTGAACGCCGACCATCGCGACGCCTGGTATCAGTCGATCAACTACGACGCGGCGCTCTTCTCCGCGGTCGAACTCGCGTCCGGTATCACGGTCGCGATCATCATTTCGCAGGGTGTCGGCCTCGCCGCGGGTACGCTCTATATCTTCATCGACTGGATGCGTCGCTTCTTCATGCCGCTGCGAGACCTCTCGGCGAAGTATTCGGTGATGCAAAGCTCGATGGCGAGCAGTGAACGGATCTTCGAGCTGCTCGACACTCAGCCGGCGGTCCGCGATCAATCGAGCACGACCCCGGCCGCCTCCCCGGATGCCCCGATCGCTTTCGAGCACGTGTCGTTCGGTTACAACGCCGGCGAGCTCGTACTTCGAGACCTCGACTTCCGCGTCGAGGCCGGGGAGAAGGTCGCGATCGTGGGCGCCACCGGCGCTGGCAAGACCACCATCATCCAGCTGCTCTCCCGGATGTACGATGTCGACAGTGGTCGCGTGACGATCGGTGGGGTCGACCTGCGGGAGATTCCGCAGGCAGTGCTGCGCAAACGGATCGCTCTCGTGCTCCAGGACGTCTTCCTGTTCAGCGGCACCATCGCCGAGAATATTTCGCTCGGCCGCCGTGACATCGATCAGGCGACGATCGAGCGCGCCGCCCGCGCAGTCCAGGCCGACGGCTTCATCACCGCGCTTCCCGACGGCTACGAGACCGAGATCCAGGAACGGGGGGCGAACCTCTCGGTTGGTCAGAAGCAGCTGCTCTCGTTCGCCCGCGCGTTGGCGCACGGGGCCGAGATCCTCGTGCTCGACGAGGCGACCAGCTCGATCGACAACGAGACCGAGGCGCTGATCCAGGCCGGGATCCACGTGTTGATGGAGGGCAAGACCGCGATTGCGATCGCCCACCGGCTGTCCACGATTCGCGATGTCGACCGGATCTTCGTGCTCGATCAGGGGCGCATCGTCGAGACCGGCAGCCACTCAGAATTGATCGCCCAGGGCGGTCTATACGCGCGTCTCTACCGCCTCCAGATCGATCCCCGAGAAAACCAAGTCGTGGCGGCTAGTTAGAGCGTCGATTCGAGCCGGTTGCGATGGGATCGGCCGAGGTGTTATCTAAAGGGCACCCCCTCTTATCCTCCGGTCCGCTACGTGAACGCAGCGTCGAAAATCGTGGACCCACGGGTCCCATTTACCGACGCTGCACGAGGGCCCGGTGCGAATCAAGTTTCTGGAGCTGAACGGCTTCAAATCGTTCGTCGATAAGACCAGTATCGCTTTCGAGCCCGGGGTGACGGCTGTCGTCGGTCCCAATGGCTGCGGAAAGTCCAATGTCGTGGATGCCATTCGCTGGGCGATGGGCGAGCAGTCTCCGCGAAGGCTGCGCGGCCGCGGCATGGAGGACGTGATCTTCGGGGGCTCCGAGGGGCGTTCCCCGGTGGGCATGGCGGAAGTCGTGCTGACCTTCGACAACAGCGCGGGCGACGGCCCGCCCGCGTTCTCCGCTTACAGCGAAATCCAGATCGCGCGGCGGCTCTACCGCACCGGCGAATCGGAATATCTGCTGAACAAGACGCCCTGTCGCCTGAAGGACGTTCACGACTTCTTCCGCGACACCGGCATCGGCACCAAGGGCTACACCATCGTCGAGCAGGGTCGCATCGCGGAGATCGTCTCCGCCAAGGCCGAGGAGCGCCGTGCCCTGATCGAGGAAGCGGCGGGCATCGGCAAGTACAAGGCGCGCCGGAAGGAAGCCGAGTCGAAGATCCGCTCGACCGAGCAGAATCTGCTGCGCGTGACCGACGTCCTCGGCGAGATTCGACGTCAGGTCAGCTCGATCGAGCGCCAGGCCAAGAAGGCCGAGCGCTACAAGCGGTTGCGCGAATCGTTGCGCGTGCTCGAACTCTCGATCGCCGCCGACGACCGCAGCACGCTGATTGCGGAGGTCGAGACGGCCAGGGGGAAGTTGATCGAGCTGACCGACGAGATGACCGCGCTCGAGGCGTCGGTGGCCGAGCGCGAGCTCTCGATCCAGGAAAAGCGGATCGAACTGGCTGAGTGCGAACGCGTGCTGTCCGAGGGCAGCGAGCAGCTCCTTGCGCTGCGCACCGAGATCAAGGGCATGGAGAGCCAGAACGAATTCGGGCGGCGCGAGCGGGAGGGGCTGGCCGACACCATCGCCGCGCGGCGCGGCGAACTCGAACGATTGCGTGAAAAGCTGGTCGCGCAGGAAGCCGACCTCGCGACGAGCCGCGATGAACTCGCCACGGTCGAGAGCAGCGTCGAGAGCGATCGCGATGCGTTGGAAAGAGCCGAAGCCGCCGCGCGTGAAGCAGCGGAGGGGCTGCAGGGCGTCGAGCGAGAGCGCGAGAGCGTCAATGGTGGCCTGGTCGAGGTATTGACCGAGATCGCGCGCGCTGAGGACCGGCTGGCTTCTCTCTCCGACCGGCGCGCAGAAATCGACACGCGTATGCGCAGCGCCGACGACGATCTCGAGGTCGGGCAGAACGAGGCCTCGCGCGTCGACCGCGAACAGTTGGATCTGGAAGAGGGGCTGCGGAACCTGCTCGCCGAGCGAGATCGCTTCATGGGCCGGTTCAAGGCCGCGCTCGAAGCGAACGAACAGGCCGGCGTGCGTCTGCGAGAAGCCGCCGGGCAGCTGCGCGAGGCGCGCGAGGCGCGCGAGACACGGCGGGCACGGCTGACGTCCCTGCGCGAGGTGATCGAGCGTCGCGATGACGTCGGGGCCGGAACGCGGCACCTGCTCTCGCTCGACGATGACAGCCGTCGCAGCTTCGGGATTCGCGGACTGGTCCGCGATCTGCTCGAGGTCGATCGCGATGTCGAGGCGGCGGTCGAGGCGGTGCTCGCCGAGCGCGCCGAGGCGGTCGTCGTCGACGGCACTTCCGGAGCTCTGACGGCACTCGATGCATTGCGCTCGGCCGGAGCGGGCCGCGGCATCTTCGTCACACCCCCGAACATCGAGCCCGGCAGTCAGGGCTTCGTTCCGCTCGGCCGACCGTTGTTCGAGCAGGTTCGTCCGCGCGAGGGCTTCGACGACTTCGCACGGGCATTGCTCGCCGGGGTCAATCTGGTCGACGATCTGCGTGAAGTGGTCGAGGTCTACGGTACCGGTCGCATTCCCGCGACCTTCGTGACGCGGGCCGGCGACGTGCTGACACCTGATGGCGTGGTCACCGGCGGCGTCCGCAGCGAAGGCGAAGGTTCCGGCGGTCTGCTCGCGCGCGTACGCGAAGTGCGAGACCTCGAAGGCGAGGTGGCCGACTTCGAACTCCGGGTCGAGACCCTCGAAGCCGGCCACACGGCGGCGGAAGGCACGCTCGCGGCCGCCGCCGACGAGCTCGAGAACCTGCGCAATCGACACCACACCGCCGCACTCGCGGTCGCGAATCATGAGAAGGACCTGGAGCGCACCCGCGAGCGCTCGAAGGCGCTCGGCGAAGCGCAGGAGACCCGCGTCGTCGAGCGTTCCGAGATCCTCGCCGGTCTCGGTTCGATGACAGAGGAAAGCGAGCGGCTTCGGCTGGCTCTCGAGGAGTCGCGTTGCACTCGGACCGAGCGTCAGCGTGATCTCGATGCCTTCGGTCTGAAGATCGGTTCGCTGCGACGCGAGGGCGCCCGCCTGGAGACAGCCGCGACCGAGCGTCGCGTCGAGTATGCGGGGCGCGCCGAGAAGTGCGATCGCCTTCGGCGTGCCTGCGATCAACTCGCTGCTGCAGAGCGCGAAACCCGCGAATGGATCTCGATCCGCGAGCAGGAGATCCAGACCGCCGAGGCGCGTCGCGAAGAGCTCGCCACGGTGATCGAGGAGACCGAGCGCAAGCTGCAGATTGCGCTCGAACACGAGGAGCGCGCGCGGGCTTCGAATGATGAGAAGCGCGATGCCTTCGAGCGCGTGTCCAGCGCAGTCGGCGAGGCCGAAGAGGGCGCGCGCGAGGTGCGCGGCCGCATCAACGTGAGCCGCGAAGCCCAGAGCAAGGCCGAGCTGAAGGTAGGCGAGGTCGATCTGCGTCTCGCCCACCTCGATGAATCGATTCGCGAGAAATGGGACGTGGAGCTCGCGACCTGGAAGCCGCCGACGCCCGAGTTCCGTCCGCTCGAAGAGGAAGGTCCGCCCGTCGCGGGCGGGGATGTCGAAGCGGCGGGGCCGGAGGCGTCGGTGGAGGGCGAAGACGGCGAAGAGCCCGCGCCGAACGCACTGCGCGAGGCGCGCATGAACGCGCAGCTCGCCCAGCTGCCGATCGCAGAGCGTCGGCAGAGGCTGGAGGAGATGCGCAAGAAGCTGCAGGCGCTCGGCGACGTGAATCTCGGAGCGATCGAGGAGCACGAAGAACTCAGCGAGCGCGGCCGTTTCCTGTCGGAGCAGAAGGCCGACCTCGAGAGTACGCTCCAGTCGCTTCGCGACGCGATTGCGCGCATCAATCGAACCAGCCGCAAGCGCTTTCGCGAGACCTTCGAAGAGGTCAGCAAGCGCTTCGCCGAGAACTTTCCGCGGCTGTTCCGCGGCGGAAAGGCGAGCCTCTCGCTCACGGAGTCGGAAGACGTGCTGGAGGCGGGCATCGACATCATGGCGATGCCGCCGGGCAAGCGCCTACAGAACGTGAACCTGCTATCGGGCGGCGAAAAGACCCTCACCGCGATTGCGCTGTTGGTTGCGGTGTTCCAGGTGCGGCCCTCGCCATTCTTCCTGCTCGACGAGGTCGACGCGGCGCTCGACGATGCGAATGTCGGTCGCTTCAACGAGATCGTCGTCGAAATGGCGAGCGAATCGCAGTTCGTGCTGATCACCCACAACAAGCGGACCATCGAGGTCGCCGACGTCCTCTATGGCGTGACGATGGAGCGCAAGGGTGTGAGCAAGCTGGTCTCGGTCGAGGTCCATTAAAACCCAATTAGAATAGGCCCTTAGATCCCGTCTCCCGGCTTCCCGTCTGGCTGGATTGACTCTCGACCGCGCCTACAGTAAAAGAATGAGAATCGGATTCTCTTATTGGGGGTGCGCGTGGCCCGGTCGAGCGTCAGCGCCGATTCGAAACTCAGCAGCGTCGCGAGCCCCAAGCAGGCGCGCAGCGAGGAGACCCTGTCGCGGCTGCTCGATGCCGCCGAGTCGCTGATCGTCGAGAAGAGCATCTCCGACGTATCGATCCCGGAGATCGTCCGGCGAGCGGGGTCGTCCGTGGGCGGTTTCTACGCGCGCTTCCGCGACAAGAACGAGCTGTTGCGCGCGCTCGAGGAGCGCTTCTTCAACGACGTACTCGAACGCGTGAACGAAATCGCGGAGCCGGAGCGATGGCGCGGCGTTCCGGTCGCGGAGATCGTCCGGCCCTGCGTCTTCGAATTCGTTCAGATGTTCCGTGAACGCGAGGCACTCATCACGGCATTCCTGTTCAGAGCGGCTCAGGATCCCGATTTCATCGCGGAAGGTCTGCGCTTCCGGCAAAGTGTGTCCGAGCACATCTCGTCGCTGCTGCTCGATCGGCGCGAAGAATTCGACCATCCCGATCCCGAGGTCGCGATCGAGATCGTGGTCCAGATGGCGATCGGGCTGCTGCAGCAGATGGCACTCTCGGGCGACTTCCACGTCGACGGCCGACGCCTGAACGACGATCGCATCGTCGACGAGATCACCCGGAATTTCATTTCTTACATCGGAATCTGAAAGGAAGCGTGCGTGGACTATTTCCAGACCAATCCCATTCCCATCCCCACCTTCGGTGCCAGCACCGCTGTGGGGTCGACGATGGAAACCATCTTCGATTGGCGGTATGAGCTCGCCCGGAAGGATCTGATGCGGCTCTATGAAAAGGGCAAGGCGGCGAGTTGGAACGCGACCGACGTCGATTGGAGTATCGACGTCGATATCGAGCGCCTGACGCGGGAACGCGAAGCCATGGGCGCGGGCGGCATGCTCAATTCGGTGCTGAACCCCCCGCGGCAGCTTTCCGACCGCGAAGTGATCGACTTCAACATGAACATGAACGGCTTCATGCTCTCGCAATTCCTTCACGGCGAACAGGGCGCGTTGGTCGCGACCGCGAAGATCGTGCAACAGGTGCCGTGGGCGGAGGCGAAGTTCTACGCCGCCAATCAGGTGGCCGACGAGGCTCGCCACGTCGAGGTCTACCACCGCTATCTCACTGAGAAGCTCGGCCTGTCGTACGAGATCCACCCGAGCTTGAAGACCTTGCTGGACGACATCTGTAGCGATTCGCGCTGGGATATCACCTACCTCGGCATGCAGATCATGGTCGAGGGTCTCGCGCTGGCCGCATTCGGCATCATGCGGCTGTTGATGGCGGGCGAACCGCTGATCCAGGACATCACGAGCCGGGTGATGGCGGATGAATCGCGGCACGTCGCCTTCGGCGTGTTGTCGTTGCAGGGCCTCTATAGCGAGGAAATGGGCGGCAGCGAGCTTCGCGAGCGCGAGGACTTCATCATCGAGGCGACGCACTTGATGCGTGATCGCCTGTTGATGCACCAGGTGTTCGAGCGCCTCGACTGGGACACGAAGGTCTGGGTACCGTGGATGCGGGAGACGCCGTTCATGGTCGGCTTCCGGCAGATGCTGTTTTCGAAGATCGTGCCGAACCTGAAGCGGCTCGGCCTGCTCACTCCTCGTGTGCGCGCCGAATACGCCAAGCTCGATTTGCTCCGCTTCGAAGACATGGCCGATTCGGTCGAGGACCCGGAAGTGGCACCGCCCGAGGAACTCGTGAAGTTGCTGACCGAGTTCATGGCGGAGAACGCGCCACAGGCTTCAGCCGCGAGCTAGGACGGCGTCTGCCCGATTCGCTCCGCCGTGTCGGCACACTCCCCGGAGAAGGCATCTCTTGCGCGATCGGTGCTCGCTCGCCCGCGGCCGGAGTCGGGGAGGGATCTCCGCTCGAACACAGTCGCTTCGACCCCTCCCCG
>CAXMSF010000338.1:0-5010 GCA_964196055.1 uncultured Gammaproteobacteria bacterium | reverse complement strand
GGCTCGATCGCGGAGATGAAGACCGGTGAGGGCAAGACCCTCGTCTCCACGCTGCCCTCCTATCTGAACGCGCTCGCGGGGCGCGGCGTCCATATCGTGACGGTGAACGACTATCTCGCGCGTCGTGACTCGGACTGGATGGGCCAGATCCATCGGTTCCTCGGTCTCAGTATCGGTGTCGTCGTCCACGATCTATCGGACGCCGAGCGCGTGGCCGCCTACGGCTCCGACATCACCTATGCGACCAACAACGAACTCGGATTCGACTACCTGCGCGACAACATGAAGCTGTCGATGGCGAACTGCGTCCAGCGGGATCTCACCTTCGCGATCGTCGACGAGGTCGACTCGATTCTGGTCGACGAGGCCCGGACGCCGTTGATCATCTCGGGCAGGTCCGAGCAGGACACCCAGCTCTACTCGGTGGTGAATCGCGTGATCCCACGGCTCAGCGAAGGAACCAAGGGCGAGCCGTCGAAGGAGATCGAGGAGACCGGCGACTATTGGCTCGACGAGAAGGCCAGCAGCGCGATGCTCACCGATGAGGGCGTCGTCAAGGTCCAGAAGTTGCTCGGCGTCGACAACCTCTACGACCCGCAGATGCTTCCAGTATTGCATGGTGTCAATCAAGCGCTGTCAGCCCACACGCTGAAGCGACTCGATGTCGACTATGTCGTGAAGCGCGGCGAGAGCGGTCGCCCGGAAGTGATCATCGTCGACGAGTTCACCGGCCGACTGATGCCGGGTCGTCGCTGGTCCGACGGTCTTCACCAGGCGGTCGAGGCGAAGGAGGGCATTCAGGTCCAGAGCGAGAATCAGACCCTCGCCTCGGTGACCTTCCAGAACTTCTTCCGGATGTACGACAAGGTTTGCGGCATGACGGGAACCGCGGACACCGAAGCGCCGGAGTTCGCGAGCATCTACAACCTCGATGTCGTCGTCATCCCGACCAACCGCCCGATGGTCCGGAAGGATCTTCCCGACGTCGTCTTCAAGTCGAAGCGCGAGAAATTCAACGCGGTGGTGGATGAGATCCGCGAGCGCCATGAGGCCGGCCAGCCGGTGCTGGTAGGTACGATCTCGATCGAAACCTCCGAGATGCTCGCGAAGAAGCTCAAGAAGCAGGGTGTCAAGCACAACGTGTTGAATGCGAAGCAGCACGAGCGCGAAGCCGAGATCGTCGCACAGGCGGGTCGGCTCGGTGCCGTGACGATCTCGACCAATATGGCGGGCCGCGGCACCGACATCGTGCTGGGCGGCAACCCGGAGTTCCTCGCGCTCGACAAGGTCGGCCACGATAAGGACCACCCGGAATTCCAGCAGCGCCTGGCGGAGTTCGAAGCGCACTGCCTCGGCGAGCGCGCGCAGGTGGTGGAGGCGGGCGGCCTGCACATTCTCGGCACCGAGCGCCACGAGAGTCGCCGCATCGACAATCAGCTGCGCGGCCGCGCGGGTCGCCAGGGCGACGCGGGCTCGAGCCAGTTCTTCCTGTCGCTCGAGGACGATCTGCTGCGGATCTTCGAGTCCGAACGGGTGGCGCAGTGGTGGGATCGGGTCGGCGTGGAAGAGGGCGAGGCGATCGAAAACAAGCTGCTCTCGCGTGTGATCGAGAATGCCCAGACGAAGGTCGAGGCGCGGAATTTCGACATCCGCAAGCACCTGCTCGATTACGACGACGTGATGAACAAACAGCGCCAGGCCTTCTACGCACGGCGGCGCGAGGTGCTCGCGCACGACGACGTTCACGAAGAGCTCGGAGCGATGATCGAACACGCGATCGTGAGCGTGCTCGACGCACACTGGCCCGATAAGGGTGATCCGGACCAGGAAGTGTTCGACGAGATGGCGCTCGGCCTGCAGGTCGCCTTCGGTCTTTCCTTCGACCCGACCGTGGCGCCGTTCATCGTGGACGGCAAGCCCTGCGGCGATTACGACGCGCTCGCGCGCGAAATCCACGACGGCGTCTCGGTGGTGATCGAGGAGAAGAAGAAGGCCTGCGACGCGCTCGCAGCCGAGCACGTGGAGGTCGGTTACCCGTCGTTCGCTCAGCTCGAACGCGACTTCATGCTGCAGATCCTCGACACCCAGTGGAAGGATCACCTGCACACGATGGACGGCCTGCGAGAGGGCATTAATCTGCGGGGCTACGCACAGCGTGACCCGAAGCTCGAGTATCAGCGTGAAGGCTACGACCTGTTCGAGGGCATGAACCAACGCATCGACCAGCAGACGGTCGAAGTGGGCTTCAAGTTCGCATTGCCCGAACCCGTCCGGCTCGGAATGTCGCCGCGCGGGCCCGCTCCGGCACTTCGAAGGTCGGCGCCCGCGCCTCCGTCGCAAGGCGGCGGCGGGCCGGCGGCTTCGAGTCAAGGCGGCCCTGATGCGGCGGAGAAGGTCGGTCGCAACGCTCCGTGCCCCTGCGGCAGTGGCAAGAAATTCAAGAAGTGTCACGGCGCCTAGCCCTTCGATCGTCGTTGTCGTTCCCAAACCGAGGTTCGTCGTGCGCGCCGTGAAGCCTGTTTCCGTTCGTGGATTCCGATTCAGCGGTGTTCGTGCCGGGATCAAGGCAGAGGGGTTGGATCTGGCGTTGATCGCGAGCGATGTCCCCGCCGCGGCTGCCGGCGTGTTCACGCGCTCGACCGTTGTGGGTGCACCGGTCGAAGTCTCGCGCGCGCTGCTGCGCAGCGGATGGTCGCGCGGCGTGGTGGTCAACAGCGGCATCTCGAACGTCGCGATGGGTGCGCGCGGGCTGCGCGACGCCAAGGCAATGTCACTGGCCGCGAGCCGCGCGATCGACGCAGCACCGGGCGAGGTGCTGGTTGCCTCCACGGGCGTCATCGGCGAACCGCTGCCGATGGCGAAGGTTCGCAGCGGTGTGCGCGCCGCCGCGGCCGCGCTTTCCGAGCGCGGCCTGGCGGACGCGGCCTGCGCGATCATGACCACCGACACGTTTCCGAAGCAGGCCTCGCGCAGGATTCGTCTCGCTGGGCGCGACGTCACGATCGCCGGGATCGCAAAGGGTTCGGGCATGATCGAGCCCGACATGGCCACGATGCTCGCATTCCTCGTGACGGACGCGCAGGTCGCGCCGGCGTTTCTGCGCGGTGTGTTGCGCCGCTCGGTGGGGTCGAGCTTCAACCGAGTGACGGTCGACGGTGAGTCGTCGACGAGCGACTCGGTGCTGCTGCTCGCGAACGGAGCCTCCGGGGCGCCCCAGCTGCGCGGCCCGCGCAGCCCAGGCGCGAAGCGCTTCGAGGCCGCGGTTGCGGAAGTTGCGACCGATCTCGCTCGCGATCTCGCCCGCGACGGCGAAGGCGCCACCAAGCTGGTGACGGTGCGCGTCACGGGGGCACGTTCCACGGCCGAAGCCGAACGCGGCGCCCGCCGCATCGCGAATTCGCTGCTGGTCAAGACCGCGATCTTCGGCGGCGACCCCAACTGGGGCCGAATCCTCCAGACGCTCGGCGCGGGCCGCGTGGCGCTGCGGCTCGAACGAACCGAGATCAGGTTGTGCGGCGTGGTGGTATTCCGCCGCGGCGCATCGGCGGGTCCCGCCGCGCGCCGTCGAGCCGCCGCGAAGCACGCCGCTCCCGAGATCGAGATCGAAGTCAAACTCGGCGCCGGTCGCGGCGAAGCCACCATCTGGACCTGCGACCTCTCCTACGACTACGTAAGAATCAACGCCGAATACACCACCTGACTGCGCTCTGGCCGCTTGGCGACCAGAGCTTCCACTCGGCGTATGGTCCGCCGGTGCGGGTCTTCGCCTCGCCCCCCCGATTCAATCACAGCAAGCGGAGGCGCTCCAAAGCAACCAGGCCCGTGCGAGGGGAGCCCCGATCGAAAGGACCCGGAAAGCGGGGATAGAGGGGTGCCTTCCGCGAACGTTCAAAAGAGAGCGGAAGGCACCCCTCTATCCCCGCGTGCCCAAAGCTCGACCCCGAGGGGAGCCCGGCACAGCGCCTAGAAAGCCCAGCAAGACTCTGCTAACTACCCACCAAACCACACGTTCCGGGTTCGCCCCAGCGGTGCTCGGCCTCCCGTCCAGGTGACGCGAGAGTCGGGTCGGGGAAGCCCGAACCGGAACGGACGTACAACCGCGAAGGAGAGATTCGCATGGCCGAGACCCCGGCAGACGCGCCGGCTTCGACCGAAGCCGGTGCCGAAGAGGTGATTGCGAGCGAGACCGCCGCAGCCATCGAACGCAAGGAAATCACGATTCGAGATCTGGTGGAGGCGGGTGTCCACTTCGGACATCAAACCCGTCGCTGGAATCCGCGCATGAAGAGCTTCCTCTTCGGTGAGCGGAACGGTATCCACATCATCGACCTCGATCAGACGCTGCCGTTGTTCAAGGGCGCGATCGAATTCGTCACGGAGACGGTCGCGTCGGGCGGCAAGGTCCTGTTCGTCGCGACCAAGCGGCAGGCTCAGGCGGTCGTTCAGGCCGAATCGGAGCGTGCCGGCCAGTTCTACGTGAACAATCGCTGGCTCGGCGGCATGCTGACCAATTTCAAGACGGTCAAGAAATCGATCGATCGCTACAAGTCGCTGATCGAGATCTTCGCGGACGAGGAGAAGCTCGCCGAACTGTCGAAGAAGGAACAGGCGCGTTCGAATCGTGCGCTCGGGAAGTACACGAAGTCACTCGCCGGAATCAAGGCGATGGCGAAGCTCCCGGATGTGATCGTGATCATCGACGTGAATCGCGAGGCGATCGCAGTGAAGGAAGCGCAGCGGCTCGGCATTCCGATCATCGCGGTGGTTGACTCGAATTGCGATCCGTACGGGATCGAGTTCGTGATTCCCGGCAACGACGACTCGATTCGAGCAATCAACCTCTACGCTTCCAGCGTCGCGGACGCCTGCCTCGAGGGCGCGGCGATCTACAACGAGCGCGCGCAGTCCCAGAGCCGGGACGACGAGGCGCGTGCGGGTAAAGCCGAAGGCGGGGAAACCACCAAGACCGGCCGTGTCGTGGTCGAGATCAGCCAGCAGCCGCGGCGCGGC
>CAXMSF010000337.1:0-8431 GCA_964196055.1 uncultured Gammaproteobacteria bacterium | reverse complement strand
CGATCGCCCGCGAGCGCTGCGACAGCGGTAATCGAGGTCCCGTTCTTCTTCGCGATCGACGCGTAGCCTTCCCGACGCTTCGCATTGACGCTCTCGACCAGGGCCTTTGCGGACGCCGGCGCGCTGCTGTCGACGATTCCGAGCATTCCGTCGGCCTGCTCGCCGACCCAGCCCGCCGCTTTGGCTTCACCGAGGCCGTCGGCCCAGGCCGTCGCCGGCGCGATGAAGAGCAGGACTGCGATCGCCGCCAGTGAGAGCCAGTGAATCCGACTGCGCTCGTGCGGAAAATACTTCATGGCTTGCTTCCTCCTCGATCCTCGACCCATGATCTTCGATGCGACGCGTTCAGAAGAGATTCTCGTCCTCGAACATCGCGTCCAGATCCTTGTCGACTCGGATGCGAATTTCGTGCTCGATCTTCACATTCATGTTGATGACGATGGGCTCTTTGGGAGCTTCCACCACGACCTTGGGTGTGCAACCCGGCGCGATCAGCAATAACGCAACGAGCGCCGCTAAACCTGCGGTTTTCCGATCGTCCATGGGATTCCCTCCCCCCTCGATTCGCGAAGACCAGAGCGTACCGACATATCGAACGCAGGGCTACGGAAGCCCTGCGGACATCTCTTCTATTTGACGTTGGATCTTGTCAGGTATTCGATAGATCGCGGTTGCTTTTTGGAGGATATCGACGAGGTGGGAATCGACGCTCAGCGTGAAGTCGATCGGGCGGCCGTCGAGGTAGTCGGGATTCTCCCCCAGTAACCGGATCGAGAGGAGGACGGGGCCGTCCGTGTCGCCGTCGAGCTTGGCCTCGATGGTGTCGTAGTGGAGGTTCTCGAGCGCCTTGAATACGACGTTCATGTTCTGGTCGGAACCGATGGACTCTGCGTTGAAGGCGCCGGATAGATATTGGACCCGGCCGCCACCGTTCGCACCCGAGAGCTTTCCGCCCCGGATCTCGATCGTCGATCCGCGCCGCACGAGCGGGATCTTGCCCGAGAGGAGCCCGGTCCCCGACAAGCCATCGAGGTCTACGAGTTCGAGCAGCTTCGACAGGTCGAGTTCTTCGAGTTCGAGCACGAGCTTCTGCGTCGGGGCGTCGAGATCGACGACGCCCCGAGTGTGGATCTTCCCGCCCGCGAGCGACCACTCCGCGGATTCGATGTCGATCCGGCCGTCGGGCAGCAGCTGCAGGGCGACCAGGCCGTTCGTGAGTTCGAGACCGAAATCGATGCGCGCCATCGAAAGCAGTTGCTGTGGTGGGCTGGAGTAGGGCGAGGGCCCGTCGATCCGGATTGCGGCGTTCAAGCGCTCGAAACTGCCGAGTTCGGACGTCATGCTGAGGTCGCGCGCGATGAAGTCAAAGCTCGAACGGAGCGGCGCATCGGCCGACCAGGCGACGCTGCCGTGCGCCTCGACGACGCCGCTCGCGGATTCGATCGATTCGCCGAATTGCGGCGATAGCCGGACCGGCTGCAGGCCGCCTTCGGTGAATTCGAGCGGCTCGAGCCGCAGCCGGGCCGTGCCCGCCGAGGACTTCCGATCGTAGCTCCCGCGGATTTCGACGCCGGGTCCCTCACCGGCGTTCTTCGCACGCAGCTCGAAGTCGAGGCCCGCCGGAGTGGTCGCCACGCTTCCCTTGATCGATCCCGGCATGAAGCGGGGCGGGCTCTGACGGTCGGTGATGTTGGCGATGTCGAGATCACCGGTCGGGAGCCAGGACTCCGGGTCGAGCGCGACGTCGAGGGAGATGTCGGCGAGTCCGAGTTCCAGCCCGGGCAGGTTCAGGTGGCCGCCCGCGTTCGGCACCTGAAGCGTGACCGGCGCGCTCGCAACCGGCCTCGGGATCGTGATCGTGGTGGCGGGGATCTCGCCACTGCAGCGCAGTGCCGCGTCTGCGTCGTCCGGCACATAGCGGAAGGGCAGGGGGGCGAGCGCGAGGTCGATGCGATGTGGGGATCCGTCGATCGCGGCGGCCAGTGTGATCGCAGTGGTTTCGTCGCTCGTCTCGGCGGGCGAATTGGAACGGAGTTCGAGCGACAGCTCTCCCTCGAAGATTTCCGGAGTTCCCGCGAGGTCGAAATCTGCGCTGGCTTCGAGGCGTGGATGCCGCATGTGGGCGGTGGCATCGGCGGCGATCCGCCGATCGTCGAGTTCTCGAAGATTTGCTGCGAAACCTCCGGAGAGCAGACCTTCCGGGGTCTCGATGGCGACTTCGACGTCGTCGATCGCGATGTTCCGGGCGGGCAGCGCTATCGGGGCTCCAGCGCCTTCCCGTCCGCCGCTGCCAGCCAGAGCCGAGTCGAGCGCCCCGAAGGCCATGTGGCCGTCCTCGAACGCGCCGCGCAAGCGAACGCCGCTCACGTTCAAGCTCTCGAGCTTGCCCGCGAGCAGGCTGGACAGCGAATAACGCGCGTCGATCCGATCCACGCGGAGCCCGCGATCGTTGCCGATGTGAAAGTTCCTCACTCCGAATTCGCTGAGTCCGAGGCGCTCGACCTCGTGCCCGATTTCTTCCAGCCCCAGGCTCCGGAGCTGGGAATCGATCAGCGACCGAGCCACCGACCGTCGCTGCGCAACGAGTGCGGCGATGCCCGCGAACAGCGCCAGGCAGAGCGCGATCGCGATCCAGAAGCGCCGCGTGCGGGGCGCGCGCGGCATCAGGCGAAGCCCCGTAGTGGTGCCGGGTGCCGGGCCGAATGCGCGGCGGCGATGAGCGTCGCGAATGTCAGCGCCCAAACGACCCGATTGATCAGACCGCGCATCGAAGCTCGCATCGCGCGGATGGTAGCTCGCGCTGCTCGCCGGCGGGTTCGCAGCGCGGGGAGCGCCGACCGGCTCGTGCCTGCATGTTGCTAATCGGCAGGCCCGCCGGAAGCGAAGAAGACCAGCAGCGTCATGTCCTCTTCGATTTCGAAGAAGGAATGATCCGAGGTCGCTCGCACGTAGAGGATCGAGCCTGGCTGGACCGTCTGCTCGTCCCCGTCGACCCGCAGCCGCGCCTTGCCGCTCACGACGTAGTAGACCTCGTCCTCGTCGTGTGGACCCTGAAGGTCCTTGGCACCCGCCGCGAGTGTGTAGATTCCGCAACTGAGGGACGGCCGGCGCAGGAACTCGTGATAGGGAGCCGAAGTTTCGGCGTGTTTCTCCAGTTCTTCGCTCAGGTCGAATTTCTTCCAGGTCGGTCCAGTCATGAGTTCTCCTCGCTCGAGATGGCCGCTTGGGTCGCAGCGCCGATCAGCTTCGTCGTGAGTGCGCTCGGCCGAACGAATGGCCCAGCCCGCGCCCGTAGCGTGATGTCATTCGACACCCTCGTCGGGCAGGTGACGGTACAACTCCCACGGTGGGTTCGAGTAGATGCGTTCGTAGGGGAACTTCGCGAGCGACTCGACCCCGCGCTGCTCTGCGCGCTTGCGAACCAGCATGTAATCGTAGAAGTCGCCGACCTTGTCGTAATCGAATAGTCGGGCGTTCCATTCGGATCCCACATTGAGCCTCGGAATTCCCGCATTCTCGTGTACGCGCACCGGGATGTTCCAGAACAATTCTGGAAAACTGAACGAGATCAGGCCGCCGCGTCGAGCCTGAATGTAGGCGTGGAAGTGATGGTACGCATGCGTCTCTGTGACGGTCCCCTCCGGGTCCCAGTTGAGGAAGTAGACCTTGGGGGTGTCCGGCAGCTCAGCGATCACGTCGTCGAAGCCGCGCGCCTCGCGGTCGAAACGAATCAGGTGCGACCAGTGGATCGCAAAGGTCAGCAGCGTGAGGGTGGTGAGCAGTGCGATTGCGGCCTTGCGGGCGCCCGGCCCGTCGGGAGCCTGGGCGATCAGCGGCAGAAATGCGACGGCGAGCAGTGCGTGTCGAAAATGGATGTGGTGCCAGGAGGGCAGATGCGTCGGTAGTGCGAAGTAGAGCGCGAGGTTGAGGCCGCTGTAGAGCGCGAAGATTCGTTCACAGCGCCCGAGCTCGCGCCAGCGCGCCCGATTCCACGGAAAGGTCCTGGCTGCGAAGAACGCGGTCGCGCCGAGCATCGCGACGACCAGTATTTCATCGCTCCAGTTCGGGTAGCTGCCGATCAGCGAGTCTTCGAAGTGCCGAACGCGGTCGGCTAGTGACAGGAAGCGGATGCCTCCGCGGCCTTCGACGTCGTGACCGAGCAGGAACCACGCAAGGGCGCCGAGCACGAGCGGTGAGAGCGCGGGGAGCCGCGCCAGCAGCGCCCGGCGGTCGCCGACGACCAGCCACAGGCAGGCGTAGCCGAAAAGGATCGCGATTCCGTAGGTGTGGGTCAGCACGAGCGCGATGCAGAGGGCGGCGAGCGCGACCTCGCCGCGCACGCCGCGCACACCACGTTCCAGCAGCGCTACCGCGATCAGCGCCATTCCGAGCGCGAGGTTGAAGTTCGCGAAGCCCCAAAAGAAGGTGCGGCTGTACATCAGCGGCAAGCTGAGCAGCGCGAGCGCGCCCGGTCGACCCGTCGCGCGCAAGACCGCGAGTACGCCGAGCGGGTAGGCGATCGCGGACAGGAAGACGACGATCCGCACCGCGATTTCGAGCGGAACGATCTTCGCGAATGCGAGCGCGATGCCATAGGTGAAGAAGTAGAGCGAGCGGTCCGGTGTGGTTTCGTAGTAGGCGTCGAAATCGAACGCGGGGTCGCCCAGATTCTTCAGGATCGACATCACCGCGGCGTGCTGCGGCAGGTCGGTCATCGGCAGATAGGCGAGGAAGAGGCAGGGCGCGGCCAGGACGACGATCGCCGTGGGCGGGAGCCAGCGGGCGAAGGTCGACTCGGGCTCGGAGATCAGGCTGGGGGTCATGCGCGGGCATGGGTAGCCCAGGCGGGTGCCACTGGACAAACGCCGTCATCCACGGGCATAATGTTCTGACACATCGTCAGATCCCGCGAGTCCCGAATTCGGTTCGTGGGTTCCGCACTTCCTGCGAGAGGAACCGGCCGTGAGCGAAGCGAAGACGCGCAAGGATGGATTGATCGATC
The DNA here is from genome assembly GCA_964196055.1 of uncultured Gammaproteobacteria bacterium. Classification (GTDB taxonomy): domain Bacteria; phylum Myxococcota_A; class UBA9160; order UBA9160; family SMWR01; genus JAFDEI01. The sequence continues at coordinate 3,429 of CAXMSF010000337.1, read as the reverse complement.
TCGACACTACGGACGTCGATCGCTGGGTGGGCAAGCCGTTGGGAGGCGCGCAGATCAAGGACTCGGTGCACGTCAATGACATCCGGCGCTGGGCGCAGGGCATGCAGAATCCGAATCCGCTGCACTACGACGATGACTACGCGGCCGAGAGTGTCTTCGAGAGAGTCGTTGCGCCGCAGTCGTTCGCGGTCTGCACCGACACCAGCCACGGCGCGGGTCCGGCGATTCAAGGAGTGATCCCCGGTCAGCACATGATCTTTGGTGGTGACGAGTGGTGGTTCTTCGGTCCGAGAATTCTCCCCGGCGACCTGATCTCCTTCGATCGAATGCTCTACGACTACAAGATTTCCGAGACCAAGTTCTCCGGGCCGACGATGTTCTCGCGCGGCGACACCAGCTACATCAACCAGCGTGGGCAGGTGGTGTGCAAGCAGCGCTCGACATCGGTGCGCTACCTCGCCGAGAACGCTCGCAAGCTGGGGCTGTTCGCCGACAACGTCGAGCGCAGCTGGACCGATCAAGAGCTCGAAGATCTCGAGAAGCAGAAGTTGGATTACTACCAGAGCTTCCGGGATCTCGGCCACGAGAAGCGCCTCTTCGTGAAGGCGGGCGACCTGCTGCCGACGCGACCGATCGGCCCGCACAGCATCGCGACCTTCACGACCGAGTGGCGCTCCTACCTGATGACCGTCTGGGGTGCGGCGATCGAATACGGCGAGACGTCGACCATGGCGGCGGGTTGGCTGCCCGAGATGTCGCGCGACGAAGAGGGTGCGAAGATCGACCCTTCGAATGCGGACGGGCTCTACAAGGGGCCGTCGCGCGGGCACGTGCAGCCCCGCTATGCCCAGCTGATCGGGTTGCCGCGCGGCTACGGCTACGGCGCGTCGATGGGTGCCTGGATCGTCGACTACCTCAGTAACTGGGGCGGTGAGTGGAGTTTCATCACCCACAGCAATATGCAGTATCGCGCGCCCGCGTTTACGGGTGACGCGACCTTCCTGAACGGCGAGGTGGTCGACGTGAGTCACGACGATCCCTCTGGGCAGCCGATCGCGACAGTGAAGGTGGTGATGACCAACCAGGACGATGCGATCATGGCCCAGGGCGAAGCCGAGGTGATGCTGCCGAGCCCGTAGGGACTTCGGGATCGAGCGAGCACAGGAGCGGGGATGGAGACCAACGACCCGTCGCTCACCAGTGGGCGCTTCCTCGTCGAAGTTGCCCGCCGTTACGGCGATCGCTGCGCGATCCGTTTCGAGGATCGCGAGATCCGCTATCGCGATCTGGAACGCCAGGCGCGGCAGCTCGCTCGTGCGCTCGTCGGAGCCGGTGTCGGCAAGGGAACCCGCGTCGCGGTCCTGATGGCGAATCGGCCGGAATGGGTCGTGTCGGCATTTGCGGTCGGCATGGTGGGTGGCGTGCTGGTCCCGGTGAACACCTTCGCCACGCGCTTCGAGTTCGATTACATCCTGCGTCACAGCGATGCGGCGCTGTTGTTGATGCAGCCGGAGTTGTTGAAGCACCGCTACCTCGACGACTTGCTCGCCGCGCATCCGGAAATCGAGGCCTCCGAGCCGGGGCGGCTGCGCGTGCCGTCGCTGCCGCAGCTGCGTCGCGTCGTCAGCCTCGGGATGGACGCCCCGCGAGGCGGTGTCGAGGACTGGGAATCGTTGCTCGCGCAGGCCCGCGACGTCTCGGACGATCTGCTCGATGAGCTGATCGACGAGGTCGAGCCGTCCGACGACGGACTGATCATCTACACCTCGGGCACCACCGCGAATCCGAAGGGCGTGCTCCACACGCACCGCGCGGGGGTGCTTCAGGGCTGGCGCTTCGTCGACTTCCTGTGTCTCGAAAGCGACGATCGTGTCTACACCACCTATCCGTTCTTCTGGACCGCCGGTATCGCGATGTCGCTGCTGCCGTGCCTGGCGGCGGGCGCGTGCTTATTGCTCGACGAGACCTTCGAGCCGGGAGCCGCTCTCGATCGGATCGAGTCGGAGCGAGCGACCGCGGTCCACGCCTGGCCCCACCAGCAAAAGGCTCTGTGCGAGCACCCCGACGCCGCGAGCCGGAATCTGAGTTCCGTTCGAAAGGTCGACTTTTCATCGCCGATCGCGAAGCTCGCGGGGATCGACAAGGACGAGTACGGCACGGGCGCCTCCTACGGAATGAGCGAGACCTTCACGATCGCGAGCAGCCTGCCCGCCGATGCACCCGCTTCGCTGCGGCGTGACGGCAGCGGCCGACCCAACCCGGGCATGGACTTTCGGATCGTGGATCCCGAGACCGGCGCCGCGGTCTCGGAAGGCAGTGAGGGCGAAATCGCGGTGAAGGGCGTGACCTTCATGCGTGGCTACTACAAAGTGCTGCCCGAGAACTACCTCGACGCCGACGGATTCTTCCGCACCCAGGACGGCGGCCGGCTCGATGCCGACGGCGTGCTCCACTGGTCCGGGCGCCTCGGTCACTTGATCAAGACGGGTGGCGCGAACGTGTCACCCGTCGAAATCGAGGCGGTTCTCGCAGAGCATCCGGAGGTGAAGGTCGGTATCCCGGTCGGCATCGGTCACCCGACTCTCGGCGAAGTGGTCGTGCTCTGCGTCGTGCCGACCGCGGGCGCGACACCCGGCCAGGACGAGATTCGCGGCTACCTGAGGTCGAGGCTCGCCGCGTACAAGGTGCCGCGTCGGGTGCTCTTCTTCCGCGAAGACGAACTCTCGTACACGGGGAATCAGAAGGTCCAACTGCAGCCGCTCGAAGCGGCCGCGCAACGGCGTCTCGAATCCGAGCATGCCGAGATCGAGGGGTATCGGTACGGCGCCTGAGGGGGCCGGGAGCGGGCGGAATCAGGGCTTTGCGGCGGCCGGATTCGGAGGTAAAATCTGACGGATCGTCAGATTCGCGAGACACGCGTGATCGGAGGAGTTTGGCATGGAGTACCGAATCATCGATGCAGATCAGCACGTCATCGAGACTCCCGATCTGTGGGAGCGGTGGCTTCCGAAGAAGTTCCACGCGCAGGCGCCGAAGCTCGTGAAGGACGAAGACGGCGGCGATGCCTGGCTGCTCGGCGAGGCCGTCGAATCGTTGGGCCTGGTGTCGTCGATGAACCAGACGCCGAAGACGCTGAAGTGGACCGGTGCTCGCTACGAGGACATGCACCCGGGCATCTTCGAGCCCAAGGGACGCCTCGAACTCATGGACGAAGACGGCGTCGACGCAGCCGTCTTCTTCCCGCCCCAGCGGACGATGATCTACTTCATGACCTGCGACGATGATGATTTTCATTTCGCGGGCATGCGCGCGTACAACGACTTCATCAGCGACTGGGTGTCGCACTGTCCCGAGCGCCTCGGCGCGATCTGGCAGATGCCCGGTTCGGGGATCGAGTCGGCGGTCGAAGAGCTGAAGCGCGCGAAGTCG
>CAXMSF010000336.1:0-9110 GCA_964196055.1 uncultured Gammaproteobacteria bacterium | reverse complement strand
TAGGTATCCGCGAGGCCACGTTCGAGGTCTTCGAGGTCCTCCGGCACATAGTCGAGATCGCGTACGATGCCCAAGATCTTCTCGCAGCAGTTCCAGAACAGACGTTCACTGCGCGCACGCGTAGGCAGGTCGAGGTAGCCGAGCGAAAACAGCGACGCGGTCTCTTCGCGGAGCTGGAGTACGTCGTGGTACGACTCCTGGACGTTCTCCTCCGACGCGGTCAGCCAGATGTGGTGGAGATCCTGAATGACCTTCGGGTCATCCTCCGTGGCGGGATTTGGAGTTTGGCCCGAAATCATCTCGTTCACGCCCAGGATGTCGAAGATCAGCACCGAATGATGGGCCGTCATCGCGCGGCCGGCTTCGGTGATGATCTCCGGGTGGGGGATGTCCGATTCGTTGCAGGCTTCTTGTATGAATGCGACCACGCCGTTCGCGTATTCCTGCATCGAGTAGTTCTTCGATGAGTGGAAGTTGGTCTTCGAACCGTCGTAATCGACGCCGAGCCCGCCGCCGACGTCGAGGAATCGCGGCGTCGCGCCCAGTTGGTGCAGCCCGACGTAGACGCGGCTCGCCTCGGTGATCGCATCCTTGTGTGCGCGGATCGCCGTGATCTGCGAGCCGATGTGGAAATGCACGAGTTCGAGGCACTCGAGCATGTCCTCGGCGCGCAGGCGTTCGACCGCGTCGACGATCTCGGATGCCGAGAGTCCGAACTTCGAACGGTCGCCGGTCGACTCGATCCATCTTCCAGAGCCCTTCGTGGTCAGCCGCGCGCGCAGGCCCAGGTGCGGGCGGATTCCGAGTTCCTCCGCCGTCTTTATCACCAGGTCGATCTCTTCGAAACGATCGATCACGATCAGGGGTGTTCTGCCGATCTTCTGCGCGAGCAGCGCCGTCTCGACGTAGGCGCGGTCCTTGTAGCCGTTGCAGATGATCAGTGCGTCGGGAGTGTCGAGCAGCGCGAGCGCGACCAGTAGCTCGGGTTTGCTGCCGGCCTCGAGGCCGATGCCCTTGCTCGCGCCGAACTGGATGATCTCTTCCACCACGTGCCGCTGTTGGTTGACCTTGATCGGATAGACGCCCCGAAAGCGGCCCTGGTAGCCGTACTCCTCGATCGCGGTCTCGAAGCTCGTGACGAGCTGCGTCAGCCTGCTCGCGAGCAGGTCGGAGAAACGGATCAGCAGCGGCGTGCGCAGGCCGCGGCGCTTCAGATCCTGGACGAGTTCGAGCAGATCGACGCGAAGCCGGTCGTCACCGGGTGGGTGCACTTCGAGTCGGCCGGCTTCGTTGATCCCGAAGTAGCCCTCGCCCCAGTTGGGAACATTGTAGAGTTCGAGGCTGTCTTCGATGTTCCAACCGCGCATGACTACCCTTCGCGAATGCTTCCCGCGGTCCGGCGGGCTCGATTGTATGTGCGTTCCGGGCCGGTTGCACGAAGCTCGCAGTCAGTCGGGAATCGGTTCGCTGGTCTGTTCGCCGCTGGTGAGGTCGCGGATCAGCACCTCGCCCCGAGCCAGTTCGTCGGGTCCGATCAGGTACAGACGCCGAGCGCCGGACTTGTCGGCGTCGGCCAGCACGCGTTTCAATTTCGGTTGGCCGAGGATCAGCTCGACCGATTCGTCGCGCGCGCGCAGAGCGCTTGCGACGCGCACCGCAGCCGCGCGCTCGGCTTCGCCGAAGGGGAAGACCACCGCCGACAACTCGCGGCTGCAGTCCGGCAGCGCACCCTGATCGGCGAGCAGCTCGGAGATCACGACGTCGCCGAAACCGAAGCCGGCAGCGGGCGTGGCGGGGCCGCCGAGCGTTTCGAGCAGGCGGTTGTAGCGTCCGCCGCCGCAGATCGCGCGCAGCGAACGCCCCGCGTCGAAGCCCTCGAACACGATTCCGGTGTAGTAGGCGAGGCCGCGCACGATCGAGGCATCGAAGACGACGCGGTCAGAAAGCCCGTAGGCGTCGAGCAGTTCGAACAGCCGAGTGACCTCGGCGGCGGCCGGGGAGTCATTGGGTGCGTGCTTTGCGGCGTCGCTGAAATCGCGCAGTGAGAGCCAGTCGACGACGAAGTCCGCGCCCGCCGTGTCGAGTCGGACGGCTCCTTGCGGCTCGACGAGCAGGTCCCTTACCGCGTCGGCTCCGATCTTGTCGATCTTGTCGATCGCGACGCACAATGGCGTGAAGGCTTCCGGTCGCCCGCGCAGCACCGAATCGCACAGCGTTTCTTCGAGCAATGCACGGCTGTTCACCCGCACCCGTGTGGCGTCCACGGCGAGCCCCATGCGGTCGAAGCACGCGAAGATCGCCGCGATCAACTCGGCCTCGGCGGTGACCGACGGCTCGCCCCAGATGTCCATGTTCCACTGGTAGTGCTCACGCTTTCGACCGCGGGTCATTCGTTCGTAGCGCCAGCACTGCGGCAGGCTGAACCAGCGCAACGGAAATTTCAGCGCGCCGCGGCGAGCCGCGACCATGCGTGCGACCGAAGGCGTGATTTCCGGCCGCAGCGCGAGCCGACGGCCGTGCAGCTCGAAGTGGTAGAGCTGCTCGACGATTTCCTCGCCCGCCTTGCGCGTAAACAGCTCTTCGTGCTCGACCACCGGTGCGTCGATTTCCTCGAAACCGAACTGTCGCGCGACCGAACGGAAGTGGCCGAAGATCCAGTCGCGCAGGCGCAGTTCCTCGGGAAAGAAATCTCGCGTGCCGCGCGGGGGCTGGAGAGTGACCTTGCTCATGGGCTTTCCATTATCACACCCGGGCCCCCGGGGCCCGGGGTGCTGTCGATTCGGGCCCGAGATTGCTAAACCACGGAACCCGCCGAAGGAGATCCCATGCACGTTCGTCCCGCTCTTACCGCCATTCTCGTCGTTCTGGTATGCATCGTCGCAGCCTGCGGCGCCGATGAAAAGCCGGCGCCGGCGGCCCCTGCTCCGAAACCCGCGAGGGTTGCCGACTCCGCGCCGGAGCCGAGCACCGCTCCGGCCGCCGCTGCCACACCTGCGACGCCCGACGCCTTGCCGAAGGGCCTGGTGCTTGCACTGGCCCAGTTCGTGAAGAAGGAAGGCAGCCCGGTTCCGGGCCCGGCTCGGCTGGAGTTCGTGTATCGAAAGGACGGGAAGTGGCAGACCTCCTTCATCGAAGACGATCAGAGCAACGTCTTTCACAAGGCCTTCTACTACGAGGGCCCCGTCGGACCACGCCTGATGACATTGGCGGGAACGGCGGCGACGGTGAAGACCTGGGAAGCGACCGACGCCGGGTTGGTACCGACGACGGAGTGGGAGAAGGACTTCGGCGGCAAGTGGAGCCGCATGCGCGATGCCGAGGTCGCGGACCTCTACGGTGACGGAGCGGCGACGGTGGCGGTCGCGACGCACGATCAGGGCCACGTGGTCGTGTTGCGGCCGAAGACCGAAGGCGGTTTCGAGGTGGTCGAACTCGACGCGAAGCCCGACACCTTCGTCCACGAGATCGAGATCGGCGACCTCGACGGGAACGGCGTACTCGAGGTCTACGCCACCCCGAGCGATCCCAACCGCATGGACGGCACCCGCCAACCCGGCAAGGTCGTACGCTACGTGCCGAAGACGCAGGAGGGCCGCGTGGTCGTGGCCGACCTCGGCGACCGTCACGCGAAGGAAATCCTCGTCGAAGACGTCGACGGCGACGGCCGCGACGAGCTCTATGTGTCGGTTGAGGGTCACCTGGAAGGCAAGGGGGGAAGCAAGCGCCTGGTCGATCCGGTCGAAATCCTCCGCTACGACGCCGACACGCCCGCTGACGCGGGCGTCGTGATCGGCACGCTCAAGGACTCTCTGTCGCGTTTTCTGACCGCGGGCGATATCGACGGAGACGGCAAGAAGGAGCTCGTGGTCGCGGCCTTCAGCAGCGGCCTGTGGCTGTTCCGGCCCGGTGACGATCCGAAGGGTTCCTGGCAGCGCGAGTTGATCGACAAGGATTCCGCGGGCTTCGAGCATGCCTCGATCCTGAGCGACCTCGACGGTGACGGTGTCGACGAGCTGTACGTGGCAAGCGATCGCCACAAGGAACTGCGCCGCTACGTATGGAACGGCAGCAAGCTCGTTCGAGAGGTCATCTACGCCCGGCCCGACGACCGCTCGATCTTCACCTGGAACTTGATGCCGGTCCCGGTCGAGATCATTCCCTGAGGGCGGCGCCGAGAGCGACCGGGGGCCCGCTGCTCAGCCCGGCGGCCAACCCAGCGGCCGCCCACCGATGACGTGGACGTGCAGGTGGAAGACGGTCTGGCCCGCCCCCGCGCCGTTGTTGATCACCAGCCGGTAATCCTCGAGTCCCGCATCCGCGGCGACACGACTCGCCACGCGGAGCAGATGCCCGAGTAGCGGCTCGTGGCTCTGCTCCGCGTTCGCGATGCGATCGATCGGCTCGCGTGGAATCACGAGCAGATGCGTCGGGGCCTGCGGGTTCACGTCTGCGAAAGCGAGCGCAGTGTCGTCTTCATAGACGATGGTCGCCGGCAGCTCACCGCGCGCGATCTTGCCAAATATGCTGTCGCTCATTTCTTGCCCCCCTGGGGAACGCCGCCATCACGGTGGCTCGGCAGCCGCGGGTCGATCGGGACTCTCCGGCTGCTTCTTCGGCAACTTACACCCGAATGCCCCATGGGGACCAGCGTTTCGTCTCAAGTCCGGCCCGGAACTCCCCGACCGAACGGGCGCGACGATTGGAAGGGCAACGCTTGTCAGTCCGAAAACGCCGGGCTAAGGATGGGAGCCGCAGGATAGATAGCTCCCCGGGGGGAGAGCGCAGTTGTCGAAATCCGTCGTCATCACAGAGAAGCCGAGCGTCGCTCGGGACATCGTTGCCGTACTCGGTGGCTTCACCGAGCACGACGGCTGGTTCGAAAGCGACGACTACCTCGTGACCTTCGCGGTTGGACACTTGTTCGAACTGCTCGCCCCCGAGGAGGTCGACGAGAAGTACAAGGCGTGGACCCTCGATGCGCTGCCGATCGTACCGGAGGAGTTCCGGGTCAAGCCCAAGAAGGGACAGAGCGAGCGGATCCGAACGATCAAGAAGCTGCTGTTCCGAGACGACGTGACCGAGGTCGTGAATGCCTGCGACGCGGGCCGCGAAGGTGAGCTGATCTTCCGCGAGATCGTCGAGTACCTGGGCTGCGAGAAGCCGATCCGGCGCCTCTGGCTCCAGTCGATGACCGATCGCGCAATCGCGGCGGGTTTCTTGAACCTCAGGCCCGGCGAAGAACTCGAGGGCCTCGCCAGTGCGGCCGCCTGCCGTGCACGCTCCGACTGGCTGATCGGGATGAACGCGACGCGGGCGCTCACCAAGCGGCTCAAGAGTCGCAAGGAAAAGACCGCGTGGTCTGCTGGCCGGGTCCAGACTCCTACGCTCGCGATGCTCGTCGACCGGGAATTCGAGATCCTGGCCCACCGCTCCAAACCCTACTGGAGGGTGGTGGCGACTTTCGAACACGCGGGCAACAGCTACCTGGGCACCTGGTTCGATCCGGCATTCAAAGCCGGCGATGATTCGGAACTGCGCAACGATCGGATCTTCGAGCGTGAACGGGGCGAGGCCATCGTTGCAGCCGCGGGCGAGAACGGGATCGCGTCCGAGACGCGCAAGCCTTCGAAGGAATCGGCGCCGCCGCTGTTCGACCTCACGAGTCTCCAGCGTGAAGGGAATCGGCGCTTCGGCTGGTCTGCGCGGCGAGCGCTGTCGGCGGCGCAGCGCTGCTACGAACGCCACAAGATCCTCACTTATCCGCGCACCGACTCGAAATGTCTGCCCGAGGACTATCGAGAGATCGTCGACGAGGTGTTGACCGCGTACGCAGCCGCCGCCGACCACGGCAGTCCGGAATTCGCGGAGTACGCGGCAGCGGCCGCGCACCTGCAGAGCGCCGGTCTGGAGAACACGAAGCGAACCTTCAATGACGCGAACGTTTCGGACCACTTCGCGATCATCCCGACAGGGACGCTTCCCGCCGAGGTGCTCACCGGCGACGACAAGCGACTCTACGACCTCGTCGTGCGACGTTTCCTCGGAACCTTCTATCCGCCCGCGATCTGGGAGCGTCTCGAACGGGTGACCGTGGCCCAGGACCAGAGCTACCGGACCCGCGCACGTTCGCTCAAGGAGAAGGGCTGGCGCGCGGTACTGCCGCCGACGGAGGGTGAGGGCGAGACCGTCGTCCAGCCGCTCTCGCCGGATGGCGACGGCGCCGAGGGCGTTGCGGTGCGTCGTGTCGAGACGGAGTTGGTCGAAGAAGAGACCAAGCCGCCCGCGCGCGTCACCGAGGCACGGCTGCTCTCGCTGATGGAGAATGCCGGTAAACAGATCGAGGACGAAGAAATCTCGGCAGCGCTGGGTGAGAAGGGGATCGGGACGCCCGCGACGCGGGCCGACGTGATCGAGAACCTGATCGGCAAGGGCTACGTGGCTCGCATCGACAAGGCGCTGCGCCCGTCGGTCAAGGGCATCCGCCTGGTCGATACGCTCCACCGGATCAACATCGAACGGCTGACATCGCCGGCGCTCACCGGCGAACTCGAGCAGCACCTCCAGGACGTCGAGTCGGGCAAGCGCGATCCCGACGACTTCATGAACGAGATCCAGGAGTACGCGAACGCGATCGTCGAAACCGCCAAGACCTTCGAATACGACGAACTCTACGACGTCAACGAATCCCTCGGCACCTGCCCGGTCTGTGGCAAGCCCGTGATCGAAATGGCGTGGTTCTATCGCTGCATCCCCGAACCCGGCGTCGAGCGCGAGGACGACTGCCCGATGTTGTTCTGGAAGGACACATCCGGGCGCTACCTCGACCGCGATGCGGTCAAGAGCCTGCTGAAGGACGGGAGTACCGAGATCCTCGACGGATTCACCGCGCGCAATGGACGGACCTACCGTGCGTCGATCGAGATCGATACCGACGAATGGAAATTGAAGGTCGTTTCGGCCGGTTGGAATGAGGGCGAAGGCGTCAGCGAAAATCCGGAGTACGACGTCGACCCCGAACCCCTCGGACCCTGCGCTTGCGAGGAGAAGAGCGAGATCATCGAAACCCCGACGCATTTCGTCTGTGTCCGCAAGCAGGAGGAGGATCGCCGCTCGGAAGCGATCAAGCTGAAGAAGCGGGAATGGAAGCAGGAAGGGAAGAGCCCGAAGGAGGTTCGCGCGCTCGCGGCGGAAGCCGCATCGGAGTTCCCGCCCAGCTGCGGCTTCATTCTGCCGCGAACCGTCTGCAAGCGCGAGCTGACCCGTGACGAGGCCGAGGTCTACCTGAAGACCGGTCGTACGGAGCTGCTCGAAGATTTCACCTCGCGATTCGGTCGGCCATTCTCCGCGATGCTCGTCCTGAAGGAAACCGGTCGCCACGGCTTCGAGTTCCCGCCGCGGAAGTCCCGTGCGGCCGCGAGCGATGCTGACTCCGAGTCGGCCGCACCGAAGGGCAAGAAGAAAGCGGCCAAGAAGAAAGCGACCAAGAAGAAAGTGACCAAGAAGAAGACCAAGAAGAAGACCAAGAAGAAGGCTGCGAAGAAGAAAACCGCCGCAAAAAAGAAGACTTCCAAGAAGAGCGGCGGAAGCAAGCGGAGTGTCGCGCGCGGCGAGGACTCGCCGACGACGCGGACGAAATCGGCCGACGAGAAGAAGACGCCGACCCGGAAGAAGAAGCTCGGCGCGGCGAAGTAGACGCGCTCGACAGCCCGCCACACCGAGGGATCCTCCCCTCGATCGTTCGTTCTCATCCACGAAAGGCCCCCGCGCTTTCGGCTGAAGTCCGCCGGAAACAGAGTTTTTCGTTGTGCTCGACTTCCAACGAGGGTTATAAAGGGACGGATACGAGTCCGGATGTTCCGCGCCGGGGCCAGTTTCTCACTGTCCCGCTCGAAACAGTCGGTTTCGTGTCGGGCGATCGAGGTCGCTTCGGTGCTGCATTTCGCAGCAGCACCGGGCGGATTCGTTCGTCGGCTTAGGTGTTCGGGTTCGGGAAGGCGCGCGAGCAGATCCGACTGGCCGACCAACCGGCGGATCGAAACGGGGTGTTGGAGTCAGTATGGGCGGGGGGGGCATGGTCGGCGGTTCCGCGCGGCGAACAACTCTTTTAGCAGTCGCAATTCTCGCATTCGGCGGCCTCTTATCGGCGGCGTCTCCCGCAGGAGCGGTCGAAGCCTTCGACGGTCGCCTCCAGGCGCACGGCTTCGTCGAGATGCAGGTGCGGGGAATGAGTTCGAAGTACGGCGTCCACGGCGACGAACTCGACCTCGCTCAGTGGTACAACATCCTCAACGTCGAATTCGAACTCGATCTCCTCCCCGATGGCTGGGGGCCGATCGATTTGATGTCGGCCTTCGTCCGCGTCGAGGCCCGCTACGACTGCATCTACACCCACGGCTGCGGGATGTTCCCGAGCGTGAACACTTTCGGCGACGACGCTGAACGCCTGCCGCGGCGGCTGCGTGATGCCGAAGATCCCGATTACGCGGGTGTGATCAAGGTCGCCGATCCGGTCAAGCGCATCCAGGACAAGCGGCCCGCACCGATTGCGGGCGTGCGCGAGACGGTGCCCTTCGGGGATCTGCGCGTCGATGTTCCGCTGGGTGTCATCGACGGGAAGTTCACACCGGCATTTCATCGCCGCGGCTGGAGATACGCCACGGGCAATCACGCCAACGGAACACCGAGATGTAGTCCGGACTCCCCGTACAACTGCCCCGGCGAGCCGGGCGAACTGATACCCACGGAAGAGGGAGCCACCAATCCGATCTACCACGATCGGATCGTCGATCGCCTCGGCTTCCCGGGCTTCGACACCTTCTTCGATCTCAACGGCGGCGACATGATCGCGAATACCTTCGACGATCCCGCCCTGTACGTGTTCAGCGACTTCCTCGACTACAAGTTTGCGCTCAAGGACATCCGCGGCCCGGCGGGTGGCGCAGGGACGACGCAGATCATCGGTCCGTGGCTGCCCGAAAACGTCGTTCATTCTCGTGCGGTGCTGTTCGACAAGGCCAATCCGCTCCGCGGCCGGTTCGCCACATCGACCTACTCCTCTCCTGTCGGCGGCTTCGACATCGGGGGTAAAGTCACCCCGAAAGCCAATTTTC
>CAXMSF010000335.1:0-9984 GCA_964196055.1 uncultured Gammaproteobacteria bacterium | reverse complement strand
CTGACGAAGGAAGAGGGCGGCCGTCACACGCCGTTCTTCAATGGTTACCGACCGCAGTTCTACTTCCGAACGACGGATGTGACGGGCGTGGCGGACCTCCCGGAAGGAACCGAAATGGTGATGCCGGGCGACAACGTAGAGCTGAGCGTCGAGCTGATCACGCCGATCGCGATGGACAAGGAGCTTCGCTTCGCCATCCGAGAGGGCGGTCGCACGGTCGGCGCGGGCGTGGTCGCAGAGATCATCGAGTAGGAAAATGGCAGATATCAACTCACAGAAAATTCGGATCCGGATGAAGGGATACGACTTCAAGCTCCTGGACCAGAGTGCCGGCGAAATCGTCGACACCGCGGTCCGTACAGGAGCGCGAGTCGCGGGCCCGATTCCGCTTCCGACCTCGATCAATAAGTACACGGTCCTGCGTGGCCCGCACATCGACAAGAAGTCGCGGGAACAGTTCGAAATCCGTACACACAAGCGCCTGATCGACATTCTCGATCCGACGCCGCAAACCGTCGATGCACTGATGAAGCTCGAGCTCGCAGCCGGTGTCGACGTGGAGATCAAACTCTGATCATGGCGACCCTCGACGTCGTTACGACCGAGAACAAGAAGGCCGGTACCGTTGACCTCGCTGCGGCGATCTTCGAGGTCAAGGTGAAGCCCGATCTGCTGCACGCCGAGGTTACTCGGCAGCTGGCGGCGCGTCACACCGGTACCCACAGCACGAAGAATCGAGCAGCGGTCTCCGGCGGTGGTTCGAAGCCGTGGAAGCAGAAGGGTACAGGCCGAGCTCGGCAGGGCACGACCCGCGCCCCGCAGTGGGCCGGCGGCGGCAGTGCCTTCGGGCCGGTTCCGCGCAGCTACGACCACAAGCTCCCGAAGAAGGTGCGCCGTGCCGCACTCCGGTGTGCACTCTCGCAGCGCCTCGAGGAAGCAGCCATTACAGTGATCGATTCGCTCGAGATCGGCGAGTACAAGACCAAGCGCGTGGCCGAAATACTCGGTGCTCTCGGCATCGAGGGAGGCGGCGTGCTGATCGTGATCGACGCCGAGGATGCGCATATCGAGCGCTCCGCACGAAATCTTCCGCGGGTGAAGGTACTCCGCGCGGCCGGATTGAACGTCTATGACGTCTTGCGTTACCCGAGCCTGGTGCTGACCTCTGCGGCCGTCGCGGCCATCGACGCGCGCCTGGGCGGTGCTCCGAAGGAGGCGTCGGCATGAACATCCACGAAGTGATTCAGCGGCCTCTCGTCACCGAGAAGAGCAATATCGGTCGCGAAGAGCAGAATCTCGTGACGCTGGCAGTGGACCCGCGTGCGAACAAGCACGACATCCGCCGCGCGGTCGAAGGATTGTTCGACGTGAAGGTGCTCGACATTCACACGATGCGTATGCACCGCAAGAGCAAGCGCGTCGGGAAATACATGGGTCGAAAACCCGAATGGAAGAAGGCGATCGTGCGCTTGGCCGAAGGCCACTCGATCGAATTCTTCGAGGGAGTGTAGGCGCGTCATGGGTGTGAAGAACTACAAGCCGACTTCGCCTGGCCGGCGCGGTATGAGCGTTTCGGATTTCGCGGAGATCACCCGCGGAAGACCGGAGCGTTCCCTCGTCGAGGGTGCGGTAAGCAAGACTGGTGGTCGCAACGTGAACGGCCGGATCACGACCTGGCACCGGGGCGGCGGTCACAAACGGCGGTATCGCAAGGTCGACTTTCGCCGCAACAAGACCGGTATTCCCGCGAAGGTTGCCGCGATCGAATACGACCCGAACCGCTCCGCGAACATCGCGTTGTTGAACTATGTCGACGGCGAGAAGCGTTACATCCTGGCTCCGGCCGGCCTGCGCGTGGGTGCAATCGTGATGTCGGGTGGCGACGCGACGCCGGACGTCGGCAATACGCTGCCGCTGGCGCGGATTCCGCTGGGAACCGTGGTGCACGCCATCGAGATGAAGGTCGGCAAGGGCGCCCAGCTCGTTCGCGCCGCCGGCGGCCGCGCGCAGCTGATGGCGCGCGAGGGCAAGTACGCCACCTTGCGGATGCCCAGTGGCGAGCACCGCTTGATCCATGTCGATTGCGCGGCCACGATCGGCAGTGTCGGCAACGGCGATCACGAACTCCAGAAGATCGGCAAGGCCGGTCGCATGCGCTGGAAGGGCCGCCGATCGATCGTTCGTGGCGTTGCGATGAACCCGGTCGATCACCCAATGGGTGGCGGCGAGGGCCGGTCTTCGGGCGGACGCCACCCGTGCACGCCCTGGGGTGTGCCGACGAAGGGGCACAAGACGCGCAAGAACCAGAGGTCGCAGAAATACATCGTCAAGCGGCGGGGGAAGAAGTAAATGGCGCGATCACTCAAGAAGGGACCGTTCATCGACCCGAGCCTTCAGCGGAAGGTCGACAAGGTTGTCGCCAGCGGTTCGAAGCAGGTGATTCGGACCTGGTCTCGCCGTTCGATGATTACGCCGGAATTCGTCGGAATGACCTTCCACGTGCACAACGGGAAACTGTTCGTACCGGTTTTCGTGACCGAGAACATGGTCGGACATCGCCTGGGCGAGTTCTCGCCGACTCGGAAGTTCACCGGCCACTCCACCGACAAGAAAGTGAAGACGCGCTGATATGGAATCGATAGCCCGTCTGAGTAACTACCGTGTGAGCGCACAAAAGGCTCGGCTCGTTGCGAATGAGATTCGCGGCCGTGGCGTCGACGATGCGCTTACGATCCTCGACCTGTCGACCAAGCGATTTTCGAAACCGCTCGCGAAGCTCGTGCGATCGGCCGTCGCGAACGCCGAGGAGAAGAACAATCGCGACCATGCGGGCATCGACATCGACAACCTCGTCGTGAAGAGGGTGACCGTCGACCAGGGCTCATCCATGTGGCGAATTCGGGCGCGGGCTCAGGGACGAGCAGCATGGATCCAGCACCGAACCAGCCATATTCAAATCGTCTTGAACGAGGAATAACGTGGGACAGAAGGTACATCCGTACGGTTTTCGGATCGGCACTCTCTTTGGGTGGCAGTCCAATTGGTTCGCTGAACGACGCTACGGCGAGCAGCTCCACGAGGATCTGCACGTCCGGAACTTCATCAAGAAGAAGCTCTTTCACGCCGGTATCTCGAAGGTCGTCATCGACCGCACCGGCGAGAAGATCGTCGTCAACATCCATACTGCGCGACCAGGCATCCTGATCGGAAAGCGCGGCGCCGAGGTCGAGACTCTCCGCGCCGAACTCGGTGAGCTCTCCGCCAACAAGGAGATCTTCATCAACATCAAGGAGATCCGGAAGGCCGAACTCGATGCGCAGTTGGTGGCTGAGGCGGTAGCGCTTCAGCTCGAGCGCCGAGTCGCCTTCCGCCGCGCGATGAAGAAGGCCGTGACGTCGACCATGAAGTTCGGCGCAGGCGGTATCCGGATCCAATGTTCGGGCCGCCTGGGCGGTTCCGAAATGGGTCGTCGCGAGTGGTACCGCGAGGGACGGGTGCCGTTGCACACGTTGCGCGCCGACATCGATTACGGACTCGCGGAGGCGAAGACCACCTACGGGATCATCGGCGTGAAGTGTTGGATCTTCAAGGGCGAAGTCGGCGACAAGGATCTCTCGAAGGGTGCAATCGCGAGTCGAGTCGGTGAAGAGGTTCCGAGGTAGATCATGCTTCAGCCGAAGAAGGTCAAGCATCGGAAAATGCAGAAAGGCCGCATGCGCGGCAAGGCTTATCGGGGCAGCAAGCTCTCGTTCGGAGACTACGGACTGCAGGCGATCGAAGGCTCCCGTATGACGGCACGCCAGATCGAGGCGGCCCGGATTGCGATGACCCGCCACGTGAAGCGCGGTGGGAACGTCTGGATCCGCGTCTTCCCCGACAAGCCCATTACGAAGAAGCCCGCCGAGACTCGCATGGGTAAAGGCAAGGGCAGCCCGGAGCTCTGGGTCGCAGTCGTGAAGCCGGGCAGGATTCTCTACGAAATGGAAGGTGTAACGGTCGAAGTCGCGCGCGAAGCGATGCGGCTTGCGGCTCACAAGCTGCCCTTCAAGACCCGTTTCGTACAGCGCGAGGAGACGGCATGAAGCCCGCGGAACTGCGAGAACTCACGCTCGAGGAGTTGACTGCGAAGTCAGTCGACCTGCGCGGTGAGTTTTTCAACGCGAAGGTCAGATTGGCAACTGGTCAATTGGAGAACACGGCGAAGCTGAAGCTGTTTCGTCGGGACATCGCTCGCGTGGAAACAATTTTACGCGAGAAGCGCGGAGCGACGAAGTGAATAAGCGAGGAATGCGACGCACATTGATCGGGCTCGTGGTAAGCGACGCGATGGACAAGACCGTGGTCGTTCGGGTCGAACGACTCGTCCAGGATCCGCGGTACAAGAAGTACGTCCGTCGCTATACCAAGTTCCTGGCCCACGACGAATCCAACGATTGTTCGATCGGCGACCGAGTCCGGATCATCGAGCATCGTCCACTCTCGAAGCGCAAGCGATGGAAGGTGCAGACGACCATCGACAAGGCGGCCGAGGTCTAGAGGCGAGGCCATGATCCAGCAGGAAACGGTTCTGGAAGTTGCGGACAATTCGGGCGCCCGAAAGGTGGCCTGTATCCGTGTCCTTGGCGGTACGCGCCGGCGCTATGCGTCGATCGGCGATGTCATCGTCGTGGCAGTGAAGGACGCGATCCCGAATGCCCGCGTGAAGAAGGGTGAAGTGAGGCGTGCGGTGGTCGTCCGGACGGCGAAGGCGATCGGTCGTCGCGACGGTTCGTACATCCGCTTCGACGACAACGCGGCGGTCCTGATCGATGCGCAGAAGGAACCGGTGGGAACGCGCATCTTCGGCCCCGTTGCGCGAGAGCTTCGAGCCAAGCGGTTCATGAAGATCATCTCGCTCGCACCGGAGGTGTTGTAGATGCGACCCAGGATGCTCGAGCAGTACGACAAAGAGATCGCTCCGAAGCTCATGGAGGAGTTCGGCTTCCAGAACGTCCACCAG
Organism: uncultured Gammaproteobacteria bacterium; assembly: GCA_964196055.1. Taxonomy (GTDB): domain Bacteria; phylum Myxococcota_A; class UBA9160; order UBA9160; family SMWR01; genus JAFDEI01. Next base: position 4,985 of record CAXMSF010000335.1, on the reverse strand, counting down.
GTGCCCGGTTTGACGAAGATCGTCGTCAATATCGGCCTCGGCGAGGCGGCGGGAAATCCGAAACTGCTCGACAAGGCGAGCGAAGAACTCGCGGCGGTCACGGGCCAGAAGCCGTCGATTCGCCGCGCCCGCAAGTCGGTCGCGAACTTCAAATTGCGGCAAGGACAGGCGATCGGTTGCATGGTTACACTTCGCGGCCAGCGGATGTGGGAGTTCCTCGACCGGCTGCTCAGTGTCTCGCTGCCGCGCGTCAGGGACTTCAAGGGCCTGTCGCCGAAGGCATTCGACGGCCGTGGCAACTACTCGTTGGGAATTCGCGAGCAGATCATCTTTCCCGAGGTGGATTACGACAGCGTCGAGCGTATCTCGGGCATGAACGTGACGATGTGTACGACCGCAAAGAACGATGCCGAGGGCAAAGCATTGCTCGGCCACCTGGGCGTGCCGTTTCGGCAATGACCCAATTGGAAACCGTGGGTAGATCCATATGATGACCGATCCGATCGGCGACATGCTGGCACGAATTCGAAACGCAGGAATGGCGCGGCACCAGGAGACCTGGTGTCCCCACTCCAAGCTGAAGCTCGCTATAGCGAAACTTCTCAACCAGGAAGGATTTCTGGGTGAAGTCCGCGGTGACATGCGCGACGGCCACCCGATCCTGGTGATGCAGATCCGCTACGACGAATTCGGCAGTGTTCTCATCGATGGCATGCGGCGCGTGAGCAAGCCCAGCCGCCGGGTGTACGTGGGAAGTGACGAGATCCCGAAGGTTCGCAACGGGCTCGGGATCGGCGTGATCTCCACCTCGAAGGGGGTCATGACCGATCGCAGCGCTCGTGATGCATCGGTCGGCGGCGAATACCTTTGTGAGGTCTGGTAGCGATGTCCCGCGTAGGGAACATGCTCATCACGGTTGTGAACGGCGTCACCGTCAGCCGCGAAGGTGACGTGGTGACGGTAAAGGGTCCGAAGGGCACGCTCTCCGAACGCATTCCGAGCGAAATCGACCTCGAGGTCGGTGACGGCAGCGTTGCCTTGAAGCGGAGAGACGACAAGACGGATAGCCGCGCAGTGCACGGCCTCGCACGCGCGCTCGTCGCGAACATGGTGCGCGGCGTTTCGGAGCCCTTCGTGAAGGAGCTCGAAATCCAGGGCGTCGGATACCGGGCCGACATGGCGGGCAAGACGTTGAAGTTGCTGCTCGGCTTCTCGCACCCGGTGGAGATGCCGGTGCCGGAGGGGCTGAATGTTTCGGTCGATCGGAACGTGATCGTGAAGATCGAGGGAATCAATCGGATGCAGGTCGGCCAGTTTGCGGCTGATGTCCGGTCGCTCCGTCCACCCGAACCCTACAAGGGAAAGGGTGTCCGCTACGTGGGCGAGCAGGTGCGACGCAAGGTCGGCAAGGCCGGCGCGTCGGCGTGAGGAAGGCATGAAGCGAAAGTTCCGAAGCGAAAAAGAACGGTTGAACAACGCACGCCGAGTCAGGACGACGCGCGCGATCGCGGGAACCGACAGGACTCGACTCACGGTCTTTCGGAGCACGAAGCACATCTACGCCCAGCTCGTCGATCCGGCCAGCGGGCGCACTCTCGCATCCGTGTCGTCGAAGTCGAAGCAGATTTCGGGAGATGGAGCCGTCTCCGGGAAGGTCGAGTTGGCGAAGCTAGTTGGAAAGGCCATCGCAGAAGTTGCTCGCGAGAAAGAGATTGGCGCAGTGGTCTTCAACCGGAATGGTTTTCTCTATCACGGCCGCGTGAAAGCGCTTGCCGAAGCAGCCCGTGAAGCGGGACTGCAGTTCTAGGGTGGCTTGAAGTATGGCTTTCAAACAGATCAATCCGAACGATTACGAGCTGACCGACCGCGTCGTACACATCAATCGTGTGGCCAAGGTCGTCAAGGGCGGGCGCCGTTTCAGCTTCAGCGCCCTCGTGATCGTCGGGGACGGCGAAGGGATCGTTGGTGCCGGCTACGGCAAGGCGGGCGAAGTGCCGGAAGCGATTCGCAAGGGCGTCGAACGTGCGCGCAAGGCGCTGATTCGAGTTCCGCTCGAAGATGGAACGTTGCCTCACGAGATCATCGGCCGATTCGGTGCAGCGCGCGTGCTGCTGCGGCCGGCTTCTTCCGGTACCGGCGTGATTGCGGGCGGCCCGGTGCGTGCAGTCCTCGAGGGTGCCGGGGTGCGTGACGTCCTTACGAAGACTCTGGGAACGAACAACCCCAACAACGTGGTTCGCGCGACGATGACCGCACTCGAGCAGCTGCGCGAGCCGAGCAAACGGCTACGGGAGCTGGGCCGGGCATGACGGATAAGGGACGGATCAAGGTTCGTTGGGTGAAGAGCCAGATCGGCTACGACCGGCGGCAGCGCGCGACGTTGCGCGGTCTCGGTTTCCGACGGCTGAACCAGACGGTTGACGTGGAAGATACGCCGGCGGTGCGCGGGATGATCAACAAGGTCACCCACCTCGTCGTCGTGGAGGAAGGTTGATGCTGGACAGACTTCAGCCGCGCAAAGGCGCGAAGCAAGCGCCCAAGCGCGTTGGCCGCGGTCCGGGATCGGGGGTGGGCAAGACCTCAGGCCGCGGCGAAAAGGGTCAGGGGCATCGCTCGTCCGGCCGCGCAACGCGGATACAGTTCGAAGGCGGTCAGATGCCGATCGTTCAGCGCCTGCCCAAGCGTGGGTTCTTCAGCCGGCATCGGAAGACCTTCCAGATCGTCAACCTGGCTTCTCTGGCTTCGCTCGGAGATGGCGCGACCATCGATCGCGAGTCGCTTGCCGCCAGGGGGCTGGTGAATTTGAAGGGCGCTGCGGAAAAGATCCTCGGTCAGGGTGACCCGCCGAAGAATCTGAGCGTCAAGGTTGCGAATATCAGCGCGGGTGCGCGGAAGAAGATCGAAGAAGCTGGCGGGAGCGTGGAGATCGTCTGATGGTCGGCGGCGTTCAGAACATCGCTCGAATCACGGAACTCCGGCAACGGATTCTGTTCACGTTCGCCATGCTGGCGGTTTACCGCCTGGGCGCGTTCATCGTGACACCGGGCATCAACGCGGACATCATCCGGAACTTCTTCGAGCAGATGGCCGGGACGATGTTCGGGCTCTTCAGCATGTTCTCCGGCGGTGCGCTCGAGCAGCTGTCGATCTTTTCGCTGGGCATCATGCCCTACATCAGTGCATCGATCATTCTGCAACTGCTGACCGTCGTCGTGCCCCAGCTCGAAGCGCTGAAGAAGGAAGGCGAACAGGGTCGCAAGAAGATCAATCAGTACACGCGCTACGGCACCATCGGGCTGGCAATGTTCCAATCGTTCCTCATCGCGACCGCGCTCGAGAGCGGTTCTTTTGGTGAAGGCGCGGTGATGAATCCCGGCTGGGCCTTCCGACTGATGTGCGTGGTGACGCTCACGACCGGGACGGCTTTCATCATGTGGCTCGGCGAGCAGATCACCGAGCGCGGGATCGGTAACGGCATCTCGATGATCATATTCACCGGAATCATCATCGGGATCCCGTCGGCACTCGGGCAATGGTTGCAGCTGATTCGAACCGATCAGTTCACCATCCTCGGAACCCTGTTCCTTATCGTCTTCATCGTTTTGGTGATCGGCCTCGTGGTCGTAGTGGAGCGCGGTCAGCGACGCATCCCGGTGCAGCACGCGCGACGAGTGGTCGGAAAGCGCGTGCAACAGGGTGGGATGAGCTATTTCCCGCTGCGCGTGAATACAGCCGGCGTCATTCCCGCAATCTTTGCTTCTTCGTTGCTGATGTTTCCGCTGACGATCGGGCAATTCACCGATTCGCCGGCAATTCAGGGCTTCATCGACACCTACCTCGACCCGTCTCGCATCATCTACCAACTGATCTACATCGGGCTCATCATCTTCTTCTGTTATTTCTACACGGCGATCATGATCGACCCGAAGGATGTGGCCGAGAACATCAAGAAGTCGGGCGCGTATATCCCGGGGATCAGACCCGGAAAGAAGACCGCCGAGCACATCGACAAGATCCTCACACGCATCACGCTGATTGGTGCGCTCTACATGTCCGCGGTTTGTGTGCTGCCGACGATGCTCGCGATCCGCTACGGTGTGCCATTCTTCTTCGGTGGAACTGCGCTGCTGATCGTCGTCGGTGTCGGGCTCGACACGATTGGGCAGGTCGAAGCGCATCTCGTCTCACGGCAGTACGAGGGATTCGCCACGGGTACCCGCGCTCGCGGGAGGATCGGGCGATGACCGCAAGACGAATCCTGCTGCTCGGCCCCCCGGGAGCCGGCAAGGGGACTCAGGCCGAGCGCCTGGTCGAAGAACATGGAATTCCGCAGATCTCGACGGGAGACATGCTGCGAACGGCAGTCGCTGAAGGAACCGACATCGGCCGTGAGGCCAAGTCCTACATGGATCGAGGCAATCTCGTGCCCGACTCCGTCGTGATTGGTGTTGCAGAGGAGCGGCTCTCGAAGGACGACGCAGCGGAAGGTTTCATCCTAGACGGTTTCCCGCGTACGACCGCTCAGGCCCGGGCGCTCGATGAGCTGCTCGACCGCATCGGTTCGAAGCTGGAGCGTTGCCTGGTGCTCGTGGTCGACGAAGAGGCCGTGGTGAAGCGATTGCTCAAGCGCGCCGAGATCGAGGGGCGTAGCGACGACAACGAAGAGACGATCAGGAATCGTATGTCCGTGTACCACGACAGCACGAAGCCGCTGGTCGAGTATTACAGCGAGCGCGGCCTGATGGCGGAAGTAGACGGCATGGGAAGCATCGATGACATTGCGGATCGAATCCGGGAGGCGCTGGGCGACTGATGGCCTTCGGCGAACGGATTCCCATCAAGACTCGGAGCGAGATCGAGAAGATGCGCACGGCGAACCGCCACGTCGCGGAGATCCTGCTCGAGCTTCGTGAGATGGTGAAACCGGGCATCACGACTCGAGAACTCGACCGCCACGCCGAGAAGGCGATTGCGGAGCGTGGTGT
>CAXMSF010000334.1:0-16643 GCA_964196055.1 uncultured Gammaproteobacteria bacterium | reverse complement strand
AGGCCGCCTTCATCGAGCGTGATCTCGCGCACGCGGCAGTGGGTTCGCAGCTCGACGCCCTCGCGCACGGCCGCGGGCCAGTAGGTGACGTCGGTGCTGCCCTTCGCGCCCTGCGCGCAGCCGATGAGGCAGGGCCCGAGGTTGATGCAAGGTGCGCGGCCCCGGTGTTCCTGGGTCGCAATCGCGCTGTCCGAAGGCCACCAGTGCCAGCCGAGTTCGTTGAAGCCCTTCGCGAGCGTTTCACCGAGCTTGCCGAGCGGGACCGGCGGCAGCGGCGGTTGCTTGGGCGGATAGGCGGGATCGCCCGCGAGGCCCGCCACGCCCATCATCTCTGCGTTCACGTCGTAGAAGGGTTCGAGGGTCGCGTAGTCGATCGGCCAATCGTCGGCGACGCCATCGAGGCTCTTCACCCGGAAATCAGAAGGATGGAAGCGCGGGAAGTGTGCGGCGTACAGGATCGTGCTGCCGCCGACCGCGTTGAAGTTCGAGACCTTGATGGGCGACTCGTCGTCGTTGACCGGGTAGTCGTCGCGCCGCCCGCGACCATTCGGGCTGAAACCGTACGCGCCGAAGCGTTCCATCTCCCAGTCGTTGCGCGTCGTCGGATATTCGGCCGGGTTCATCCAGCCGCCCTGTTCGAGGCAGACGATGCGCATCCGCGTTTCCGCGAGGCTCCACGCGATCGCGGCGCCCGCGGCTCCCGCACCGATGATCAGAACGTCGACCGGTTCTTCCGACACTGGCTAGCCTGTGAATCCTCTAACTCGTTCGTGGACGAGATCCAGCTCGAGCTCTCGACTCTTTCCGGCGGCCCAGCCCGGCGATCTCCCGGGTCCGCCTTCTCGGATCATACATCGGGACGAGTCAGTTCCGACATCCGCTTCGATTTCGCGCTCACCGCCTTCGTCTGCCGGCAGCGTTGTTGCGCGGCCACCTGCACAGCGGCTGCCGGTTGGTTGCACTCGGCTGACGCGCCGCTCGCTCGCTTCCCCCGCCTGCAGCCCGATCCCGCTCACTCGGGCGTTCCGGCTGGTCGATGCCACAAGCGATGCAGATTTCCCGCTTCGAATCGCTCCAGGCGGCGCTCGAGCGCTACCTGATCTACGGCGCCGACTCGGCCGGCCGAGAAGGCCTGCTGTTGGTCCGGCGAGCGCGCGGCTTCGGGTTGATCGGCCTCATCGTGGTGTTCTTCGGCGGCTTCGTGACGGGCGTGTTCCACGGGGTCGACGAACTCACTCTGGCCTCGCTGGGCCTGATGTTCTTCATGGTGATGGGGCTCTGGGCCGGTTTGGTCCGCGGCGCGCGGTACATCCGGCCCATCACGCACGCTGCGATGGGGGCGATCCTCGCCGGGATCTTCCTCACCTCGATCCGGGTCAACGACGCGAGCGAGATCAGCGTGGTCTTCCCGATGCTGCTGATTCTGGTCATTACCTACGTTCTCGGCTCCCGCCCCGCCTTCTACTGGACGCTGGTCGCCATCGCGGGTTCGGGGCTGACGGTCTTCATGACGGACCTGCCTTCCGGCTCGAGCGCGAGTGTGATGACGGCGCCGGGGCTCTTCGCCAGTCGGGCAGTGGCGCTCTTCGCCACCTTCTGCTTCGCCGCGGCCGAGCGCCGTGTCGCCGACCGCCAGAGCGTGGAACTCGAATTCCTGGCGGGGCACGACCCGCTCACCGGGCTGCTCAATCGCCGGGCCTTCGAAGAGCGGCTCAAGGACGCCCTCGCGCGCGGCCGTCGCTACGACCGGCGCGTCGCACTCATCATGCTCGACCTCGACGGATTCAAGTCCGTGAACGACGTCCACGGCCACTCCGTTGGCGATGATCTGCTGCGCCAGCTGGCCCACCGGGCCGAAACGCTCACCCGCGAGACGGACGCCATGTGTCGCCTGGGCGGGGACGAGTTCATCGTGCTCGTCGACGACGTGGGAGACGAGAAGCACGTCGTTCAGCATGCCGAGCGCCTTCTCGCGGCCCTGATGTGTCCGATCGAGGTCGAAGGCGCGCCGATCCAGGTCGGGGCGAGCGTCGGCGTCGCCATCCAGCCCGACGCCGGCGATGATGCGAAGGCCCTCATGCGGTCGGCCGACCAGGCGATGTACGCAGCCAAGTCGGCCGGAGGCGCCGGCGTTCGCTGCCAATCTCTGGAGCGAGCCGGTCCCGTCGACGAACACGCCTCGCTGTAGTCGACGCCGCGAACGCTTCATCCGCCTGCGTCGGAGCGGGCGCCGTCTCGCTTCGCTCGCTCGCTGCGGTCGTGGTAGCTTCCGACCGTGGCCGTTGCACGCGAAGACACCCAGGCACAGCTCGCCAAGCTCTCCGCCGGGACCCTCCAGCACGTCCCCAGCCAGAGCTACACGCTCGCTGATCGCTTCGAGGAGCGGGCGGCGGCCGATCCGGATCGCGTCTTCATCGCGTTCGAGGATCAACGCATTTCCTATGGCGAATTCAACCGCCGCGCGAACCGTGTCGCGGATGCAGCGCATCGCGTCGGTCTGCGTCGCGGCGACGTTGCGGCGCTGTTGATGGAGAATCGACCCGAGTTCATCGTGACCTGGGCCGGACTCGCGAAGCTCGGCGTTACGATCGCGCTCGTGAACCCGAATACGCGGGATCGGGCACTGCAACACGCGCTCGAGGCGTCCGGTGCGAAGGCCGTGATCGTCGGTGCGGAGGTGCTCCCGAACTACACCACGGTCCCCGCAGCGAGCCGGAGTTGGAAGACCTTCGTCGACGCCGAAGGCGAGGCGGCGCCGACACTCCCGGAGGGCTGCAGCGACTTCGCTTCCGAACTCGCCGGGGCCGGGGACGAGAATCCCGACCCCGCGCTGCGAGAAGGGCTCCTCGCGGGCGACGACCTCTTCTACATCTACACTTCCGGCACCACCGGCCTGCCCAAGGCCGCTCGCCTCAGCCACATGCGGTACCTCGGCGTCGGCGACGGCATGTCGGCGATTGCGGGCTGGGCGCCTCACGACGTGATCCTCTGCGTACTGCCGCTCTATCACGGCGCGGGCGGCATGGTGGTCGTATCGAGTGCGTTGTCGCAGGGGGCGACGATCGTGTTGCGGCGCAAATTCAGCGCGAGCCGCTTCTGGGACGAGGTGCGCGAGCACGGGGTGACGACCTTCCAGTACGTCGGAGAACTCTGCCGTTATCTGCTGAACCAGCCCGCAACGGATCGCGACCGCGATCACTCGCTGCGCGTCATGATGGGTGCGGGGCTCGGGGCCGACATCTGGCAGGAGTTCCAGGAACGTTTCGGCATCGAGCGCATCCTGGAAGGTTGGAGCTCTACCGAGGCGAATACGTCGATGCTCAACGTCGACAACAAGCCGGGCTCCTGCGGCCGGGTTCCGTTCAAGGAGCTGCACAACTCGCGCCTGGTCCGCTACGACGTCGCGACCGACAGCTACCCGAAGACGGACGACGGTCGGCTGGTCGAATGCGAGGTCGGCGAGGTCGGCGAGTTGATCGGGATGATTCCCGACCTGCCGGATTCGGGGGCGGGGCGCTTCGAGGGCTACACCTCCGAAGCAGCGACCGAGAAGAAGATCCTTCGCGATGTCTTCAATCCGGGCGACGCCTGGTATCGCTCGGGCGACCTGCTCCGGCAGGACGAGGAAGGCTATTTCTATTTCATCGACCGAATCGGCGATAGCTACCGCTGGAAGAGCGAGAACGTGTCGACCCAGGAAGTCGCCGAAGCTCTCGGAGGCTTCCCGGGGCTCGAGGTGGCCAACGTCTACGGCGTGCGGGTTCCAGGAAGCGAAGGGCGCGCCGGCATGGCGGCGCTCGTATTTTCGGCCGCCGTGGAATTCGACGCCGCGGCCTTCTTCGAATTCTGCGCGGAGCGGCTGCCCCACTATGCCGTGCCGCTGTTCGTGCGCATCCCCACCGTGGCGGATCTGACGGCGACCTTCAAGCTGCGCAAGTTCGACCTGCAACGCGAGGGCTACGACCCGGCACGGGTCGGCGACCCGCTGTATGTCCGCGACGAGCAAGCGCGCGCCTATGTTCCGCTGACGGCCGAGAGCCTCGCGAAGGTCGGGCTGCCGGCGTTCGTCGCGGACGAAGCGCGGGAGTAGGGCGGCGTGCGCGCGCGGTGAGCGAGCGAGCGAGCATCGCCCTGGTGGTGGCGGCCGCGCTCGCGGTCCGGATCGCGTTCGCGTTGGCCTTGCCGACCTTCCAGGCGCCCGACGAGGAAGCGCACTTCCGCTACGTGGCGTTCCTCGGCGAGCAGCGCACGTTGCCGAGCCAACCCGAGCGTAGCCTCGAGCTATTCGCCGACCCGATGCACCAGGCCTATCAACCACCGCTTGCCTACGCGTCCTTCGTCCCGGTCGAGCGCGCGTTCGCGGCCGCGGGTGCGCCGCTGCGTGTGCGGCTGCGCGCAGTGCGGCTGCAGAACGCACTCTACGGTGCCATGACCGTATTGATCGGCAGCCTCGTCGCGATCCGGCTCACACGCCGAGGCGATCCGCGGCGGCTGCTGACCGCAGTTGCGCTCGCCTTCTTGCCCGGCTTCGTTGCGGTCGGCTCCGCGGTCAACAACGACTCGCTCGCGAACCTGTTCGCCGCCGCACTGTGGTTGACGTTGATTCCCGCCGCCGGCCGCGAACGTTCGGCGTGGCGCAGCGGGTTGCTGTTCGGCGCGGCTTGCCTGGCCAAGCTGTCGAGCCTGGTGCTCGCGCCATTGCTCTTCGCGATTCCACTGCTCCAGAATCGCAGCGACCTGCGCGGTGCGCTGCGCTTCGCTGCGATCGCCGTCGCGACGGCCGTGCTGGTATTGCTGCCGTGGATGGGACACAACATCGCCCAATACGGCTCCCCGCTCGCGATCGGGGTCGGCTCGATCCCGTTCGACTGGCTCGAGTCCGTGGTGCCGGGTGCCCAACTCGAGGGCTTCACGCGCGCCCGCTACGGCAATGCCTTCTTCCAGTTCTGGGGTCGCTTCGGGATCGCGAACAACCTGACCTGGATCGGCGTACCCGTTGCGCTGGTACCGGTCGCGGGGCTGGCCGCGCTCGGCTGGCTGCGGCGGCGACCCCGCCCGGATGCTCAGGATGCGTTCGACGCCTGGGCTCCGGCCTGGCTGCTTGCCGCGGCGCTGGCGACGGTGGGCCTGGTGCAGTTCTCGCTCGCCTACGCGGGGGCGTGGCAGGGTCGCTACCTCTACAGCGCGATGCTGCCCTGGTCGCTGCTCTTCGCGGGCGGCATCTCGCGGCTGCTGCACTTCGACGCGGCTGCCGACAGCGCGAAGCAGGAGCGTGCTTCGACACACGCCCGGCGGGCGATCGTCGCGCTCGCCCTTGCTCTCGCGGCCGTCAACGTCATCGTGCTCGTGAAGCTGCTCGCTTTCTTCGCCGAGGCGCCGCCCGGCCGCTGGCTGTTGTTCACCCGGCTGTAGCGCGCTGGGTGTCGCGCCGTCGCTTCAGCGCGTCTCCTTGCCGCGGTCGTCGCGTTCGAGTACCAGGCGATCGGCGGCTTCCGCGATGTAGGACTCCGGCAGGAACTCTCCCAGCAGGCGGTAGCGGTGTGCCATGCGTTCTGCGGGCATCGCCGGGTAGACGAGGTCGTGCGTGAAGATGACAGCCGCAGCGAGCGCGGCGGCTGCACTCGCTGCGAGGATCCACGGTCGCGCGCCGGTTCCGAGCCGCTTCACGCCGCGCGCGAAGAACACGGCGCCGGGTACCGACAACGGCAGCAGGTACGAGCCCTTCACGGCGACGACCGACTGCGCCCACCAGGTGAAGGCGACGAAGAACGCGATTCCCACGGCCCAGAGAACGACGAGCGGGGCATCGTCGGATCGCCCTCGGCGCCGAATCCCGTCCGCGATTGCGAGGGCGAAGCCGAACAGCATGACGGCTGTGGGTATCGATCCGAGCAGCGTGAGCAGCGGGCCTGTGTAGACACCGTCTCGGTGGAATACGAGCGGAATGCGGTGCCCCTGGGCGTCGTACCAGATGGACGCGTAGGCGAGACCCCAGATGTTGGTCATGTCGGGGTTGCGACGTCGAGCGGCGTGCGAGTCGCCCTCGACATGGTGAATCGAGGGCCGCAGCAAGCAGTCGGGGTCGAGCCAGAGGTAGTCGCTCACGCGGCGTGGGCGCAGGATGTTGCCGGCCTCGAGGCTCTTGACCGGCTCTTCCGCGCGCGTGAACGGGAAGGGTGAGCCGGAGATCAGCCAGTTTCGCGCGTAGACCGGGCCGGCCACGATCGCGCCCACCGCGAGCCCCACCGCGAGGGCGCGCAGCATTCCGCGGTCGAAGTCCCGCCGCAGGAACGGCACCGCACACGCGGCCACAACGAAGAGACCGCTGAACTTCGTCGCGAAGGCGAGGCCCGCGAACAGCCCCGCGAGCGCCGCCTGGGCGACGCGGCGGGGGTCGCGTTGCAACGCGAGGATGGATGGCAGCGCGAGGGCGGCGAGGCCGGCCGCGAGCGCCTCGTTGCCCACCATCGCCGCGGACATCTGCCCGACCGGCACGAACAGCACCAGTGCGGTCGCGACCCACGCGACCGGCCAGCTCGCTCGCGCGCGTACCAGGAACCAGCAAACGACGCCGGCGAGCAGGCTGGCGATTCCCCCGATCGCTCGTAATCCGGCCGAGATCGCGTCGGGGCCGGCGGGTTCGAGCAGCATCCAGACCCGACTTCCGAGCAGGTAGTAGAGTGGGGGATGGAAGGTCTGCGTGCCGCTGTAGAGGTCGGGCAGCCGGCCGGTCTCGACGATCGAGAGGATGTAGCCGACGTGCGGCCCCGCGTCGTAGCCCGCGAGTGCGGGGACGCCGACCGCGTTCCAGGCATATTGGATCGCCGCGACGCCCAGCAGCAGCGCCAGCGCGATCCCGGAGGCCGCACTCGTTCCGGCCGTGGGCGGTGCCTCGTCGAGCGTGTCGGCAGGCAATTCGCTCACGCGCCTATCCCCCGTCTCGAAGCCCGTGCGCGGCATCTCGCGAGGCTATCATGCGGTCCCGCTGCACGGGGGCTGAACTCGCTTTGCTCGCATGCGCAGCCGGACTCCTCAGTCGACATATCCGAGAGCACGCAGCCGCTCGACATCCGCTTCGCCGGGTGGCGGCAGCGGGGTCATCGCGGTCGGATGCTCGGCATAGCGGCCGATTTCGGCGGGCAGCGGCATCGGCTCCTTCGCGCGCAGCCAACGCCCAGCCGGACTCCAGTTGAAGAACGCCGAGTTCGGAGAAAAGGGTCGCGGCGTGTGGCCCTCTCGGCTGCGCCAGGCACTGCCGACACCCACCAGCCAGTGGAAGCCGTTTCCGCGATAGGCACTCAGCTGGCCGCCATTGTCGCAGTAGACGAAGCGCTCCGGCGCGGCGAGCACTTCGCCGGAGCGCTTTGCGAGCGCCACTCCGCTCGCGTCCGGCGCGGCGGGCAGGCCCGCGAGTTCGAGCAGGGTCGGAGCGATGTCGACATGACTCACGAGGTCGTCGCGGCGCTCCGGCGTGAGGCCGGGTGCGCGCAGAATCAACGGAATGTGGGCGACGTCCGGTGTCGTGGTGTGGGTATGTTTGAAGTAGTGGCCGTATTCGCCGAAGCTCTCGCCGTGGTCGGCGGTGAGGAGCACGACGGTCTCTCTCGCGTCGTCCGCGGAGGCTCGAGCGAGGAGCTTTCCGATCCATTCGTCTGCGAAGAAGATCTCGCCCGCGTAGCGGCTGCGATACTCGCTCACCCGACGCAGTCCCGGAAGAAGCTGATAGGGGGGGATTCCGCCGCTTTCGCTGTTGCCAGCGCGAATCGGGAGCTCCACTTCGTCGGGCGCTCCCGGGATGTCGAAACGATCCGCGGCTTCCGCCGGCGGTGTGTAGGGGCCGTGGGGATCTTGATAGTGGACCCAGAGGAAGAACGGCCGCTCGTTTCTCGCATTCAGCCACGTGATCGCGCGCGCCGTGGTGTCGGAGGCGAGGCGTTCGACCACCTCGGGGCGGTTCGATTCGGGTGCTTCGAGATCGTCGTCGAAGACCTCGAAGCCGCGGTCGAAGCCGATACGTCGGGTGAGCAGGATGTTGCTCACGAAGGCGGCCGTTGCGTAGCCCGACTCGTGGAATGTCTCGGCGAGGGTGACGCGATCGCTGAGCTTGCTGGTGCCGTTGCCGTGCCCGATCGAGTGCTCCCGGGTATAGCTGGAAGTCATGATCGCCGCGTGGGATGGCGCGGTCTTGCCCGAAGCGGCAATGGCACGCTCGAAAACGACGCTCTGCTTGGCCAGCGCGTCGATCTCCGGGCTCACGTCGAAGCGGAAGCCATAGGCTCCGAGGTGGTCGGCGCGCAGCGTATCGATCGTGATCAACAGGACGTTCGGGCGTGATTCGCTCGCCGGCCCGCAACCGAACGGCAGCCAGGCGGCAGCCGCGCAGCAAGTCGCTGCTGCCAACGCGACGCTGCGACGACCGGGGCCGGTGCGCGAGGAATGCTTGCGGGACATCGCAGGGAGGCTTAGCGCTGCCGCAGGGCGTTCGCGAACCGGTCTCCGCAGAGTAGACTCACACGAGTGACTGCATTCGAGACCGAGGTCCGGGTCGACGACGCGCTCGTCGAGGCCGTCCAGGAGCGACGCAGAGAGCTGGGCCACGCCGTGCCGCGGGTCGCGCTCTTCGTGCTCGACTGCGCCGATACGAGCACCCTGCGGCGCGTTCTCGAGCGAATCTCCGACGTGGTCGCGGCCTGGTTCGAAGAGATCGTGATCGTGCAGGATCGCGCCGCGGCCGAGCAGCGACCGATTCCGCACGATTGGCTCGCGCGCGAGCCCTCGAATCTCCGGCTTCATCGATTGCCGCGAAATGCGGGCTTCGGCGGAGCACGAAAAGCGGCTTTCGAGTACGCGCTGCGGAAGGGTTTCGATCACGTCGTATTCATGCGGGGCGACGGACTCCACCCGCCCGAGGAGCTGCCGGCGCTGGTTCGCCCGATTCTCGACGACCCCGATCAGGTGGTGTTCGCTTATCGGCGGCTGCGTCTGCCGGATGCACCGGGAAGCTGGAAGCTGATTCCGAACCTGGTCGCTCACACGCTCGCGACGGGCTTCCAGAACCGGTTGTTGGGGCTGCGGCTGCGCGACTATCACTCGGGCTTCCGGCTCTACTCGATGCGGGCGGTCGAGCGGATGCCGTATCAGCTGAACGCCGATGACCATCGCTTCGACATGCAGCTCGTGATCCAGTGCCGTGTGCTCGGGGTGCCGGTGTGCGAGGTGCCGGTCGGCCCGCTCTGGCGCGAGTACGCGACCAACGCGGCCGGTCTGCTCGAGGTGCTTCGGGCCAGCCGCTGCGCGGTCGATTATCGGCTGCACCAGCTTCACTTCTTCCGGCTGGGCAATTACTTCGTCGACGAGGGTATTCGTTACACCTTCAAGCACAGCGAGACGGGTTCGCACATGCAGATCGTCCGGGCCATCGAGCCCGGCAGCTCGGTGCTCGACCTCGGCTGCTCGCAGGGCCTGCTCGCGCGGCCACTGGCGGAGAAGGGGGTGCGCGTGACCGGGGTCGACATCGCGCCGCAGGCCGGTTTCGCGAACGAACTCGAACAGTACTTCCAGCGGGATCTCGATCTTCCGCTCGATCTGCCCTTCGGTCGTGAATTCGACTATGTGGTGTTGTCCGATGTCATCGAGCATCTGCGAAATCGCACACAGCTGTTGCGCCGGGCGCGAACCTTCCTCAAAGAAGGCGGACGACTGATCATTTCGACGCCGAACATCGCGCTGTGGTTCTATCGGCTGTCGCTGCTCGTGGGGCGCTTCGAGTACGGCCCGCGCGGCGTGCTGGACGAGACGCACGTCCACCTGTTCACGCGGGCAACCTTCCGGCGAGAGGTCGAAAAGGCCGGTTTCTATGTCCTGAATGAACGGGTCACCGCGTTGCCGTTCGAAATCGTCTTCGAGTCGACGGGTCGCAGTCGCTTCGTGCGCAGCCTGAATCGGATCTACCACACGCTGGCGAAGCTGTGGCCGACGATGTTCGCGTACCAGCACATCCTCGAGGCCGAAATCACCACGCTCGACGATGAATCGACCGTGGGGTCCGATCGGATTCGGGAGTCGGCGGAGCCGTGAGGCCGGCCGTGGGCACGGCGGAGACCCGTAGGGGGACTAGCAGACGCCGGGCGGAAGCTTTGGCCGCCACGCGGCCAACGCGCAGCCGGGCGGTGCGCGCGTGAACTCGCGGCTCGGCTTCGGGGTACGGATCGTCACGGGGCTGGTGCTCGCGTGGGCCGTCGTCTCGACCTGGAGCCTGGTACACGACTTCGGTCAGCAGCGTTTCTTCACGATCGACGAATACCAGTACGGCCATGCCACCTGGCTCGTGGCGCAGGGCGAGCGCCCCTACCTGGATTTCTACGAGCATCACTTCCCGCTCAGCTACGCGTTGCACGCACCGATCATCTCCGAAGAGGCCGGTTTCGCGGAGCGCGCGCTGCAATTTCGGACGATTGCGTTCGGCTATCTGCTCGCGATGGCGGTGACCTTGCTGGCTTCGACCTGGTGGGTCACGCGCAACCCCTTCCTGGCGGCTCTCTCGGCTTCCTTGCCACTCGTGTTCGGCTTTGGCCTGATGTCGTCGATCGATTATCGGGCCGACAACTTCGCGGCCTGCCTGTTCGTGATCTGCCTTGCGCTGCTCGAGGCGAACCGTGAGCGGCCCCGCCGCAGCCTCGCTGCGGCGGGCGGTTTGTGCTTCGCCGCTGCAGTGTTCATGACGCAGAAGATGGTCTTTCTCGGTGGCGGCGCCGTGGTGGGATTGCTCGTCTGGGATCTCGCGTTGCGACGGTTCGGCCGGGGCGAGCGAAGGCCCTGCATCGGCCATCCCGTCGCCTTCGTTTCGGCGGCGACGGCGTTTGCGGTCGTTGCGCTGACGATCGGCGCCGCGCTCGGAATCCTCGGGTCCGCCTTCGAGACCACGATTCTGCACACGCTGGAGCACGAGGCCTACTACCCGAGGGTTCACTTCTGGAGGTATGCGGCGCCCTTCTTCGAAGAAACGTGCTTCACGACGATTCCGATCCTGGCGTTCGCCGCGGCCTATGTGTTCCTCGAACGCGATCCCTTCTGGTGGCTACCGCTCGCCGTGGCGGTACTCGGCGGCGCCCTGATGCAGACGCAGTACCCGTACAACTTCGTCTACACCGGCTTCCTGGTCCTGATCTGCGCGATTCGCGGCTTCGCGGCGGTGGTCGAGCGGCTGCGTCCGCGGGCAGGGCTCGGGGCGGTAGTCTGGCCCGTGCTGTATCTCCTGCCTCTCGCGGTCCTGCCCGATCAGCTCGCCTTCATCGAAAACACATCGAGCAACCAGCACCAGCTCGCGTTGTTGAAGAAGGTGGAGGACTACAGCAGCGCTGATGATGCCGTTATCGATGGATCGGGTGGAGCGCTCTTTCGCAAGCACGGGAGCTACTACTGGTACCACGGCAGCGCACACCGCCGGATGTTCCGCGATTACTTCGAGAGCGAGCTGGTTCGCGACTACCGCGACAGCCGCGCGATCTTCTGGATCCGGGATCTGCGCCAGCGGAAGCTCCCGAAGGCCGTGACGCTCTACTTCAGCGATCACTACGTTCACGTGGACGGCGATCTGTATGCACTGGGCTTCGAGACCGCGGCGACGGAATCGGACGGGGCGTCGCGCCAAATCGAAGTCATTCGCTCCGGGGATTACTTCGTGTCCACGGCCGAGCCGAGCAGGCTGGGCCGAGTCGTCGAGTCGGCGCGCGCCGGCGAGCAAGCGGCCTTGCGGATCGACGGGCGTGAGGTCGTGGGCGGTCGCATTCACCTCGACGAGGGGGTCCATCGCGTCGACGTGCAGCCCGGTGCGCCCGCCTACATCGTGAGCCCGCTGCCCGCGAAGGCATTCGAACGGCGGATCCCACCGCGTCGGACTCACACGCCGTTGTTCGAGTACGCCTCGCGCCACCGCAAGCCGCGTGGCGCGGCGCGGCGCTAACCCGCGAAGGCGGCGACGAGAGTCACCACGAAGGCGCCGAACCAGCCGTAGAGGATCGCACGCGCAGCGGTGCCGAGCGAAGTCTGCGCGGAGCCCTCGGAGGAGGGATGCGCGCCGAGACCCGCGAGCCAGCGGTCGATGCGGGCACCGCCGATCCCCGCGCAGATGGCGGCGGGCACGATCGCGGCCAGCGCGTAGGAGGCCTTGAGCGCGCCCCAGAACGGAAAGCGCAGCGACGCCGACACGACACTGAACAACATCACGAACAACAGGGTTGCTACCAGCGTGAAGAACGAGCGCCGTCTCAGGTCGTCGCCCACCAGCGCCTCGCGGATCACGTGAACGAGCCCGAAGCCCGCAATGGCGGTCGCGGGCAGTGCAAGCGGGTAGGCCGAGGTCATTGCGTCGTAATTCCAGAGAGTATGGCGTTCGGCGATGTGGTAGATCGACGGCGGCGCTCCGTCGCCCCAGGTTGCGGCGTAGAGCGCATCCCAGAATGAATGGAATAGTGCGAAATAGGGGTGTTGCAGTGACTCGCCGAAGCCCCAGTAGTAATCGATCGTCCGGAAGCCAGGCGTCTGCCACCAGAGTAGGGCGCCGGGGACGTCGAGGTTCCAGATCAGCGGGTCGCGAAAGTGGATCCAGTTGCGCAGGTAGACCCAGCCCCCGACGAACAGCGCCCCGAGCAGCACGCCGCCGCAAATCAGTGCGATGCGCCGAGCGCGATACCGCTCGGCCAGCGAGAGTTCGAAGCCGAGGAAGAACAAGAACACCGGTGCGGTGATCAACGCGGTGTATTTCGTCATGAGTCCGAGCCCGAGCACGAGGGACAGCAGGGCGAGGCGTCCGAAATGTTTCTCCCGCTCGAGCAGAAGCGGGGCGGCGACCCACAACGCGGCTGCAGTGAGGAAGGCGAACAGCGATTCATTCGAAACGTAGCCCGACATGTAGAGGTTCAGCGGCAGGGTTCCCGTGAACACCACCGCGAAGAACGCGGGCAGTGGGTCGTCGGGGAAGCTGCGACGCATCAGCGCGTACGCGACAAAGACCATGCCGAGGCCGCACAGCAGCGGGACGAACTTCATGGCGGCCTGCTCGGCGACACTGCCGCGCACGGGCCCGGTCGCCGCCACGACGGCAGCCGACAGGCCGTAGTAGAGCGGCGGGTGGAACATCGAGAAGCCGTCGGAAGCCAGGGGAAGGGACTGATGGTCGAGGATGTAGTGGATGTACTCCCCATGGAATTTCGCGTCGTAGCCCCAGTCCGGCGGCAGCAGCACGAAGCGGGCAGCGAACAGGAAGATCCAGAAAGCCATGACCGCTGCGAGCGCGAATTCCGGTAGGCGCCGTACGGCCGATTCCGGCAGCCACCGCCGCGCCAGCACGAACAGCAGTGCGAAGGTCACGAACAGCGCCGCGAGTGTCGGCGCGCGTTCGCGCAGCACACGACTTGCAGGCTCCGAGGCCCTCGATTCCTCGAACGGACGAGTGTCGTCCGCGACCACCGCGGGATGGGCCGAAGCCTGGCCGAGAGCGACCTGCCAGCTCGGGTCGCTGGCGAGCCTCACGTCCAAGCCGTCGACGTGAAGTCGCAGCAGTTGCGGACCCGACGGGTTCAAGACTTCCGCGCGAAGTGTGTTCTTCCCGACGTGGAGGAAGGGAGCGAGCGCGGTCTTGCAGGCCGCCTTGAAACAGGTGCGGTCACTTGCGGGGAGCTCGAGCGCGCGATCGTTCGCGAAGATCCGCACCTCGCCCAACGCCTCGACCGTGAGCTCCGCAGCTTCCGGCAACGACGCCAACTCGAAGGTCTTGACGAACTTCGCCGCGATCGCGACTTCGCGACCGGCGAGCAGGGTTTCGAGCGCGACCGGCCGATCCCAGGTGATCCAGTCCGCTTCGTCTCCGGCGCGGATGAAGGGGACGTCCGGGTCTGCGAGCATCGACGAAGAGAGTGAGAGCAGCGCCAAGAGCACGGCCGCGACTGCACCGGCAATCTGGACGCGGGTCATCGGGAAGTGCTGCTGCGTGTGCAGGAGATGTGCGGCGGGAGGCGACTCTCGCGCTGCCCGTCCCCTGCGAGCGTGGTACCGTTCATCGTCGTGCAGATGCTAGCGAACCGGCGGGAACGGTTTCGGTGACGTCCCGACCCACGCAAACGACCGCAGCGACGCCTCCCGGTCCCCCGCCATGAACGTCGTGAGCGAGCGCAGGGCAGCGGTGCTCCGGGGCTGGATCGGGGTCGCAGTCGCGACGTTGCTCGCCTTCGGTGGCTGCGGCTCCGGTTCCGAATTCGGGGAGCTGCCGGAGCGGATCGTGCTGATCGTCGTCGATACCCTGCGGCGCGACCACCTGTCGCCCTACGGAGCCGACATCGCGACGCCCAACGTCGCCCGGCTCGCTCGCGAAGGCGTGGTCTATCGGAATGCCATTGCGTCGTTCCACATGACCAGCATGTCGATGGGCGCACTGTGGACGGGTCGCACTCCCGCGTTGTCATCTGGCGACCCCACTCGGGTGATCGCCTGGAACGAGGAGAATTGGTGCGGCATGGCGCGCTTTGGCCCGTCGGCGCCGGGTGCCTGCCTCCCCGAGCAGGTGCCGCGGCTCGGCAGGGCGATGCGCGAGCTCGGTTACGAGACGATCGGTGTCACCGCAAACTCGATGCTCTTCGGGGCGGCGGGCTTCTCGCAGGGCTTCGATCAGTGGCTCGAGGTTCCCGATTCCGGGCGGGACGGCAAACGCAGGTTGCGCGGGAAGACGTGGAAGGAGAGCTCTGCGGATCGGGCGGCTCCGGCCGTGGTCGCCGCGGTCGAGCAGGCGCTCGCGCGACGCAAAAGCGATCGCTTCTTCCTCTACGCCCACTTCATGGACGTCCACGACTGGGCCGCGCGCGGGGTCAGCTATCGGCAGACGGTCGAGGAAGTCGATCGTGGGATCGGGGTGCTGCTCGATCTGCTCGAAGCCAATGGCCTGCTCGAGGGCAGCGCCATCGTCTTTACGAGCGACCACGGTGAGTCGCTCGGCGAACCGCATCTGCTGCCCACCACTCCGAGGCACATCGGCAACCCGTCGTTCGAGCCCGTGCTCGCGATTCCGCTGATCGCGAAGGGCGTGGATCTCACGCGCGTGGGCTCGATCGTGCGTTCGGAGGACCTCTTTCGGATCCTGCTCCGCACCGCGGGCGGTGCGGAGCAGGGCGCGAGCGATCTCGAGCCCGAGGAGCTCTTCGTGACGGAGCAGGCCTACCGCACTTATCGGCGAGGTCGCTGGAAGAGCTACTTCGGTCGCTACGACGGGACCTTCCGGCTGGTCGACCTCGAGGCCGACCCGTCGGAGCTGCGCGACGTCGCCGATAAGCACCCCGACATCTCCGCTCTGCACCGCGCCCGGGTGGGCGAATTGACGGCTGCGCTGGCGGCTCCGGACGCACCGCTGCACGAAATCGACGAGGCGCAGATCGATCGCCTGCGTTCATTGGGGTACGTCGAGTAGCGCTGCTCCGGAGTTTGTCGATGCTACACGTTGTCGTGTGATGTCGGGCCGTCCCGATCTCGCAGGCCCCTGTTCCCTGCCTATCTCAGTGTGGCTTTGATTCGACAAGCGAGCGGCGGTTCCAGCCCAGGGCCTCCGTCATCGCATGGTAGAGGTAGTTTTGTTCCTGGACGCCGCGGAACAGCTCGGCCCCGGGGCCGTCGGCGTACACGGCGACGTCCTCTCCGCTGTGGGTTTCGTAGCCGAGTGGAATGGCGGCTTCCTGGAGGAAGTCGAGGGCCGCGGTGTCGATCTTGCTAAGATCGGGGCGCCGCCTGTATCGATTGCGAGCGGCGGAGTCGTCTTCGGTCGTATGGATCCCGACCTGGTCGCCCTCGATGACGGTGTTGCGCGCACCCGGGCCGTTTTGGTAGCCGAGCGTGGTGTAGGGCCGGCCGGCGGCGTCGAGGCTGAAGTCGGCGCCGGGTTCACCGGTGGCATCGTTCGTTCGGACCTTGCCGAGGATGTCGTTGCCCCGGGTGGGATAGCCCGCGATCGTGAAGACGTGGCTGTGGTCGGCGGTCACGAGGATCAGGGTATCGGCCGGGTCGGTCGCCTCGCGCGCGATCCGCACGGCGTCCGAGAGTTCGATGGTTTCACGCAGCGCCCGGCGCGCGTTGCCCGCGTGATGTGCGTGGTCGATGCGTCCGGCCTCGACCGTCAGGAAATAGCCGCGTGGCTTCTTTTCGAGAATCGAAATCGCGACACCGGTCATCTCGGACAGCGACGGGTCTCCGGTCGGATTGCGTAGCCGGTCCTCTTCGTAATTCATGTGGCCGGGCTCGAACAGGCCGAGCACCGGGCCGGTTCGTGCGGCGTCGAGGCCGAGCAACTGGTCCCGGGTCGTCACGACGACGGCGTTCTCGCGGCCCGAGCGCCATTCTGCGGTCAGATCTCGTCCGTCGAGGCGTTTGCCGCCGTTCGTTGACTCTGGATCCGAACCCGATTTTGGCAGGAAGTGCTGCCGGCCACCTCCGAGCACGACTTCGATGCCGTCCCCCGTCGCCAATTCGATCATCTGCCGGGCCATGTCGGGAAAGCCCGCGGCGCGGCTCGCGTCCGACAGACGGTCGTCGCTCTCCCAGGCGCGCTCGGGGCTGTGGGCGTAGAGGGCCGCGGGTGTCGCGTGCGTGACGGTCGTGGTGGTCAC
>CAXMSF010000333.1:0-4516 GCA_964196055.1 uncultured Gammaproteobacteria bacterium | reverse complement strand
CGCCCGAATCCTCGACCCGAGGCGAAAGTTGCATCGCCGGTGCCTCAAACAAAAAGACAGCCACGCAAGTAGCTGTTATTTCACATGAAATGGTGGAGGCGGCGGGAATCGAACCCGCGTCCACTAGTTGATTTTATTAGTGTTTTGCTGTTTTTTGTGTCTCCGATGTGTCTCCAGCACGGCGACCCAGTCCAGAGCTGAAAGCGATGGAAGGAGCCCCGACTTCCCCCCCACCATCGCCCCACGTCGAGGAATACGGGGCGATCAGGGGGGATTCTGAGGCTCTCGCTCGATGCGTGAGAAAATCACCACAGCGAGCGGGAGCCGAACCCTACGACCCTCAGGTTCGAAGGAGAACCCGAGGAACCGCCAGTATCTACACGTTGGCGACCGGCATCCGGCGGCACAGAGCGGCATATCGCGGCACCTAGGACGGCACTGAACACCGGATACGGCACCCCCGCGGCACCAGATCCGAGGTCGAGGGGGCCCCTCCCCCGGCTACCTCAATGAACAGACCCTCCCGCTCGCCGCTATTCCCAAAATGTTGGTTTCGGCGAAAAAGGCGCGCGGAGCATCCTGATCAGCGGCTTCAACGCCCGCGATCAGGCCATCCGAGGTCGCGGATGAATATTGAGAACAGACAAGCGTTTCGCGTAGCCGTTTCCGTGGCACAATGACCGCACCAACCAGCCGAAGGCTCCATGAACCTCCTCGAGATCATCACCCAGGTCCGCGCGTTTCTGGAAGAAAACGGCCGCATCTCCTATCGGATGCTGCGACGCCAGTTCGCGCTCGATGAAGAAGCGCTCGAGGACATCAAGGAAGAGCTGATCGACGTGCAGCGAGTCGCTGCGGACGACGGCGGAAAGGTGCTCGTCTGGCTCGGTTCTCCTTCCGCCGAGTCCCATGCCGGCCCGCTCGACGGGCTCCATACGCCCGAGGCCGCGACCGGCCCCGGGCGCGATCCCGCCGCGTACACCCCGGCACACATCGCAGACCGCATCCTTACGAGTCGCAGCGCGCTCGAGGGCGAGCTAAAGCAGGTGACGGTGCTCTTCGCTGACGTGAAGAGCTCGATGGAGATCTCCGAACAGCTCGGCGCAGAAACCTGGCACGGAATCCTCGATGAGTTCTTCAAGATCCTCGCAGAGCGCGTGCACCGCTACGAGGGCACGGTCAACCAGTACACCGGGGACGGCATCATGGCGCTCTTCGGGGCGCCGATCTCACACGAAGATCATGCACAACGTGCGTGCTATGCGGCCCTCGAGCTTCGCGAGCGTCTGGCGGAGAACGCGAGGGAGGTCAAACGCGAGCACGGTGTGAACTTCTCGACGCGCATCGGACTCAATTCGGGCAACGTGGTCGTCGGCAAGATCGGCGACGACCTGCGCATGGACTACACCGCGCAGGGCCACACGGTCGGTCTCGCGTCGCGCATGCAGGAGCTCGCCTCCCCCGACACGATCTATCTCGCCGACGCGACCGCGCAGCTGGTGCAGGGGTACTTCACCCTGCTCGACCTCGGCACCTTCCCGATCAGGGGCGTCGCCGAGCCGGTACTGGTCTCGGAGCTGCGCGACGTGTCGACGATGCAGACACGATTCGATGTGTCACGCTCGCGGGGGCTCACGAACTTCGTCGGCCGGGACAGCGACATGGACATGCTGGAGGCCGCTCTCACGCAGGCACAATCCGGCAACGGGCAGGTCGTCGGTGTCGTCGCGGACGCCGGCACCGGCAAGAGCCGGCTGTGCTTCGAGTTCCTCGAACGCTGCCGCGCTCGCGGCACCCGCGTCTTCCAGGGCCACTGCGTCGCACACGGAAAGAACATC
Organism: uncultured Gammaproteobacteria bacterium; assembly: GCA_964196055.1. Classification (GTDB taxonomy): domain Bacteria; phylum Myxococcota_A; class UBA9160; order UBA9160; family SMWR01; genus JAFDEI01. The sequence continues at coordinate 2,678 of CAXMSF010000333.1, read as the reverse complement.
TCCCTGCTACCGATCCTGCAGGTCTTTCGCGAGTACTACGGGATCGAGGCGAGCGATTCGGAGCGCTTGGCGCGCGAGAAGATCGCAGGTCGGATGCTGCTCTTCGACGAGAGCTACCGCGAAGTGCTGCCACTGCTGTTCGAGCTGCTGTGCGTGCCGGACCGGGACAACCCGGCACCCTCGACGTCGCCCGAGGAGCGGCAACGCGCGCTCTTCGGCGTGCTACGCGGTCTCGTGCAGCGGCCGCCCGTGGACGACACACCAGTGACCCTCATCGAGGACCTCCACTGGCTCGACGCCGCCAGCGAGGCCTGGGTCGAGGAGTGGGTCGACGCCATTGCCGGCAGCTCCGACCTTCTGATCGTGAACTTTCGGCCAGAGTACAAGGCCGCATGGATGCAGAAGTCGTGGTACCGCCAGCTGCCGCTCGCGCCGCTCGGCGAGGATGCGATCCGCGAGCTGATCAGCGGTCTGCTCGGTGCAGATCCGAGCCTCGCCGGCGTGGCCGAGGCCGTGCACGATCGCACGGGCGGAAACCCCTTCTTCGCGGAGGAGACCGTGCGCGGCCTGATCGAGACGCGCAATCTCGAGGGCTCTCGTGGCGCGTATCGACTCGTTACACCGATCGAGACCCTCGAAATCCCGGCGACGGTGCACTCGCTGCTCTCGGCGCGCATCGATCGACTGGTGGAGCGGGACAAGCGCGTGCTGCAGGCTGCGTCGGTGATTGGACACGAGTTCGCGGAGCCGATTCTCGACGCGGTCGCGGACCTTCCTCGGCTCGAGCTCGGCGAGGCGCTCGGTGTCCTCAGGGCAGCCGAGTTCGTCTACGAGGAGTCGCTCTACCCCGTCGCCGAGTACTCCTTCAAGCACCCGCTCACGCAAGAAGTCGCGCTCAACTCACAGCTGCGCGACCGCCGCCGCCGCACTCATGCCGGTGTCGCGCGAGCGCTCGAGGACGCGAACCGTGACAAGCTCGACGAGCGGGCGGCGCTTCTCGCCCATCACTGGGACGAGGCCGGCGACGAGAGGCAGGCTTCGATCTGGCACCACCGTGCGGCCGAGGCGATCGGCTTCCATCACCTCGAAGGGGCGATGCGGCACTTCCGACGCGCCCGACACCTCGTCGACCGGCTGCGCCCGACCGACGACACCAAGCGCGAAGCGGCCCTGCTCCGCAACCAGATCCTCTGGTACGGGTTGCGCGCCGGAATCCAGCGGGATGAGGCACAACAGCTCTTCGACGAGTCGATGCGGCTCTCCGAGGAAACCCGCGATCCAGGCATCGCCGCCTTCGCCTTGTTCGCGTTCGGCGCGTATACGCTCTACTCCGGCGACGGCGCGAAGGCCTACCTGCTACTCGCACGCGCGGTCCACGAGTCCGACCGCACGAGCGACCTGGGACTGAGGCTCGCCGCCCGGTGGGGTCGAGTTCTGGGCTGTTATTTCGAGGGCAACCTGGCTGTCGGGATCGAGACGGCGACAGAAGGCATCGCCATGGGCGCCCACGATCCGAGCGCCGGAGAGAAGCTCGTCGGTTACTCACCCTACCACCTGCTACTCGGGATGCGCGGCGCCTTGCTGAGCTTCGCTGGTCGCTTCGCCGAGGCGGAGCTGGATTTCGAGAGGGGGCTACAGGCAAGCGGCGTCACGGCGCACATCGTTCGAGTGTTCGTGGTCGAGCACTGCCACTTTACGGGAGATACACGGACCGCGGTGGCTCAGGCGCGTCGCGGCGCGGCCGGAGTCGAGGAGGTGGGGGCGACGAACATCGGCATTATCTTCACCCAGCGCGGACTCGGGATCAGCCTCGCGCTGGCCAGCGAGTGGCGCGAGGCGCTGTCCGCACTCGAGCGCTCCGTCGACACCTCTCACAAGGCTGGAACATTCCTACAGGCGGAACCGACCACACTCGTCTGGATGGCGCGCGTGCTGGTCCCGCTCGGCGAGATCGATCGCGCACGACAGACACTCGCCCGCGCGCTGGCTCTCGGCGAACAGCAGCAGAGTCGGCTCCCGTTGCCCTTTGCCTCGCTCGTCGACGCGATGATCACGCGCGGAAGCGGCGCACCGCGCGAAGAAGTTGATGCAGCGCTGGCCCGCGCACTCGCGGCCGCGCGCGAGCACGCGCGCGGCTACGAGCCGCTCGTAAACCTCGAGCACGCCGACTACGCTGGCGAATCGGGCGACGACATGAAGCGCCGTCAAGAGCTCGAGACCGCGAGAGACCTGCTGGTCGAAATGGGCGCGACCGCGCGTGCAGAGCAAGTGACGCTCGAGCTCGCCTAGAGGCGCAGTCGGAAGATCCCTGTGTGTTCTCAATACTCGTCCTGCAACGGTTGGGGGGTTCCGAGTTTACAGCGCGAAGGCCTGGCGATCTTCGGCGATGGGAGGTTCTACGACTCCAACTTTGGCGGCGCGAAATGTGACGTTGCCCCCCTGTGCGTTCTCAATATTCATCCGGGTTGATTTCATTCGACTTTTCCGCCCTGCCCTGCGAGTCCATTCTCGGGCGATAGGCCCGATCGATAAGTAGATTCAGGCTCGTTCCAGCCTATCAGACGTCGCGGATGAATATTGAGAACAGACAGGAGGGTTGGCGCTTTCAGCTGGTCGGCACGACCTCCGTCAGCCACGTCAACACTCCGAACTGGTATCGCAGCTTCCCGATCGAGGAC
>CAXMSF010000332.1:0-5997 GCA_964196055.1 uncultured Gammaproteobacteria bacterium | reverse complement strand
CTTGCCTTCGGTCAACGGTACGAGCCACTTCTTGCGTTGTTCTTCTGTGCCGTATTTGAGCAGGATCTTCTGGTTGCCGGAGTTCGGTGCGACGACACCGAACAGGGACGCCGCGCCCATCGCATACGCGAGTACTTCGTTCATGTAGGCGAGTTCGAGAAACGACAGGCCGCAGCCGCCGTATTCCTCGGGAAGGTGGGGTGCCCACAGGCCGGCCTGCTTGACTTTCTCGCGGATGCCGCGGCGGAGTTCGCGAGAGACATTGCGTTCTTCGTCGGTCACATCGCCATCGCGGCGCACGCGCCACAGCTTGTTTTCATTGGGCAGGATCTCCTTGTTGACGATCTCTGCGGTGAGCAGGCGAATCTGGTTGATCTTGTCGGGGAGGGTCGAAATGCTCTGGACGTTCATGGGCATGGGGTGGGCCTCGTCGAGGTCGGCAGGTTGGTCTGGGAAGTAATGTATTTGTTAGATAGGCAGGATATGACAGACGTGTCGCGAGTGCCCGTACCGAGGCTCGCTGAAATTTGTCGGATCCAACGGCCTCGTCCAATGGCACCCGGAACGCGTGGGAAGAACGCGCGGTTCATTCGGGACGGGGGTTGCGAGTCAGGCTTTCCACTGTGGGAAGACGGGCATGATGCTGTACTCGGCCGTTCCGGTGCCCTTTTCGCCCGTTTCCTCGACTTCGAAGTCGCAGAAGGCCTCGTAGCAGTCGAGCCGGTTTTCGAGATCGTTTTCGGCCCGCAGCCAGAGTTGGATCTGGCCGTGCACCGCCGTGCTGCGCACGTGAATGACTTCGCCGTCCGGCAGCGTGAAGGCGTAGCGGAACTCGGTTGCTTCGCGCATCGCAGCCGTGCCGTCGTTGGGGACGATCTCGGCCGTCGCATTCAGCAGCGGGCGAGAGCCGTCCTTGTCCGAGATGAAGCCGCCGACGTGCTTGTCCTTGGGATCCAGCGTGTTCTCGAAATAGCTGCCGAAGACGTTGATGTGCCGTTCGGGCAGTTGGACGGACGGCCAGTAGTGCGAGGCGAAGTGCGCTTCTCGCACCTTCCAATTCGGCGGGCTCGCGAAGCGATCCGACCAGCTGTGGTCGCGGTGACTCCAACAGTCGATGTTCCTGACATCGCCGGCATTCGGTCCGCGTCGAATTTCGAAACTGCCAGTGCAGTTCATCGCCTGTTCGTAGTGGCCGCCATGAAGCGGTCCGATTCCACCGAGCGGGTCACCGTTGGGGACGCAGTCGGCGTAGTCGAAGGGCGCGAAGCGGCCTTTGAAGTCGAGGTCGAAGCCATAGGCTTCCCAGTCCAGCTCGATCTTGATGTGGTTCCAGGGTTCGACGATTGCGTAGCTGAGTCGGCCGTCGGACCACGGGCCTTCGTCGGGCTGCGGGTTCATCGGAATCTTGTTGCCGTAGAGCTGCACCACCCCGTCGATCACGAACAGCGATTCGAAGCGTGCGAAACCGTTGTTGGTGAGGTGGAAGTGGATGACCCCATGGATGCCGGCCGCGGGGTCGACGACGCTCACCCAGAGCGTGTCGCCATAGAGGGTGTCTCCGGCGGCTTCGGGCTTCGCGTGTCGGTACTCGTCCGCGATTGTGCGTCTCGGCGGCGGAACGAACGGCATGCTGGCTGCCTCCAGGGTGTTCGATTCGAAGTGTCGGAGGACTCTAATCCAGCAGGCGTACGCGCCTCAATGCACTCGACTCGATAGCGAATGCAATTGGCCACAATCGGCGGGCTGAGACACAAAGCATCGCGTCGAGGACACAGGCAGCGGGGACTCGGGCGCCGCTGGAATCGTTATGCTGCCGGAGTACCCGATCGCGTTCGAGGAGAAGCCGGTGTGTCACGTCCCATGACCCAGGAAGAACGCGAGGCATTCCTCGCCGAAGTTCACGTCGCTGTGATCGGGCTCGAACGTCGCGGTCGCGCGCCGCTCACCGTTCCGATCTGGTACGTCTACGAACCGGGCGGCGAAGTCTGGATCATGGTCGAATCGGACTCGGTGAAGCAGCGCTTGATCGATCGGGCGGGTCGCTTCAGTCTGTGCATCCAGAGCGAGACTCCACCCTACAAGTTCGTCAGCATCGAGGGGCCGGTGACGAGCGTCCGGCCGTCCGACAAGGATCGCGACGAGCGCTTGATGGCCCGGCGTTACCTCGGCAAGAAGTTGGGCGACGTCTACATCGCAGTCAGCAAGACCGACCCGACGAATCGGCCCGGGTTGATCGTGGCGATGCAACCCGAGACGTGGTTCACGTCGGACTTCGGGAAGCAGTGGACGTCGGCTCCCGAAGACTGACGCCGACCGCTGCATTCCGCTCCGCCTCGTCGGCCTGCTGCCAGGAGCGAAATCTCGCCCATACATTGTTAAGCTCCTGCCCGGGTGGGGAGAAAAGGAGAGTTCTCTGATGGCTTCGATTTCCGGCGGCGCGGTGATCGCCCGCATGCTCCGAGCCGAAGGCGTCGAGGTGGTATTCGGCATCATCGACGGCAGCTACTTCGGTCTCTATGCCAGCCTTCGCGACGTCGGGATCCGACTCGTGACTCCGCGTCACGAAACGAGCGCGGTCCACATGGCCGGTGCCTACGCGCGAATCACGGGGAAACTCGGCGTCTGCATCGCGAGTAACGGACCCGGCGCCGCCAACGCGCTGGCCGGTGTGGCGGTCGAGAATGGCGAAGGCAATCGGGTGCTGCTGATCACGAGCTGGCGCCGCGCCGCGATCGTGAACCCCGATCGCGGCGGCACGTACCAGTACTTCGACCAGGTCGCAGCCATCCGGCCCATGAGCAAGTCGAGTGAAGCCGCGGAATCATTCGATCGCGTTCCCGAAATCACCCGGCGTGCTCTGCGACGCTGCCGGATCGGTCGACCCGGTGTGGTGCACTTGTGCGTGCCCGAGGACATCGTGAACGGCGCGTTCCCGGAAACGGGCCTCGCCTTCACGCCTCCCGAACGCTACCGGCGCACGGCGCGCTCGGCTGCGCCGGAGGCGCTGGTTCGCGAAGCCGCCGAGCGTCTGCTGCAAGCCGATCAGCCGATGATCCATGCGGGCAGCGGTGTGTTGCACGCGCGAGCGACCGCGGAGTTGCTCGAAGTCGCCGAGGTCTTGCAGGTACCCGTGACCACGAGTTGGGCGGCGCGCGACGTGATCGATGAACGTTCGCAGCTTTCGATTCCGATGAATCTGCTCGAACTCAACACTCGGGTGCGAAATGACGCCGACCTGGTGCTCGCGCTCGGAACCCGCTTCGGCGAGACCGACTGGTGGGGCAAGCCGCCCTACTGGCGTAGCCCCGACGAGCAGCAGTTGATCCAGGTCGACGTCGACGAGGATGTGCTCGGCCAGAACAAGCCGGTCGACATTGCCGTGGTGGCGGACATCCGGAGTTTTCTTTCCACCCTGCTCGCCGAGCTGAAGGCCCACTCCGCGCCGCCGAGCCTCGGGCAACGGCGCGCGAAGCTCGAGGAGTACGCGACGGCCAAGCACGAGGGCCACGCCGTGCTCGGCGAGATGCTCGAGCGCGAGACCGAGCTCGTGAACTCGGCCCGTGTCGCGAAAGCCTGCCGCGACATTTTCGATGATGACGCGGTGCTCGTGGCCGACGGCGGTAACGCCGCCGTCTGGGCCAACATGTTCCACGAGATTCGTGCACCGCACTCGATGCTCTCGACCTTCAAGTTCGGGATGCTCGGCGCGGGAGTCGCGCAGACTCTCGCGGCCAAAGTCGCGTTCCCCAAGCGCGCGGTCTACTGCATCATCGGAGATGGCGCGATGGGATTCCATTCGCAAGAGATCGAGACCGCAGTTCGGAACGACCTGCCGGTGATCTTCCTCGTTCTGTGCGATCGGCAGTGGGGCATGGTGAAGGTCAACCAGGAGATCACGCTCGACCCGCAGAAGACCCTCACTGAAGGCAAGTTGCCCGACGACCAGACGATCAATACCGATCTCGGCGAAACACGCTTCGACCTGCTGGCCGAGAGCATGGGGGCGGTGGGTGAACGCGTCAGCCGGAACGAAGATCTCGAACCCGCAATCCGGCGCTGCATCGAGGGCGGTCGCGTCTGCGTGATCCACGTCGATGTCGACCCGGTGATGCACAAATTCGCGCCCCATCTAGCGGACTTCAAACAAATGCATCTCGAACCCGGAGGCGCTTAGTAGAGTGGCTTCGAACTCGCACTCCGTGCTCGTCACCGGCGGATCGGGATTCATCGGCTCGCAGTTCGTGGCGGCGCTCACGGCCAATCGCGGCGATGTCGAGACGCTGGTCTCGCTCGACGTGCGAGAAGTTCCCGACAGCGAGCGCTTGCCCGGTGTCATCTACGCGATCGGCGACATCCGCGGCCCCGAGGTCGCGGAGTTGTTGCGCGAGCACGCCGTCGACACTGTGGTGCACCTGGCCGCGATCGTGACGCCCGGCAAGGAAACGAGCCGCGAGCTGCTGTACTCGATCGACGTGGGAGGGACCGAGAACGTGCTCGCGGCCTGCCTGACTGCCGGCGTGCGACGTTTCATCGTCACGAGCAGTGGCGCTGCTTATGGCTACTACGCGGACAACGCCCAGCCGCTCTCCGAAGACGATCCGATTCGCGGCAACCCGGAGTTCGCCTACTCGGATCACAAGCGCCTGGTCGAAGAAATGCTCGCGCGGCACCGCGAGGAGCATCCGGAACTGGAACAGCTGATCTTTCGCCCTGGAACCGTCCTGGGTGCGAATGCGAACAACCAGATCACTGCGTTGTTCGAGAAGGCCGTCATGATCGGCGTGCGGGGATCGGACACACCCTTCGTCTTCATATGGGATCAGGATGTCGTGGCCTGCCTCGTGATCGGCGTGCGGGACGGACGCACGGGGATCTACAATCTCGCAGGTGACGGCGTGATGACGCTGGCCGAAATCGCGGACGCGGTCGGCAAGCGCATGATTTCGATTCCGGCCTGGTTGATTCGAGGGGTGCTCGCCGCTTTGCACCCGATCGGCCTGTCGCAGTACGGGCCCGAGCAGGTCGACTTCCTGCGATATCGGCCGGTGCTCTCGAACGCACGGCTCCAGTCGGAATTCGGTTACAAGCCACGCAAGAGCAGCCGCGAGGCCTTCGACTACTTCTGGAGCCATCGAGCTTCGAACGGCGACTCCTGACGGCGTCGCGAGAGGAGGGGATTGTCTCTTCACGACCAGCATGCCGTGGTGACCGGCGCGGCCGGTGGGCTGGGCCGAGCGCTCTGCGAGGAACTCGTGAAGGCGGGCGCGCGGGTCTCGGCGCTCGATATCGATGAGGCCGCGTTGCGAAGTCTGGAGAATTCCGACGACTCGGGCCGTGTGCATGGTCAGAGCCTCGACATCACCGACCCAGCCGCGTGCGATGAGGCATTCGCGCAGATCCGTGCCGAGCACGGCCCCGTGGACCTGTTGCTCAACAACGCGGGAATTACGCACTTCAGCACCGTGGCGGACATCGCGCTCGAGACCGTTTCGCAAGTGATGGCGGTGAATTTCACAGGCGCGGTCGCCTGCACCAAGGCCGCGCTGCCCGACCTGCTCGCGCGCCACGGGCAGGTGGTCGTGATGTCGAGCGTCGCGGGCTTCGCGCCCCTCTACGGTCGCTGCGCGTACTCGGCCTCGAAGCACGCCCTCCACGGATTCTTCGAGACGCTGCGCAGCGAAGTTGCGGAGCACGGCGTGAACGTGCTGATCGTCTGCCCATCATTCGTCGATTCACAGCGCGACCACCCCGACGCCGGCAGCCCGTATGCGGGTGCCGCAAGACCGGGCAGCGCCCGCGCCACCGTAGGAGAAGTGATCTCACCGGAATCGGCCGCTCAGCAGATCGTCGCGGCCACAGCCGAGCGCCGTCGGCAACTACTGGTAGGTCGTGTCGCAAAGCAGTCCTACTGGGCCCGACGCCTCTGGCCCCGCCTCTACGACCAGATCATGCTGCGCCACTCCCGCAACGAACTAAAAACCTGACCCCCCCCTGCCC
>CAXMSF010000331.1:0-6394 GCA_964196055.1 uncultured Gammaproteobacteria bacterium | reverse complement strand
CCTCGATCGACTACCGGGAGCAGGCATGAGTGCAGGTTCGGACACCCGCTTCGCAGCGTCTGAAGACGCCTACCACGAAGCCGCGAGCCAGGAACTCGGACTCGACGATTTCGGCGATCCGACGTATCGCGAAGCACTCGGGCGGCTACTGCGGTCGTTCGACGAGGATGCGCATCTCTCCGATCTCGGTCGCGCGATCGTTCGACAGGAACTCGTCAAGATCCTGAAATCGCGACTGCTCTGCGAAGCACGCCTGAAGCAGCACTCGGGCGAGTGCGAGCAGGAGATCCGGCGACCGATCATCATCCTCGGCCTGGTAAGGACCGGCAGCACCGCGCTCCACTACCTCATGGGGCAGGACCCCGGCACCCAGAAGCTCGAATACTGGATGTCCGCGAACCCGCAGCCGCGACCGCCGCGCGAAGAATGGGACGACCACCCGGACTTTCGCGCCTCGCAGGCCGAAATCGATTTTCTCTACAAGGTGACGCCGTCGCTCATGACCGTGCACGAAATGCGCGCGGAGTGGCCGGAGGAGTGTCGGCACATTCTCGCGCAGAGCTTCACGGACGATCGTTTCGAAACCAGCGCCACTCTCCCAGGCTACAACGAGTGGTACTGGTCGACCCCGCACCCCGAAACCTACCAGCGGCACAGACGGCTGGTGCAGCTGATCGGCATGCACGATCCCGACCGGCGCTGGCTGCTTAAGTACCCGGTGCACCTGCGGCAGTTGCAAGCGTTGATCGATGTCTACCCGGATGCCTGCATCGTGCAGACCCACCGCGACCCGCGCACCGTGATGGCGTCGTACACGAGTTTCATCGCGAAAGTTCGCGAGATGCACGAGGATCGGGTCGACATGGAGTACATCGCGCGCGAGCAACTCGAGAGCTGGAGCACCGCCGCGGACGCCGGCGTCGCGTACCGGCGAGAGCATGGCTCCGAGCGTTTCTTCGACCTTCACTTCGCGGACTTCATGGCGGACCCGGTCGGCTCGGTGAAGCGCATCTACGAGCGCTTCGACCAGGTGCTCTCGCCCGAAGGCGAGAAGTGCCTCGAGCGGTGGCAAGCCGACCATCCGCAGGGCAAACACGGCCAGCACAGCTACAAGAAGGACGACTTCGGCCTGAGCGAGAGCGAAATTCTCGACCGCTTCGCCGACTACATGGAATTCCACGGAATGAAGGCCTAGCGGGCCGATCCACCGGAGCAATGGCGCCATGGCGAAGCGATTCGAGCGCAGCGACCACAGCGACTACGAACGGGAGCTGCTCGACAAGGCAGCACGGCTGCTGCCCGCGAGCGCCCGCACGCCGACGATGTCGCTGAAAGCGGCGATGATCGTGCGCGAAGGCCGTGGCTCGAAGCTCATCGACATGAGTGGCAACGAGTACATCGACTACCTGCTCGGCTCGGGCCCGATGTTTCTCGGCCACGCCCATCCGGCCGTAGTCGCCGCGGGCCGCGAGGCGGCCCTACATGGCAGCAGCTACCTGCTCCCCAACGAAGCGTCCATCCTGCTCGCCGAGGAAATCGTCGCCGCCGTACCCTGCGCGGAACGCGTGATCTTCGCGAGCAGCGGCTCGGACGCCACGTTCTTCGCGCTGCGGCTCGCACGCGCCTACCGCGGGCGCGACAAGATCTTGAAGTTCGAGGGCGGCTACCACGGCCAGGGCGACCACGTGCTCATGAGCAACCAGTGGACCAAGCAAGCGCCCGATTACCCGCAGCCTTCGCCCAACTCCGAGGGCATTCCGCATTCGGTCCTGGGCGACGTACTGGTGGCGCCGTTCAACGACATCGAAACGACCGCCGACATCTTGTTGCGCCACCGCGACGAGCTGGCTGCGGTGATCGTCGAGCCGATGCAGCGCACCATTCCGCCGAAGGACGGCTTCCTGGCGGGCCTGCGGACGCTTACCGCCGAAAACGACATCCCGTTGATCTTCGACGAAGTCGTCACCGGCTTCCGACTCGCCTACGGCAGCGCCCAGGAATACTATGGCGTAACGCCGGATCTGTGCGCGCTCGGCAAGAGCATCTCGGGCGGGCACCCGATCTCTGTGGTCTGTGGCCGAGACGAAATCATGCGCTACGCGGAAGGCGTGCGGCGGTTGACCGGAGACTATGTCTCGCTCACCGGCACCTTCAGCGGCAACCCGATCTCTTGTGCGGTCGCGCTCGCCATCGTGCGCGAACTCAAGCAAGACGGCGCCTACGAGGCATTGTTCGCGCGCGGCCGTCGCTTGATGCAGGCACTCGAGAAGCACCTTGGGAACGCGGGCGTTCCGGTGCAGATACTCGGTGAGCCACCCGCCTTCCAGCCCTGGTTCAGCGATCACGAGATCGTCGACTTCCGAAGCTCACAAGGCGCCGACGCGGCACTGGGACATCGCTTCGCCGAGCTCCTGCTCGACCGCGGCATCCTCAAGGCACACGAGAAGTTCTTCGTTTCGATGGTCCACAGCGACGAGGACATCGATGTCACGATCGATGCAATCGAGGACGCCGCGGCCGAATTGGTCGCGTGAGCCCAAACGACGCAACACCAAAGCTGAGGATCGAAGAATGGAACAACGATTCAACGACAAGGTCGCACTCATCACCGGCGCCGCATCCGGAATGGGGCGAGCGACCTGCATCCGCCTTGCGGCCGAGGGCGCACGCGTTCTCGCCGTCGACGTCGACTCAGCCGGACTCGAAGAAACCGGCCTGATGATCAAGGAGCAAGGTGGCCGGATCGAATGCCATCTCTGCAACGTCACGCAACGCGGTGAATGCGCCGAGGCCGTGCAACGTGCGGTCGACACCTTCGGCCGGCTCGACGTGCTCGCCAACATCGCGGGAATCGTCCGCTTCGCCCACTCGCCCGAAATGAGCGAAGGCGACTGGAATCTGGTGCTGGGGGTGAATCTCTCGGGGCCGTTCTACCTCTGCCAGGAAGCGATCCCCCACCTGCTCGAAACACACGGCAACATCGTGAATGTCGCATCGAACGCGGGGCTAATGGGCCAGGCCTATACCGCAGCCTACTGCGCGAGCAAGGGCGGCCTGGTGCAGCTGACGCGCTCACTTGCGATGGAGTTCATCAACGAACCGCTTCGCATCAACGCGATCTGCCCGGCGGGAACCGACACCCAGATGAACAAGGGGATCGACTTCCCGGACGACCTCGACTGGAAGCTGATCGACCGCTTCACGGGCGTTCGCGGTTTCGCGCAGCCGAGCGACATCGCGTCCGCGATCGCATACGTGGCTTCCGACGAGGCGAAGATGGTGCACGGATCGATCTTCAGCGTCGACCAGGGGATGATGGCCGGCTGAGGCCGCGGCGCGTCACTCCCGCACGCGCCGCAGATCGGCGGCAAGCGTGCGGCTGGACAGATAGAAGAAGAACGCACCAAACAGGCCCGCCAGTGAGATCGTCAGCAGCGAATAGCGAATTGCCTCGTCGCCGAAACGCGGCGCAAAGAAGTCGTTCAGCATCCCGACGATCAGCGGTCCCGCACCCGCGCCCACGATATTGACGATGAACAACATGATCGCAGCCGCGGTCGCGCGCATGCGCAACTTCGCGAGGTTCTGGTTGATCGTGTGCATCGCCGGTACGTACGCGTTCGACAGAACGTAGAACGGAAAGAAGAACGCGAACGACCGTGTGCTGCCTTCGGCGAGCAGGAACGCGAATCCGAACGGCATCGCGATGGCGGTCAACAGTGCGGGTAGGCGCATGTACCAGCCCGGATCGCCGCTCGCGAGCCGATCGACCAGACTGCCGCCGCCGAAAGTGCCGAGGCTGCCCCCGATGCCGACGATCGCAGCCAACCAGACTCCGATTTCGAGTGGCTGCAAGTCGTGCACCCGGCCGAAGAAGGGGTAGCCCCACATCAGCACGCCATAGCCGAGAATCGAGAGCAACGAGGATCCGAACATCAGGTAGACCCACGAGCGGCAGCCGAGCAGGTGCCTCAGGGTCTCACCGAATGTCGTCGTCTCGGCACTGCCCGCTGCTTGCTCCGAGTAACCGCGAGCCGGCTCGCGAACCGTGAAACGCACAACGAATGCGAACAACAGTCCCGGCACTCCCAACGCGTAGAAGGCCACCCGCCAGTCGAAATTCGCCGCGAGGTAGCCGCCGCCGAGGTACGCGATCGCGGATCCCACGTAGACCCCCGACGCATAGATACCGAGCGCGGTCGCGCGTTTGTTCAGCGGGAAGTAGTCCGAGATCAGCGAGTGCGCAGGCGGGCTGCCCGCGGCTTCACCGATGCCGACGCCGACTCGCGCCAGGGCGAGTTGGGCGAAGCTACGCGCGAGCCCCGACGCGACCGTCATTCCACTCCAAATGGCGAGGCCTAGTGCGATGATCGATCGGCGATTCCCGCGATCGGCCCAGCGCGCGATTGGGATCCCCGCAAAGGTGTAGAACAGCGCGAACGCGAAGCCGACCAACAGCCCCATCTCAGTGTCGGAGACATCGAACTCGGCCTTGATCGGATCGATGAAGACCGACAGTACCTGGCGGTCGATGAAGTTGATCACGTAGACGGTGAACAGGACACCGAGGACGTAGTTGCGATAGCCGACCGAAATCGTCGAGTCGCCCGGACTGCCGCCCGGGCCCGGCGTCGATCCCGGGCCCGATTCCGCCGCCTCGCCTTGCGTGCCGTCCGTCATTCCGCGAGTTCCGCCTTCTTCCAACCGAGATGCTCGATTATGCCACCATCTGTTCGCCGGCGCGTCGACGAACGTGCTTTAGAAGCAGCGGCAGTGCGATCGCGACACAGAGCAATTCGCTGGCACCCGCCACGACGAATGCCGCGCGGTAACCGGAAAGCCAGTCCGCTCGGCCGGCAACGAATTGGCTGATTGCGCCGCCCGTGAGCGGGCCGAGGATGAACCCGAGCGAGCCAGCAGCGTTGAACGCGCCCAGCGCGGTAGCACGCACTCGATCGGACACGACCTGCATCGTCATCAACATCGACGGCACGAACATCACTGCAGCCGCGGCCCCCGTCGCCAACATCAACCCGTACAGAAGCGGTGGCGCGGTGAAACCGACCGCAGCCGTGCAGACCCCGTAGAGCAGGCTGCCGATACACAACATCGCGACCGGCGAACGCTTTTCGGCGAAGCGACCGAAGGGATAGGAAAGCAGCGCGAACGGGAGCATGAAGGTCGCAATCAAGAATCCGATTTCGGACGAAGAGAGATCGTAGATTCGCCGCAGATAGAGGGCGAAGGTCGTGGTGAAGAATCCGACCGTGAAACGGTCGGTAAAGGCGAAAGTGAGCGGTGCGAGGATGATCGGGTTCGCGCGCAGCGTCGCAACGATATCGCGGAAGGCCGGTCGCTCGGAGCGACCACCCGTTTCGCGTACGAGCGGGCGCGCAGCGATCGCCGCCAAGGCGAGCAGGCCCGCCCCGACCTGGAGCGGGAACAGCGGACCTTGCCGGCCGAGCACGCCACCCAAAGGCGCGCCGAGTGCGATTCCGAGCATCATGCTCCCACCCACGAGCCCCATTGCGCGGCCGCGGTGCGCAACGGGGAAGGCCTGCGACGCGAGTGTGAGCAACAGCGACAGCGCGGTGATGTGCGCGCAGCCCTCGACGAAGCGAATCGCGAGAAAGAGTTCGAACGGAATCGGGGCAGTCAGCAACCAGAAGCACAGTGCGTCGACCGCGAGCGCTCCGGCCAGCAGCCAGCGCCGGTCGCCGAGCCGGTCGGCCACCGCGCCCGCGATCGGTGCTGCGATGACTCCCCCCACCATGTTGAACGACATGAAGAGCGACGTGAGGAACTCGGAGACCGCGAAGCGCTCCTGCACCAATTCGCGCAACACCGGAACCGGCAGCGTCACCGGTACCATGATGGCGACCGCTAGTGTCGCCAGGCCCGCAAGACGCCCTCCGGACCCGTTCATCGAGCCCCGCAGAGCATCGGAAACAGCGGTGGCGAACTTTCCAGCTGGATTCCTGCCATCAACGTGCGGCAAAGGCTTCGACGGCTCGCGTCGTGCGACTCATGGGCAACCTCCGGAGCTGGAGTCTACTCACCGACGCCCGATTTGGCGGCGCTCAAGCGCCTAATCGGAGTGAGCGCACAGGAAGTAGCTCAGGGACCGGATGCGGCCCGCTTCGACCACGAAGATATCCACGGCGTGAACGCTCACTTCGTCCGACAGATCGATGAAGACCTCGGCGGCAACGCGGGTCCCGCTCGCAAGCAGAGGCCCGGCGGAGCGTGGAGTCGGGCCGGCTCGTTCGATCACTCCCTGATAGAACTCCCGAATTGCCGCCTTGCCGGTTCTCGTCGTGCCGAGCCCGACCAAAGACGCATCATCATGAAACAGATCTACGACCGACACGTCCCCCGCACGCATTCGCTCGAA
>CAXMSF010000330.1:0-4525 GCA_964196055.1 uncultured Gammaproteobacteria bacterium | reverse complement strand
CATCGCCTGGTTTCGGTCGGACGGCCGCTGCCGAGTGTCGAGGTCAGCATTCGCGACGACGAGGCCAAGGCGCTCGGCCCGGGCGAGCGCGGCGAGATCTACGTGCGCGGCGAGCAGGTGTCGGGCGAATATCTCGGGCGCGCCAGTAGGCTCGACAAGGAAGGCTGGTTCCCGACGCGGGACGGCGGTTCGATGGACGCCGACGGCTATCTGTTTCTGGAAGGGCGCATCGACGACATCATCGTTCGCGGTGGCGAGAACATTTCGCCCGGCGAAGTGGAAGACTCGTTGCTCGAGCACGCGGCCGTCGCGGACGCCGCCGTGGTGGGGATTCCCGACGAGCAGTGGGGCGAGGCCGTCGCGGCTTCCGTGGTGTTGAAGGAGGGGCTGTCCGCGAGCGCGGACGAGCTGCGCAGCTGGGTGAAGGATCAGCTGCGATCGTCGCGAGCACCCGAGCGCATCGAATTCTGCGACGAGCTTCCCTACAACGAGACCGGCAAGTTGCTGCGCCGTCGCGTTCGCGCGCAGATGATGGGAGAAGCGTCGTAAGCGACGCGCTCGGCGCCCGGCCGCTCTCGCTCGGCGAAGCGATCGGCCTGCTCGGGTCCCCGTACGTCGAAGAGTCGTGCTCGGCGCTGACCGGATCGGCGCTGCTCGTCGTCGATCTGCGCATCGGCGGCGACGAAGCGGAAGCGGGCGACGTCGAGCGTGCCCGTCGCGCGCTCGCGCGCCTGCCGTGTCCGAGTCTGGCGCTCGGCGACGCCTCGGCGGGGCCGGCGGCCGCAGCACTGCTGGGAGCCTTCGACATCGTCGGCGATGACGAAGTCGAACTCGAGCCGGTGCTGGCTGCGGTTCGCGCGACGCCGCTCGCCGCGACGGCACTCGTGCAACTGCTCCGGCACAGCGAGACGGCGAGCGTCCACGAGGCACTGGTCGCGGAATCGCTGACTTACTCGATGCTCCAGGCCGGTCCCGAATTCACTGCATGGCTGGCGAAACGCGAACTGTCCGGGAGTCGCGGCCACTCGTCCGAACTCTCACCCGCAGTGCTCGTCGAACGCTGCGACGATCGGCTCGATCTCACGCTGAACCGCCCGAAGAAGCACAACGCGTTTTCGGCCGAGATGCGCGACGCGCTCTGCGAGGGGCTTCGGGTCGCGCTCGGCGATGCGTCGATTCGCGAAGTGAGGTTGCGTGGGGCCGGGCGATCATTTTCGAGCGGCGGTGATCTCGACGAATTCGGAACACTGAGCGACCCCGCCACGGCCCACATGATTCGATCGACGCGCAACGCCGGGCGGATGCTCTCGGACTGTTCCGATCGAGTCGTCTGCTTCGTGCATGGATCCTGCGTGGGTGCGGGCGCCGAGCTGCCCGCGTTCGCAGGGCGCGTCGTCGCAGCACCCGACGCGGTCTTTCAGCTTCCCGAGGTCGCGATGGGGCTGGTGCCCGGGGCCGGTGGCACGGCGAGCATCCCGCGACGCATCGGGCGCCAGCGGACGGCCGAACTCGTGCTGTCGGGCCGCCGGATCGATGCCGAGACCGCACTCCGCTTCGGGCTGGTGGACGAAATCGGGAACCGAGACGATCTCCGACCATGACGATCGAAGCGGCCAGCGCGCTTGCGGGAATTCGAGTTCTCGAGCTGGCGGACGAGTCGGGAGTCTATTGCGGCAAGTTGCTCGCCGACCTCGGCGCTGACGTGATCAAGATCGAGCCGCCCGGCGGCGACCCGACTCGTGCGTTCCCGCCGTTCGCAGGCGACCTGCCCGGCGAGGACCGGAGCTTCTTCTTTCAGTACATGAACACCAGCAAGCGCAGCGTGGTGCTCGATCTCGACGACCGGGCTTCGTGCGATCGCTTGCGTCGGCTCGCCGCGACTGCGGATCTCGTGATCGAGACACTGCCACCCGGGACCCTGGCTGCGCGCGACCTCGGCTGGTCGACCCTGCGGGAGGCCAATCCGGGGCTCGTGATGACGTCGATCACGGGCTTCGGACAGACGGGACCGCGCCGCGACTTCCGCTCGGCGGACCTCGTCGCAGCGGCGCTCGGCGGCAGCATGGCGGTCACCGGTGAGCCCGAGGATCCACCGGTCACGCTCGCGGGTGAACAGTGCCACATCGCCACGTCGACCTGTGCCGCGGCGAGCAGCTTGATTGCATTGCATCACAGCCGGAGAACCGGAAAGGGACAACACGTCGACATCTCCACACACGAGACGACGACCTCCATTGCCCACATCTGTGGCGTGGGGAAGTGGCTCGACGACGGCATCGTGCCGCGCCGTGGCGGCACCGGGCTGTTCGCATCGGTTCCGTCGGGCGCCTATCCGTGCAGTGACGGTCTCGTCTACCTGATGGTGAACCGTCCGCTGCACTGGCAGGCACTCGCGGAGTGGATTCACGAAGTGACGGGCAACCAGGAAGTGCTCGACCCGATGTTCCGCGGGCCGTCGTCGAACCGACTTCCCTACCGGGAACTACTCGACTTGTTCATCTCCGAGTTCACCGGGCGATTCAACGCTGAAGAGATCTACCGGGAGGGACAGCGGCGCCACATCGCGATGACGCCGGTCAATTCTGCGGTCGCAGTGACGGTCGATCGCCATCTGCACGCGCGCGACTACTTCGTCGAGGTCACCGGCGCGGATGGAACGAGGCTGCGTCTTCCCGGGGCGCCGTACCGGCACGCAAGAACGCCGTGGCGAATTGCGCGCCCGGCGCCACGGGTCGGCGAACACGACGGCGAAGGTTTCGAAGCGGATCGCGTTGCTCCGACGATTGCCCGCGGCGCTGCCGACGCGGCGGTCGCGAAACCCGCGGGCACGGCTTCCGGCGCGCTCGCGGACCTGCGCGTGGTCGAGTTCACGGCCGGCATGGCAGGGCCGTGGATCGGGCGCTTCATGGCCTGGTGCGGTGCCGACGTGATCAAGGTCGAGTCGCAGCAGCGGCCGAGTGTCGTGCGCCTCTACGTTCCGCCCGGATCACCGGAGCTCGGCACACAGCCCGAACTCTCGCCGTGGTTCACCGACTGGGATGCGGGCAAGCGATTCGTCGCACTCGACCTCACGCGGCCGGAGGCCGTTGCGCTGGCGAAGCGGCTGGTCGCGCATGCGGACGTGGTGGTGGAGAACTTCAGCGCCGGAGTGATGGAGAAACTCGGACTCGGTTACGAGGCGCTGCGCGCCGAGAAGTCCGACTTGATCTACTTCAGCACGTCGGGCTACGGGGATACAGGGCCCGATCGGTCGTTCGTGACCTGGGGGCCGAACATCGAGGCGCTGTCGGGCATGAGTACGCTCTCGGGGTTTTCGGGGCGGGGCTGTACCGTGACCCAATACGCCTACCCCGATGGACTTTCGGCACTGCACGGACTCGTTGCCGTGATGGCCGCTCTCGAGCATCGCGCGCGCACCGGAGAAGGGCAGGCGATCAACCTGTCGCAATTCGAAAGCACGGTGGCTGCAATCGGCCCGGACATGATGCAGGCGCTCGCGACCGGGCGCGAGCCGCGAAAGCTCGCGAACGGTTCGCTACTGCGTGCGCCGCACGGCTGCTACCCCTGCGCGGGAGACGACCGTTGGTGCGTGCTCTCCGTGGTGGACGATGCGGAGTGGGGGCGTTTCTGTGCTGCGATCGCGCGACCGGAGTGGAAGGGCGACCCGCGCTTCGCGACCGCGGCGAAGCGTGTCGAGCACGCGGCTGCGCTCGATGTCGGCGTCGAGGCGTGGACGCGCGCGCGCGCCCCCGACGAGGTGATGCAAGAGCTCCAGACGATCGGGATCGCGGCGGCTGTCGTGCAGGACGTGGCCGACCAATACGAGCGCGATCCGCAGCTCGCAGCTCGTGGATTCTTCGAAGAGATCGAACATCGCAAGAAGGGCAGCGTGGTCGCGACCGGGATCCCGCTCGGCCTCACCGGAACGCCCGGGCGCACCGGCCGCGCGGGCGCATCGATCGGCGAGGACAACGACGCGGTCTTCCGCGAACTGCTTGGGCTCACGCCCGACGAGTTCCAGGGCTACGTCGACACGGGTGCGATCGAGACGGCGCCCGATTGACGCTCGGTTTCAGGCTTCGCCGAGCCGGCGGTCGTTCCTGTGTTCGGGTCGAACTGTGACACCAGTCGCAGCCATCTGTCCGCCGATTGCTAAGCTGGCTAATCACCGTACCGGCTCGGACGGACGAATTTCCAGCCGCTCGTGGCGGCGGAGGAGCATCGATGCGGGGGCGAATCAAGAACTTCGCCGCAGGAATCGCGTGTTGCACGTGCGTCCTGCTCGCGGATGCAGCCGCCGCCTTCGACACCCTGCGCGTAGCGACAGGGCTTTCGCGTCCGGTATTCCTGACGGCGCCCGCCGGCGATTCCAACCGTGTATTCGTGATCGAGCAGCACAGCGGGCGGATCGAAATTCTCGATCGCAACGACTGGAGTCTGTACGACGATCCCTTCCTGGAACTGTCGGCTCTGTCCACCGGCAACGAGCAGGGCCTGCTCGGCCTGGCCTTTCATCCCGACTACG
>CAXMSF010000329.1:0-3531 GCA_964196055.1 uncultured Gammaproteobacteria bacterium | reverse complement strand
CTCGAGAGTGAGAGCTCGATCCTCGATGGGCTCAGGCAACCGCGCGAATCCGTGATGACCGGTAGCAGCGCGCTGGCGGAGTTGTTCGAGGAAGTGGAGCAGACCGCCGGCGAGATCCCGCTGCGGGAAGTCGGACGTCGGGCCTCGTTCGAAGCCGAGCGCGAAGTGATCGAGCACATCCGTCACCGCACGAACGGGAATCGCAAGCAGGCCGCCCGCTTACTGGGCGTCAGCTACAAGACTCTGCTTCAGAAGATCCGCGGCTGCGGGCTCGAACCGAGCTGAAGGGACGGGAAGGTTGCGCGTGCGCGCTGAGGCTGCGCTGCGCAAGCAGCCGACGATCCTCACACGAGGCGGTGAACCAGCTTCCCTTCGGAGCGCCATTCGTCGTCGCGCGCGTACTCGTCGCTGCCATGGCCGATGACGACGACTTCCGCGCCTGCGACCGCTTCGTCGATCGTTTCGCGCAGCAGTCGGTTGATGTGCGGCAGGCTCTTTTCGAGGAAGTCGCGGTTCGTTCCGATCAGCCGCGCCAGTGAGACGGCCGGGTCGTGGATCGTGAGCTCGAGGCCTTCGCCGATGAATCGCTTGGCGAGTTCGAGCAGTGGGCTCTCGCGCAGGTCGTCCGTTCCGCTCTTGAACGCGAGGCCGAGTAGCGCGACGCGGCGCTTGCCGGTCTCGAGCACGGCTTCGAGCGCGCGCCGGATCTGCACCTCGTTCGACGGGATGACGGCGTCGAGCATGGGGATCTGGATGGTCGCTTCGCGCGCGGCGAAGGTCAGCGCCCGGAGATCCTTGGGCAGACAGCTGCCGCCGAAGGCGAAACCGGGACGCAGGTAGACGGGCGAGATGTTGAGCTTGCGGTCCTGCGTCACGATGTCCATTACGAGCGCCGGGTCGGCGCCGCGCGCAGACCAGACGCGTGCGACCTCGTTGCCGAAGCTCACCTTCAGCGCGTGGAAGGCGTTGTCTGTGTACTTCACGGCTTCCGCGACCTCGAGCGGGACCGAGAAGCGCGGCGCTTCGACGTCAGCGTAGAGGTCGAGCACCGGACGTCCACCCCCGGGCTCGCGCTCGCCGACGAGAACGCGCGGCGGGTTGTCGTAGTCCTCGAGCGACACGCCCTCGCGCAGGAA
Source organism: uncultured Gammaproteobacteria bacterium (assembly GCA_964196055.1). GTDB lineage: Bacteria > Myxococcota_A > UBA9160 > UBA9160 > SMWR01 > JAFDEI01. The sequence goes on along the minus strand of CAXMSF010000329.1, from coordinate 2,395 downwards.
CTCGGGGTTGGTGCAGATGTCCCAGCCATCGCCGGCGGGTCGGCCCGAGGCGCGTTCGACCTCGGGCATCACGACGCCACGGGTGCTTCCGGGCAATACGGTGCTGCGTACGACCACGCGGTGGTCGGGGGCGGTGAGGCTCAGCTTCGAACCGATCTGCCCGGCGACCTGCTTCACGTATTTGAGGTCGAGCGAGCCGTCCGGGCGACTCGGCGTTCCGACGCAGATCAGCGAGAGTTGCGAGTCCTTCAACCCCTCGGCGAGGTCGTCGGTTGCACGAATGCGTCCGTCCGCACTCGCGGCCGCGATGAGGTCGTCGATGCCGGGCTCGAGCACCGGCGAACGACCCGAGGAGATCGTCTCGATCTTCGCCGCCGAGATATCGACGCCGACCACGTCGTGGCCGTCGCGTGCGAGCGCTGCGGCGGTGACGGTGCCGACGTAGCCGAGACCGAAGACTGTGACCCTCACGATTCCTGCTTTCGGGACGGATTGTCGGCGGCTTGCGTCCCGGCCCGATTGTCCGCGGACTGCGTCCTGGCCCGATTGTCCGCGGACTGCGTCCGCGGAGGCTTGCCCACCACCGGGCCGAGTTTCGGATTCTCGACGAGATAGGGGCCGATTGCCAGGTAGTCGAGGTGGCCGCGCAGGAAGCTCCGCACCGCGTCCTGCGGCACGCAGACGATGGGCTCTTCGTGCATGTTGAACGAAGTGTTCACCACCGTGCCGACGCCGGTGAGCTTTCGGTATTCCTCGAGGGTTCGGTGGAACGACGGGTTCGTTTCTTTGCGGACGATCTGCGGCCGTGCGGTTCCATCGACGTGCACCGCGGCCGGGCAGGTGCGCTTGAACTGCTCCGAGCAGTCACTCGTGACCGTCATGAACTCGGCCGTGTGCTCGCAGCCGTCGAGATCGCTGAAGCTCGATCGGGCCTCGTCCTCGATCGTCGCGGGCGCGAAAGGCATGAACTCGGTGCGGTCGAGGCGTTTGTTGAGCCAGTCGTTTACCGAGGCGTCGTTGCAATGGTAGAGAATCGAGCGATTGCCGAGCGACCGCGGGCCGAATTCCATGCGTCCGTTGAAGCGCGCAACGACACGCCCGTCGGCGATCAGTCGTGCGATTTCGGGCTCGATGGCGTCGTAGTGCCGGCTCTCGAGGCCTTCGGCGCGGATCGCCTGGAGGATCTCGTCGTCGCTGTACTCGGGGCCCAGATACACGCTCTCGAGCCGGAACGGCGTGAGCGGCTCGCGCTGCGCGCGTGCTTGCAGCGGGCCGCCGAAGGCGAGTCCGCCGTCACCCATCGCGGGTTGGACGAAGAGCCCGCCGAAGCCCATTTCCTTGATGAGCTTGTTGAGCTTCACGTTCGCGAATACGCCGCCCGCGAGGCAAATCGGCTGGCCGTCGATCTTCGGGATCACTCGCTCGATCAAGCGCGTGACCTCGCGCTCGAGCAATTCCTGAATCGCCCACGCGATATCCATGTTCGACCAGTCGCCGAACACGGTCTGGCGGACGTCGCGCAGTTCGCGCAGGGCCTGATCGAATGCGGGGTCGTTCTGCGTCGAACCGTGCTGCGAGTGCAGCATGAAGAAGTACGGGCGCCCCTTGCGCGCCGACCAGATCTCGTCGAGCCATTTCTCGAGCTTGCGCATCAGCCGGTCGTCGCGGGAACCGTGAGCCGACAGGCCGGTGATCTTGCCCGCGTGGCGATGCGGATGGAAGCCCAGCATCGCGGTGATGTACTCGTAGTGGTGGCCGAGCGGGAACTCGGTGTGGAAGAAGGCCGCGCGCGGGGTCATGCGGCCGTTCTTGCCGTGGAAGAAGCGCGAGCTGTAGGTGTCGCCGACGCCGTCGACGGTCACGATTTCGGCCTCTTCGAAGCCCGATGGGTACCAGGCGCTGGCGGCGTGGCAGGTGTGGTGATCCACGTGCTCGCGGTCGAGACCCGGGAAGACCGTGGACTCGCTGTTTCCGGTGCGCCCGAAGGCGACGTCGGCGAGTTTCCGGAAGAGCTTCGGATGGACGTCCTGGAGGCGTCCGTGGCGGGCGTTGTAGAGCGCCAGCCGGGCTTCACGGCCGAAGCGTTGCGACAACGGCAGCCCGCCGTGGACGGCCTGGGCGCCTTCGATCTCGAAATGCTCGGCGACGTGGGCCGCGATCAAATGCGGCCACCCCCCCTGCATCTTGATACGGCTGAGGCGTTCTTCGGAGGCCGCGAAGAGCGGCTGCCCGTCTTCGTCGATGAGGACGACACTGGCTTCGTGACTGCGATGGAAACCGATCAGCATGGGGGCTCTAGGTAGCAGATTCGCGATCGGGAGAGCAAAGTACGACCCGCTCCGCGGAATTCCCGTCTGTGGGCGAGATTCGCCACCGGGAATTCCGCGGAGCGGGT
>CAXMSF010000328.1:0-5911 GCA_964196055.1 uncultured Gammaproteobacteria bacterium | reverse complement strand
AACTTCAATTTCTGCGCTGCGAGCCGTGCGGAAGCTACGTCCATCCGCCCGCACCGGTGTGCGGAAAGTGCCTGTCGAAAGATCTCGCACCCGCGGCGGTATCGGGCCGAGCGACGGTGGCGACCTTCACGCTCAACCACCAGCCTTGGGTTCCGTCGGCCGATCATCCCTATGTCGTCGCGATCGTCGAGATCGAAGAGCAGCCCGACGTCCGGCTGATGACGAACATCGTCGGCTGCCCGCCCGAAGCGGTGCACATCGGCATGGCGGTGGCGGTCGAGTTCGAGGAGCACGACGACGTCTTCATTCCGGTGTTTGCGCCGATGGACGCGTGATGGAGAGGCTCGAGCGCCGCGCTGCGATCACCGGCATCGGCCAGTCCGAAATAGGGCGTCGGCTCAACCGCGATCCGCTCGAACTCACCCTCGATGCCTGCCTTGCTGCGATCGAGGACGCCGGCCTGACGCGTGACGACATCGATGGCCTGTCCACCTACCCGGGCGCGATGGGGGGGCAACCCGGCTTCACCGGTGCGGGCGTGATGGAGGTGCACGACGCGCTGCGCCTCGAACTCGAGTGGTGGAACGGCGGCATGGAGACGTCCGGCCAGCTCGGCTCGGTGATCAACGCCTGCATGGCGGTCGCCTGCGGTTTCGCGAAGCACGTGCTGTGCTTCCGGTCGGTCTGGGAGGCGACCGCACAGGGAAAGGGCGGCCGCGGCCCGATCGGTGGCGGGGGCGGTGGCGGCGGTGGCGGGAAGTTCCGGGCGAGTGGCCCGATGATGGAATTCACGCTGCCGTTTCGCGCCTACTCGGCGGCGAACTGGGTGGCGATGTTCGCTCAGCGGCACTTCCACGAATTCGGAACCACGCGTGAGCAGCTGGCACAGATCGCGCTCAACGCGCGCCGGAATGCCGCGCTGAATCCGAACGCGATCTACCGCGACCCGATGAGCATGGACGACTATTTCGCCGCGAGGATGATCAGCACGCCGTTCTGCCTGTTCGACTGCGATGTCCCGGTGGACGGCGCGACGGCGTTCATCGTCTCGCGCGCCGAGGCTGCGGCCGACCTGCGCCGCCCGCTGATCCGCGTCGAGGCAGTCGGCTCGGCCCTGCGCGGGCGGCCCTCGTGGGACCAATTCGACGACCTGACCACGATGGCGTTGCGCGACGCCTCGGCGATGCTCTGGGAACGCAGCGATCTCTCGCCGTCCGACGTCGACATCGCCGAACTCTACGACGGCTTCAGTTTCATCACCCTCGCCTGGATCGAAGCGCTCGGATTCTGCAAGCGCGGTGAAGGTGGCGCGTTCATCGAGGGTGGACGGCGTATTGCGCTCGATGGCGAATTGCCGCTCAATACCCACGGCGGCCAGCTCTCGGCCGGGCGTCTGCACGGCTATGGTTTCCTGCACGAAGCTTGTGTGCAGCTCTGGGGTGAAGCCGGCTCACGGCAGGTGTCGGGATCGCCGCAAGTTGCGGTGGCGGCCGCCGGCGGCGGCCCGCTGGCGGGTTGTCTGTTGCTGACAGCCGATTGATCGGGATCGCGCTTCGGAGCGCTGGGGAGGAAGTATGTTGTTTTCGAGAATCTTGTTGGGGCTCACCGGGATCGCCTTCGCGGGCTACGGACTCTATTGCGCCTACGATCTCGACATGATCGTGCGCTTGACCGGCCTCGCGTTTCGCGCGCCTTCGGCCGCGGTCGAATCGCGCGCGATGTACGGCGGCCTCCAGACCGGGTTGGGCTTGCTGTTCCTGAACTCCGCGGTGAACGCCCGCATGACCGCTTACGGGCTCGTCGCGATGGTCTTCGTGATGGGAGGGCTCGCGGTGGGGCGTGCCTTCGGCATCTCGGTAGACGGCATCGACGATTACAACCAGGGCGCCGTGATCTACGAAGGGGTCTCGGCGTTGTTGGCCGCCTTCGCGATCTGGCGCGAGCGCAAAGTCCGCAACTCGCCGCTGTTCGAGTAGGCGCCCGATGTCGGTTCGCAGCGAATTCGATCGCCATGTGGGTTGCTGCATCGACTTTCTCGAAGCGTCCGATTCGGAGGCCGCCTACGCCTGGGCGACGCGGCTGCTCGAGGCCCGCGCGATTTCGCGGAGCGATCTCGACGCCGCCGCGACCCGCGTGCTCGCCTTTGCCGCCGCGACGCCATCGATCGAGGTGATCGAGTTCTCGTCGGCTGCCGAGGCCGATGCGTTCCGGGAAGTCTGCGACCCGATGCTCGAGATTTCGCGCGCGATCACCGGGATTCCGGCCGACCTCGCTTCGGGTGGCTAGGTGCGGGCTCTCGTCTTCGAGAATCAGCCGCTGAGGCTCGCGTTGACGAAGCTGCTGTCGACGATCTCGCCGCGCGCATTCGTCGGCCCGCTCGCACCGATCCAGTTGCGCGACATCCCGGAACCGGCTCCGCCGGCTCCCGATTGGCTGGTGATTCGGACGAATCTCTGCGGGCTGTGCGGCAGCGACTACAAACAGGTCTTCATGAACGGCGCGTTCGACAATCCAATGACCGGGATGATCTCGTTTCCACAGGTACTGGGTCACGAGGTGGTGGGCGTGATCGAATCCGTCGGGCCCGGTGTGACGCAGCGGCGCGTCGGTGAGCGAGTGGTGCTGAATCCGTGGCTGTCGTGCGCGCCGCGCGGGCTGCCGGCGTGCGAGTGGTGTGCGCGCGGGGAACTCGCGCAGTGTCTGAATTTCACGCGGGGCAACATCGCACCCGGCATCCACCATGGAAACAGCGCGCAGGCCACGGGCGGCTTCGCGCCACACCTGCCCGCACACGAATCGCAGTGCATTCCAATTCCCGACGACGTGAGCGACGCAGCCGCGGTGCTCGCCGATCCGTTCGCGGTGTCGTTGCACGCGATCCTGCATCATCCGCCGACCGAAGCCGGTACCGCGCTGGTGGTCGGCTGCGGGACCCTCGGCTTGATTGCGATCGCAATCCTGCGCGCACTTCACCCATCGGTGCGGGTGCTCGCGGTGGCGCGCTTCGAGCACCAACGTCGCCTGGCCGAGCAATTCGGCGCCGCGCGCGTGCTGGCCCACGAGCCCGCGCGCGCGGTCATCGCCGGAGTCGCTGATGTGATGGGGGTCGAGCCCAACGAGCCGTGGCGCGGGCTGCCGATGTTGAACGGTGGCGTCGACATCGTCTACGACACCGTCAGCTCGGCGCGAACACTCGAGGTCGATGTGCGGGTGACCCGCTCGCGCGGCAAGATCGTCGCACTCGGCGTCGAGGTGCCGCGCCGTTTCGAGTGGACGCCGCTGTATTTCAAGGAACTCGCGTTGGTGGGTTCGAACGCGTTCGCGATCGAGGAGTGGGACGGCCGTCGCCAGCACGCGATGGAGTGGTACTTCGAATTCATTCGCGACGGGAAGATCGACATCACTGCGATCTCGACCCACCGATTCGCGCTCGAGCAGTACCGCGAGGCCTTCTCGAGCTGTTGGGATCAGGGGAAATCCGGAGCCGTGAAGGTGTTGTTCGAGTACCCCGGGGATGCTTCGGCGGATCGCGCGTCGATCGCGTGACCCGCCCCGTCGAAAGCGCCTACACTCAGCAAATGGATCTCCGAGCCCTCGCAGACGTCACGTTGGAGGATGCCGACGCGAACGCGCACCGCCTCGGCGACTACTGGCGCGATCGCAACGTCGCGCTCGTCTTCCTGCGCCACTTCGGCTGACTGCACTGCCGTGCGCACGCCGCGCAGTTGCGCGACGAGTACCCGAAAGTGGCGGCGGCCGGCGCTGAAGTCGTGGTCGTGGGAACCGGCAACGCGAATCTCGCCCGCGCGTTCAGCGTCGACGATCGCATCCCCTTTCCGGTGTTGGTCGACGACGACGCGGCGGCAGCGCGCGTGGCGACGATCAAACGAGTTCGCTTTCACCAGCTGTTTCATCCGGATTCCTATGCCGAGACGATTCGCGCCTGGCAGGCCGGGCACCGGGTCGGCCGGCCGGGCAAGCGCACCAACCAGCTCGGGGCGACCTTCGTGATCGGCCCGGGCAACGAACTCCGCTACGAGTACCGGGATGCCCACACCGGGGATCACGCGCCCACGGCTGATGTGCTCGCGGCACTCGCGGACTGAGGCGCGGAGATGAGCGAAATCGAACGCCCGCAGCTCCCGCTTCGAAACGGCATCGTCGCCTTCGTGAAGCGCGATTGCCCGACCTGCGAAACCGTTGCGCCGGTGCTGCGCGAACTCGCGAAGCAGGTCGACCTCAGCGTCTACACGCAGGACGATCTCGCGTTTCCGGAGGGCGTCGAGTCGATCGACGACCGCGAACTCGAGATGTCGTGGCATTGGGACATCGAGGCCGTGCCTACGCTGATCCGGGTCGAGGACGGTGAGGAGCGAGAGCGGGCGCTCGGCTGGCAGCGCGAGGAATGGCAGCAGCTCACGGGGGTCGAGGGGCTCGGTGCCGGGCTGCCGGACTGGCGGCCCGGCTGCGGTTCGCTCTCGGTCGCGCCGGATCGCGTCGATGATCTGCGCGTGCGCTTCGGCGGCGGCGTGCTGCGCTCGCGCCGTGTCGAACTCGCAGAACTCGAGGACGAGTACGAAGCGATGGTCGAGCGCGGCTGGAGCGACGGCCTGCCGCTGATTCCGCCCACCGAGAAGCGCGTGCTCGCGATGCTCTCCGGCACGAAGCGCGCCCCGGACGAGATCGTGGCCAACGTCCCGCCCGACCTCGTGCCGTGCACGGTCGAGAAGGTCGCGGTGAATGCGGTGATGGCGGGTTGCAAGCCCGAGTACCTGCCCGTTGTGCTGGCAGCGGTTGCAGCTGCGTGCACCGACGAATTCAACATGCACGGCCTGCTCGCGACCACCATGCCGACCGGCCCGGTGCTGGTCGTGAACGGACCGATTCGCCGCGCGATCGGAATGAACTCGGGCATGAACGCGATGGGGCAGGGCAACCGCGCGAACAGCACCATCGGTCGCGCGCTCCAGCTGGTGGTGCGCAATGTCGGCGGCGGGCGCCCGGGTGAAGTCGACCGCGCCACGCACGGCAACCCGGGCAAGCTGGGCTTCTGCTTCGCCGAAGACGAAGAAGGCTCGCCCTGGCAGCCGCTTTCGGTCGATCTCGGCGCCGAGCCCGGCCGCAACACCGTCACCCTGTTCCCGGGCGAGGGCCCGCGCAACATCATGGACCAGATCTCGCGCGACCCCGAATCACTCGCACGCAGCTTCGCGGCCTGTCTGCGCACCCTCCACCATCCGAAGCTGTTGATCGCCTTCGACTGCCTGCTTGCGGTCGGCCCCGAGCACGCGCGCGTCTTCGCCCAGGCGGGTTGGAGCAAGGCGCAGCTCACCGCCAGGTTGCACGAATTGCTCCAGATTCCCGGCAGCGAGTTCGTGCGCGGCGCCGGCGGCATCGCGGAAGGCATGCCCGAGCAGCTGAAGGACGTGACGCTGCCGAAGTTCAAGCCCGGCGGCCTGCTCGTGGTGCACTGCGGCTCGGCGGCGGGCCTGTTCTCGATGATGATCGGCGGATGGGCGGCCGGCGACCTCGGCAGCAAACCCGTGATCCAGGAGATCGAAGCATGAGCACGACCGACACCGCCAAGGCGGGCACGCCCGCGCGCATCCTCATCGACCCGACCAGCGAGCGTTCGCCCGAGAGCAAGCCGCGACTGCCGCGCCTCGCGACGCTGGCGGGCAAGACGGTGGGCCTGCTCGACATCTCCAAAGCACGCGGCGACCTCTTCCTCGGCCGCCTCGAAGCGCGCCTGCGCGAAGTCGGCGCCGACGTGAAGCGCTACAGCAAGCCGACCTTCACCAAGCCCGCGCCGGTCGACCTGCGCCACGAAATCGCCGTCGAGTGCGACGCCGTGGTGGAAGCCCTCGCGGATTGAGGCAGTTGCACGTCGTGCAGTGTGCACGACACGGCA
>CAXMSF010000327.1:0-5319 GCA_964196055.1 uncultured Gammaproteobacteria bacterium | reverse complement strand
GACATCTACCGTGCCGCTTCGTCGGGCTCACAGAAGGGGCAGCTGATCTACAGCGAAGACCAGAACGTACCCGCCGACGTCTCGGGCATGCGCGCGGCGGTCGTGATCGAAGCCACCGAAACCCACACGCGAACCGGCTTCGTCGACTTCGACCTCGCGCACGTGCCCGATGTCGACCCGCGCCTCCTCGAGGAGCTGGACAATCCGATAATCCGTGTGCCCGTCACCCACGCGAAGATCTTCGGCTGGTACGACAACGAATACGGCAGCTATACGAACATGCTCGGAGACCTGGCGGTCCACGTGCACCGCACGCTGGACTGATCCTTCGCGGCGAGTAGGGCCGCGAGACGAGAAAGGGGCTGTAGACGTTGAAGCGAGCCGATTCGCTCGCCGTGAAGCTGGCGATCGGGCTGGCCTCCGCACTCGCGACGCTGATCTTCCTGGAGCTCGTGCTCTCGGCGCTGTTCGAGCCCGTGCATCGGGTCTGGCAGGTCCAGGAACTGTTCCAGCTCGATGACGAACTGATCTACTCCCTCCGACCGAATCGCGAGCGCGTGGCGGTGAACGAGGAGTTCACCGAACGCGCCTCGACCAATTCGGCCGGCCTGCGCGACGATCCGATCCGGGCTCGCGCCGACTTCGATGAACGAATCGTCGTGTTGGGCGACTCGATGATTTTCGGCCATGGAGTCGATGACGGCGAGAGCTTCCCGAACCAGCTGCAGGCGGTGCTTCGCGAATCCAATCGCAACGTCGATGTCATCAATGCCGGAATCAAGGGCTACGGCACCGATGGAGCCTTCAAACTCTGGACCGCCCGTCTCGCACCGCTCGGGCTCGAGCCCGACCTCGTGATCTTCGCGATCTACAGCAACGACCTGCACGACAACATCGGCCAGCCGCTGTACTCGATCGAGAAAGGCACCCTCCGCCCCCTCGACCCCACGAAGAACTGGATCTACTTCCTCGGCGACATCGAGAGGCGGACACCCGAATTCTTTCGCAATCGAATCCTCTACGGCCTGGTGCTGTCACGCTTCGTCGGGCGTGACATCTACCGGATCCTGCCCAACCTGAACGAAGCCGAACTCATCGACTGGGCGGCCCGCAAGGCGCTGCTTCAGATACGCGACCTCGCCGCCATCGGAGAACGCGAGGGATTCCGCGTGCTCGTTCTCGGCGTCCCCTACCGCGACGGCCCGCCGCACTTCTACGACTGGCTCGAGCCGGCGGCGAAGGACGGCGTTCGCTTCTTCGACGCGAGCCTCGACCCGATGTGGGCAACGGAAAAGGACCGCCTCTTCTTCGCAACCGACTACCATTTCACGCCCGCCGGCAATCGGCTGCTGGCGGAAATGGTCGCGGAAACGCTCCGGCGCGAAGGATCGCAGCCCTAGCCGACAGGCTTCGAAGCCGACGTCGGTCGTGGAGCTCTCCGGGCGTTCGCAGCCGGCGCCCCGTCAGCCGCTCGCGGACAGCGACATTTCGCTGTCCGGCCCGATCACGACCTCACGACCGACGAACTCATCGAGCGTCATCGCGCGCGCGAGTTCGTGCTTCTCGCTGCTCGCGACGGTGCGATCGCCGTTCGGAAGATCACAGATCGCGATCGCCTTGGCGGGATGCGCGCCCAGGTAGAGCACCGTATAGCCCGCGATGCGGGCCGACCCCTCCGGCGCGGCCACGAGATTGCGAGTCTCGGTCGCCTCGATGACCTCGGCCGTGACGTCGGCGAAGCCGAAGGCGTGCACCGGCGCGTCGGTCGACCAGATCCCCACCCCCTGCTTGGTCAGGAAACCGCTCACGGCGGTGACGAGCCCCGTGCTGCCCGGGTCGTCGCGCAACACTTCGGCCATCCGTGCGACCGCCTGCAAGACGTAGTTGTTGAGTGGGCCGCCCGCAAAGCGCATTCCTCCGGTCACCGTGAGCGGCCGATCGAGGCCGATGCCGAGTTCGCGCGCGAACAGCTGCACCGCGGCCGGAAAACAACTGTAGAGGTCGACGTGCTCGACAGCATCGATCGTGCGCTCAGCGAGCTCCAGCGCGCGTCGCCCGGCGATTTCGATGCCCGGCGAACGATGCAGACGGGCACGACTGGAGAGGTCGAGCATCTGATTCGCTTCGGTTCCCGAGAGGGGGTAGACCCAACGCGCCTCCGGAATTCCGAGGGCACGGGCCTTCGCGACCGAACAGAAGATCAAGCCGGCCGCCTGGTCCACGTTCCAGTCGGAGTTGTGCATCTTGGTGTAGGGAAACGCGATCATCGGATTGCGCTCGGAAGCATTACGGATCGCTTCGGGGGCGACCGCTTCGCGATGCCGCGCGTGCGGGTTCCCGACCGCGACTTCACTCATGCGCGCCCATAGCAGAGCGATGCGGTCACGGTGCGCATCGATGCTCAGGCCTTCGTCGAAACGCATCGCGCTTTCCATCAGCGTGAAGTACTGCGCGGGCATCATCAGGCCGCGGTCGGACTCCACCGTGGACCACAGCGAGGCCGACGGCCGCAGCACCAGATCGGGCGTCACGTCCGTCTGAGGGGTATCGGCCTGCGGCCTTCCCGCGATCCCGGCACGCAGGCTGCGGTACTTCGCGTCGCCCCCTGTGACGATCGCGACCTCCTCTTCGCCAGACGCAATCGCGCAACAGGCGCCGTTCAGCAGGGTCTGCTGGAGTACGCCGATCTCGGCGAGCACGCTGCGCGCTCCGGATGCCCCGAAACGGTCTGCGACCAGGCGGCCCGGATCGGAATACGCCCAGAAACCGCGCGGCACATGGACGGAGTCTGCAGCCGCGAGCAGGCCGCGCGCGCCCGCGTCGGCCTCGGCGGATTCGAGCGCGGCGATCATCAACTCCAGGGGTTCGAGGGCCTCGCCGGGGTCGTCGCAACGACGATCGGCGACACCGACGCCGACGAGTACGGGGGTTCGGGGATCGAGCGGCACGGGGACTCCTGGGGCTCTGTTGATGCGGGCTTTACTCGCCGGTGTATACGGGTTCTCGCTTCTCGCGGAAGGCTCGCGGGCCCTCGCGTGCATCCTTCGACGACATCACCACCTGCGAACATTCATTCTCGATTTCGAAAGCGTCTGCGAGCGGCATGCCGTTCGTTCGCAGCACCACCTCCTTGATCTTGCGTAGCGCGAGCGGGCCATTCTTCGCGAGCCTGCGCGCGATCTCCTCGGCGCGCGGCAACACCTCTTCTGGCTCGACGATCTCGTTGATCAGGCCGATCCGATGTGCCTCTTGCGCAGAGATCCGGTCGCCGAGCAGCAGGATTTCCATCGCCTTGCAATACGGAACCTGACGCGGCAAGCGCACCATCGAGCCGCCGCCGGGAACGAGGCCGCGCTGAGCCTCCGCGAGCCCGAAACTCGCGTTCTTCGACGCAATGCGGAGGTCCGTGGCCTGGAGGATCTCGCACCCCCCGGCAACCGCGAAGCCGTTCACGGCCGCGATGATGGGCTTGTAGAGTTCGAACGGACGCAGGATCGCGGTCAGGATCAAGCGCAGGTCGGCTGCGAGCTTCCGGTCCCACTCATCCGCGGGCTTGCGAGCGCCCGTGATCAACGGAATCAACAACTCGAGATCCCCACCTGCGCAGAACGCCTCGCTGCCGCTGCCCGTGAGGATCGCGACCCGAAGCTCGGCGTCGTCCCTGAAATCCTGCCAGGCGTCGGCGAGCTGCACCATCATCTGCGGGCTGAATGCGTTCCGGCGCTCCGGTCGGTTCATCGTCAGATAGGCGATTCCGTCCCGCTTCTCGTAGATCAGATCCGGCACCCGTTGGCTCCTCCAGCAGCCGCGTGCTGAGCGACGGGGCAGAGGTTACCACCGCCTCCCCACGGCGCCGATCCCACCGTGGACCCTAGAATCCAGGCGCACATCGCCGGATGCCACTCCGTCCCGAGTCATCTACGTTCAGGCCGACACCGCGCGCGCTTCCGCCCCAGGGCGCCATCCCCAAACGACGAGACGGGTCGCGCTTTCGTTCCGGTGATCTCGGACGATTGCGTCTTCCGGTCGTTGATGGCGAGGCTGACTCGGCTCGGTCGAGTCGGGGCGGCTGACGAGAACGCTGCCCTGATCGACACGGAGCCTCGATAAACCAACAACGCAATGCGTATACCATGGCTGCACGACACGACGGTGAGTGCGCGACGGAGCATTGCCTCATGACTTTCCGGGCTCCGGCCCTTTGGTCGTGCATCGGTCTCGATCTAGCCGGAACCAGTCTTCGAGAACACCCTCGCGGCAGTTGAAATGACTCGCAGACGCGCAGCGATTTCTCTTCACCCCGGAATCCGGCGCCAAACAGGGGGCTTGCATGCTGCGGTTGCATAGGAGCGACACCGCTCGGAGCCCCTCGAGACCCAGCGGGTGGCGGGTCTCGGCAACGCGGCGGACGCTTGCAGCCTCCCTGACGAAGATTCCGCACGGAATGCACCGGAAGTTGAGCCCTTTTGCTGCCCGAGGGCACTCACCTAGAGGCCCGTACAAGCGCTGGCCGGCCGGATCTCGACCAAGCGGAGAGTCCAGTGTGGTGATCGACGGATCGATCTGGAGAATGACGGGCATTCTGACGGTGTCGCTGATCGTGGCCTCGGCCGTGGCGTCGGCGTCGGCCAGCACGGTCAGCCTGGCGGCCACGAGGGACAACACGCTGATCGAGACCGCTGACGGTTCACTCAGCAATGGCGCCGGACCGGCAGTCTTTGCCGGTCGCACGTCACAATCATCCGGCAGCATTCGCCGCGCGCTGCTCGCCTTCGATGTAGCGGGGAACCTGCCAGCCGGTGCCTTGATTACCTCCGCTACGCTGCACTTGCACCGCACGGGAGGGCCGCAGTCTCCCAGTCCGCTCTCGTTGCATCGCGTGCAGGCGGAATGGGGTGAGGGGACGTCGAGCTGGGATGGGGGACAAGGCGCTCCGGCCGCAGCATCCGATGCGACATGGATTCACACTCTCCATCCCACCTCCGAGTGGAACCTGCCCGGCGGTGATTTTGCCGCGGTGGCGAGCAGCAACCTGACAGGGTACGTAGCTCAGGAGTGTGATATGACGATTCAAGCCGGACGTTCCTCGCTAGCGTAGCTTCTCCCGCAGCACTTCGTATGGCGTTTTTCCACTGTGCGCCGTGCGGTCGATCGTAATTGTAGAAGCCTTCCCAGGCAGCCAGCTTCTTCTCGAGATCGACGTCGTCGCGATAGGTGAGTAGCTGGTAGAACTCCTCCTTGTCGGTTCGATGCGACCTCTCGACCTTGCCGTTGAGTTGGGGAGTACGTGGTTTGATGTAGACGTGCTCCATGCCCAGG
>CAXMSF010000326.1:0-13201 GCA_964196055.1 uncultured Gammaproteobacteria bacterium | reverse complement strand
GTCGGCGCCCGACAACGAGGAGCACGCCCGCAATGAACCGCCACCAATGCGATGCCCAACCCTATGGAGCGCCGAGGCTGTCGCACAGCGCCGATCGGCCGTGGGCCGGCGTCGGGAGTCTGGGGATGCTGTTGCCCCTCGTGCTTCTGCTCGCTTGCGGCGGCGAAGAGGTCGACGCGGGACCGACCGAACCCGAAGCCCTGTCGATCAAGACCCTGACGATCGGGACTGCGGGCGCGGGAATCAAGCACGAGTACCCCGGTCAGCTCGCCGCCTGGCAGAACGCCGAGATGGCCTTCGAGGTCTCGGGCAAGATCATCGACTGGCGCTTTACCGAGGGCCAGTCGGTGACTGCGGGCACGATCCTCGCGCGCCTCGACCCGCGAGATTTCCAGGCCGGCCTGAAGGCGGCCGAAGCCAACCTGGCACGCGACGAGGCGGACTTCCTCCGTTACCAGACGCTCTTCGAGAAAGGGGTCGCGTCGGAGTCCGAGTTGGATGCCCGCACCCTACGCCACGAGGTCAGTCAAGCCGATCTCGAGATCGCCCAGAAGAAGCTCGAGGACGCCGACCTCGTTGCTCCCTTCGACGGTGTCGTGGCGAAGAAACTGATCGAAGACTTCGGGAACGTGGTGGCGAAGTCACCGGTCCTGATCCTCCAGGATCTCAGTCAGCTGAAGATCCACGTGGCGGTGCCCGAGTCGGACATGACCGGCGACAGAAGAATGGCGGGTTCGATCGATATCGAGGAGATCAACAAGACGCTCAAACCGGAGATCGTGCTGACAAGCCTACGCGATCGCGTGTTCCCGGCCCGTCTGCACGAGTTGACTCTGACGGCCGACCCCGTGACCCGCACCTTCGACGCGACTCTTCTGATGGACAGGCCGAAAGACGTGGTGGTGTTGCCCGGGATGACCGCCAAGGCGGTCATCTACGTAGCACCGGAACGGGGTTCGGGCCTGATGATCCCAGCCAACGCGGTCTGGGCAGACGACGACGGGAACACCCACATCTGGAAGATCGATCCCGCTGCGATGACGGTTTCGCAAAGTCCCGTCGAGGTAGGGCGGCTCTCCGCGGACCGCATCGTGATCCTCTCGGGGATTGGGGATGGGGATCAGATCGCCATCTCCGGCATCCAGAACCTGACGGATGGTCGCAAAGTCCGTCCTCTCGACGCGCGACTCCGGTAGGCGCGGACCGATGAAGATCGCAGACATGGCGATTCGGAACCGTGTGGTGACGCTCGTCCTCACGGTGGTGACCATTGGGGCCGGGCTCATGGCCTTCGGCGGCTTGAGTCGCCTGGAGGATCCCGAGTTCACCATCAAGCAGGCACTCGTCGTCACCAACTACCCGGGAGCGACCGCCGAAGAGGTGGAGGAAGAAGTCACCGACCGGATCGAGCAGGCCGTACAACAGCTCGGTCAGCTGAAACGCATCCGGGAATCGCGCTCCGAGCGCGGCAAGTCGACCGTTACCGTCGAAATCAAGGACAAGTACGACAAGAACGGACTTCCCCAGGTATGGGACGAGCTGCGCCGCAAGATCGGCGATGCCCAGCAGTCGCTGCCGCCCGGAGCCGGGCCTTCGATGGTCATCGACGATTTCGGTGATGTGTGGGGGATCTTCGTCGTCTTGTACGGTGATGAGTACAGCTACGCCGAACTCAAGGAGTACGGCAAATTCCTGCGCCGCGAGTTCACCCTGGTGAAGGACGTCGCCAAGGTGCAACTCTTCGCCGAGCAGCAGGAGGTGATCTACGTCGAACCGGATCGCGACCGAATGTCGCAGCTCGGGATTCCGCCCTGGGTCATCACCGAAGAGCTCAAAGCGAAGAATCTGGTGGCGGACTCCGGTCGCGTCGAGGTGGGGCGCGAGCTGATCTCGATCGACCCGACGGGAGGGCTCGAGACCGTCGAGCAGTTCGAGTCGATCCTGCTGACTGCCTCGGGCTCGAGTCAGATCTACTTGCGCGATGTCGCCGATGTGCGACGCGGCTACCAACAGCCTTCTCCCAAGTTCATCCGTTACGACGGCAAGCAAGGCATCGGCATCGGCATCTCGACGGTGTCCGGTGGCAACGTCGTCGAAATGGGCGAGGCGGTGCTCGCGCGCTGGCAGGAGCTCAGCGCCCGCAAACCGGCGGGGATCGACGTGGGCCTGGTGTCGGTTCAGTCGAGTGCCGTCGTCGCCGCAATCGACAACTTCGTGGTCAGTCTCGCGCAGGCGGTCGTGATCGTTGTCGTGGTCCTGCTCCTCTTCATGGGCCTGCGCAGCGGGCTGCTGATCGGCTTCATCCTCTTCCTGACGATCTGCGGGACCTTCATCTTCATGGGCCCGTGGAACGTGGCGCTCGAGCGTATTTCGCTGGGAGCGCTCATCATCGCGCTCGGCATGTTGGTCGACAACGCGATCGTGATCGTCGACGGCATGCTGGTGAGGTTGGGCAAGGGAGAGGATGCGGAGTCGGCCGCCAAGGCGGTCGTGGCCTCCAACGCCATGCCGCTGCTGGGAGCGACCGTCGTCGCGGTGCTGGCATTTGCCTCGATCGGCACCTCGCAGGACAGTACCGGTGAGTTCTGCCGCTCCCTCTTCCAGGTGGTCTTCCTCTCCCTGATGCTGTCCTGGGTCACGGCGGTGACCGTCACACCCCTGCTGGGAATTCTCTTCCTGAAGCCGAGTGGATCCAGCGACGACGTAAACCGGGATCCCTACGCCGGCGGCTTCTACCAGGTGTACAAGGCCGCGCTCGTATTCTGCATGCGCTTTCGATACGGGGTGATCGGGGTCGTCGTGGCTTTGTTCGCCGTGTCGCTCGTCGCCTTTGGATCCGTCGATCGAACCTTCTTCCCCAATTCCACGCGCCCCCAGTTCATGCTCGACTACTGGCTGCCCCAGGGCACCCGGATCGAGGACACCGCCAGCGACGTGGCGAAGATCGAGACCTACCTTCAGGAACTCGAACACGTCGTGGGGGTGACGAGTATCGTCGGCGGCGGCGGTATGCGTTTCCTCGTGACCTACTCCGCGGAGAAGGACAACCCCTCGTACGCGCAGTTCTTCGTCGACGTAGACGATTACGAGCTCATCGATCAGCTGATTCCCCAGATCGAGGCCGACCTCGCCAGGGACTATCCAGACTCCCTGGTGGCATCCAAGAAGTTCCGGCTCGGTCCCGGAGAAGGCGGCTCGATCCAGTTCCGCGTGACGGGGGACGGCATCTCAGAGATTCGTCGCCTCGCGGGCGAGGTGGAAGCCCTCATGCACGCGGACGGCGGCGCGAAGGCGATCCGAAACAGTTTCCGCGAAAAGGTCAAGAGTGTGGTCCCCGTGATCTCGGAAGAGATCGCGAATCTGAACGGGGTCACCCGAACACAGCTCGCGGACCAGCTGAAGATCGGCTTCGAGGGCCTCGGTGTCGGGGTCTACCGCGAACGCGACGAACTACTCCCCATCGTCGTGCGCGCGCGAGAAGAACAGCGCAGCGACGTCGCCAGCATCGCCAACCTCCAGATCTGGAGCGAGGCCGGACAGGGCTTCATTCCCGTGCGCCAGGTGGTGTCGAGCTTCGAGACCGTCTACGAAGACACCATCATCATGCGCCGTGACCGCAAGCGGACGGTGACCGTACACTGCGATCCGTCGGAAGGCTCGGCGAACGCGTTGCTCGCACGCCTGCTGCCGAAGATCGAGGCGATCGGGCTGCCGCCCGGCTACAAGATCGAGATCGGTGGCGAGTACGAGGACGGCCGGAACGCCCAGGCGGGCCTGGCTGCAACGATCCCGATGTTCGTCATGGCGATGGTCCTCGTCGTCATCATGCTCTTCAATTCGCTGCGCCAGCCGTTGATCATCTGGCTGTGCGTGCCGCTGGCATTGATCGGCGTCTCGTGGGGGCTGCTCCTAACCAGCCAACCTTTCGGCTTCATGGCCCTGCTCGGTTTCCTCAGCCTTGCGGGCATGTTGATCAAGAACGCGATCGTGTTGATCGAGGAAATGGACAGCCAGATTCGCGAGGGCAAGGAGAAGGGTCTGGCGATCCTGGACGCTTCGTCGAGTCGCCTCCGTCCCGTCGCAATGGCCGCCATCACGACGGTGCTCGGCATGGTGCCGTTGCTGCCCGACGCCTTCTTCGTCGCCATGGCGGTCACGATCATGGCTGGGCTCTCGTTTGCGACCATCCTGACCATGGTGGTGGTCCCCACGCTCTACGCGACTTTCTTCGGAATCGACACTCCGAGTTCTCCGAAGGGCTGAATGACTGCGCCGCGGCAACCGGCCGGGCTGGCCGATGGCCAGCTCAGCGCGAGATCAGTCGATCCCGCGGTGGAGCAAGAGGATCCGCCGTACCTCTTCGATCGCGTGAGGGTGATCCTGTACCGAGTGGTGGGATCGCACCACCAATTCCGAAACGGCTTCGTCGATGTGCGCACTCGAGTACTCGACGACGCCATCATCATCCGCTTCGATCGGGCCCTCGCCCTTGACCGCGATGATCGAGTGCGCGGGAATGTCGCTCGACACCGGCAGCGAGGAAAGGACCTTCACCATGGGATGGCCGGGGGTCATGTTGTCCAGGCTACTCGGCAGACGCTTCAGGCCCTGCACCCGAAACAGATTCGCTTCGTTGTTCAGCAGATCGATCCCGGCCCGCCCCAACTGACTCGGCAGCTTCACGAGACCTGCGAGCCAATGCGCGATCCGACTGCCCGCCATGAAACTCCCGCGGTGCGGCGTGGCGATGAAGACGACGCGACCCACGTAGGGCTCGGGCTCGATGAACAGAGCCTCCTCGAGCAATGTTCGTGTCTCGGGCTCGACCTTCAACTCGTCCAGGGGAACCCGGCTCACCTCGTTCCAAAATCGATCTCCGGAATCGACGGAGGTCATCTTCACGAGCAGCCCACCCTGGCTGTGGCCGACCAGTACCATCTCGCGCAGCGCGGGGTCCGTTCCTTCGGGATCGAAACGCTGCACCGCGTCGCGCAGGGATTCCCGCAACAGCGATGCCGAATAGGCGATCGGGTTGCCGGTGTCGTAGCTGAAGAACCAGAACTGATAGTTCTCGTGAATGCGCGGGTCGCTCCCGAGGTCGTTCAACATATCGGCCCAGCGGCCGGCGCTCGAAGCCGTCCCGTGCACCAGCACCACCGGGGTGCGGCCGCGTGAATACGGGCGGAGCCCCAGCAGCCGGGTCTCTTCGTGCGTGAGATCGCCGAAGATGAATCCCTTGTACTCTTGATCCCAGATCGAAGACTGCGCGAGCATGTAGGCCAGGTGAGCCGTGCCCTCGAGTTCGAGCGGCACCTCTCGGCCCTCGATTTCGACCGTATCCTCGTCGAAGCCGATGCGAAGTTCGAGCACCCCCTCGATACTCCCCTCGCGGATCTGCCGCCGCGGGTCGTCGATGCGAAGCAGCGCGTTGAGGGGAACCTTGATCTCGCGCGGCAAGAAGTCGAAGTTGTTCTCAGCCGGCTCGGCCAGCGGGGCGTCTGCGGCCAGAGGTGCCCCGATGCCCGATTGTCGATAGCGGTTCCGCAGCCCCCGGATTTCCAGCTCCGCAACCGGTACGAAGCGCGAGAGTCGGCGCGCGCCCCAGCGCTCACTCGACGCGTCGTAGCTCACCGCGAGCTGCCCGAACGGCAAGTCGTACGTCGCGGCCTGCAAGACCACTTCGGCGCCGTCCTCGGTCGCGAATCCCGCCGTCAAACCGCGGTTGTAGAGATCGCAGGCCAGCCGATAGCGGGGGTCGTAGGGAGTCGGAGTGCGCGCACGGTCTTCTGGAAACAAGAATGCGTAGGCGTAGATGGCCGCAGCGAGGGAATATGCCCGCTCGCCACTCGCCTCAGCCTGCCAAAACGACGCCTCCGCCAGTGCGAACAGCACGTCCGGTTGTGGCTCGGGTTGCGCGCGCATGACTTCGTGCAACGCGGCCAATGCGCGTTCCGGCTCCGAGTCGAACAGAAGCCGGAGATCGAATTGTTCGAACGCGATGACGCTTCGTTCGCTCAAGCGTCCGCTCGACAGCACATTTCGGGTGAGCGATCGGTGCGCTGTTTGCGGGTCGACACGCTCCACACCCACGGGAGTCGCACATCCCGCCGCCAGCAGTGTCAGGCCCAGCAGAACCGGCAGGATTTTTCGCGAAACTGTGGACACCAAGCCTTCTCCCGTGGAGTATTGCAATCTACACTCCGCATCCTAGCGGTTCCATCCAACCGCCCCTGATTCTCCAGCGAGGCGGGAAACCCGGAACGGGAGTTCGAGCATGACCCTATCATTGCGGATTCGGACAGCGACGCTCGTCACGGCTGTGTTGCTCACAGCGCCTGCAGGCTGGGCGGAGGATCCGCCCGGCGGAGACGAGGCCTCGGCAAAGCAGGCGCTCACTGCGGCGATCGAGGCGAATACGGCGGCGGCGAAGGCACTGTTCGAGCAAAGTGCAGCCTTCCTCGCCGCTCAGCAGAAGTTCTCCTTAGAAGCGCAGACGGGCTTCGACGTGGTTCAGCTGAACGGTCAGCAACTCGCTTTCTTCGAGAGCAAGAAGGCACTCTTGCGGCGACCGGATCGGATCCGAATCGAGACCGACGAAGCGGACGGCGACGAGCACACGATCCGGTTCGACGGCAAGCAGATCTCGATCGACCTCCCTGGCGAAAACGCCTACGTCGCAGTCGAGAAGGCCGGCACGATCGATGAGATAATCGACTACTTCGTTGACGACCTCGACATCCCGTTACCGCTGCACGACATCTTCTCGAGCAACTTCTACGAAGCAGTCGAGGCTGGAATCATCTCGGGCTTCTACGTCGACGAGGTCACGATCGGCAAGCGGCAGTGCCACCACCTCGCCTTTCGCCTGACCGACGTCGACGTCCAGATCTGGATCGAAGACGGCGACCGCCCGCTGCCGTGCAGTCTCGTGATCACCTACAGGAAGGCAGCCGGCCAACCGCAGTACTGGGCCGAATTCAGCGACTGGGACTTGTCGCCACGCGCCCACGACAAGCAGTTCGAGTTCAGCCCACCGGAGGGCGCGGAAAAGCTGTCGATCCAGGCAGCCGTCGAAGAGGCCCGCGAAGACACGGAGGCGAAATGATGACCAGGCGAAGCATTCGTTCGATTGCCGGTTTTGCAATTCTGCTGATGGTGGCCTTTCTCGCGACCTCCGCGTTCGCCCGCGGAGGCGGCAGAGGCGGCGGCGGTAGAGGTGGCGGCGGCAGAGGCGGCGGCTCGTTCAGCCACGGCGGTGGCGGACGGCCGAACGTCTCGCGCAGCGGCCCGGCCAGTGGCGGCTCCTTCAGTCGCGGGGCTTCTTCGAGTCGAGGCGGCAGCTTCGACAGCCGCAGTCGCGGTGACAGGCAGGGCAATCGAAGCAGCAACCAGAGCGACCGACAGAGCAGCCGCAACGACAACCAGGGCGACCGACAAGACAACCGCAACGATCGCTACGACGATCGGCAGGACAACCGAAACGACCGCTACGACGATCGCAAGGAGTTCTACCAGGACCGTCGGCGCTTCGCGGTCGGCGCAACCATGACGGCCGCGGCCTTTGGCGCCCTCACCTGCGCGTCACGAACCGTCGTCGTGAACGGCATCAGCTATTACGGCTGCGGCGGGACCTGGTACAACCGCGCGTACGCGGGCGGAGCCGTGTCCTACGTCGTGGTCGACGCTCCAGCGGGCTACTGACGACGAACACCGCCGGACGTCTTTCGAACCACTCTCGCGTGGCCGGCCCGACGCGTCAGCTGTCGCGCAGGAAACCCGAGGTCAGCGTATCCGGGCGCCGCAGGCGGAGGTTGCGGTGCGGGAACGGCGTGCACGGCAGGGGTGCGTCCCAACACTGGTCACCTTTCGCGGGGACGTGAAGGCGCAGACCCGATTCCGTCTCGACCAGCCTGGTCTCGCTCCGGGGCGACGGGTGGAAGCCCCCCTCCGGTCCGGGCGGAACGATCGTCTTCGGGACGACCACGAGTATGAGCGCGCCCGCCGCGGCGGCGACGACCCGCGCACCCGCGCGATCCCAGACGCCGACCGCGGTAGCGAGACCGGTTGCAGCCACCGACCAGAAGACGAACATCGCGAAGCGCGGGTCGGGGCCGAGCACGAACCACGAGCCGAAGCCGATGGCACTCGGCACGAGCAGGAGCAGTCCGCGCTTCGCGCGCGACGAGCGACCTCGTGAGCCGGCAGCGACGACGGCGATCAGGCCGGTCGCGCCGAGCAGGAACGGCAGTGGGAAGCTCGGGCGCAGCGAGAGCTTCACGTGCCGTTCCGTCCAACGCTCGAGCCAGTACCAGCCGTTGAGGGTCAGTTCCTTCGGCACGCCGGGCACGCGCGCCCACGCGCGCACCGATTCTGCCTCGTTCACGGCCTGTCGCTCCGGCACCCGCCACGCGACCGGCGCGGAAACGAGCGCAGAGGGATACAGCGGATAGCCCGATAACACGACACCCCGGGCGATCCACGGAGCCATCGCGAGCACGAGGACGCCCGTCGCCAGGGCGGCACGACGCCCATCGGCCCGCACCGCGATGAGTGCGGTGAGCCAGCAGACGCCCACGAAGACGGCCGACGATAGCTTCACCGACACCGCCGCCGCGGCGAGGAGCGTGATTCCGATCAGCTCCTCTCGCTCACGCCCGGCGGATTCTCCGACGAGCAGGCGGAACGTTCGCCACGCCACGAGCATCGCGAGCAGCGTAGCCGGGAGATCCGTGGAGAGGCTCACCAGATAGAGGTTCGCGAGTACGAGCGCGGGCAAAGCCATCAAAAGACCGAAGGCGTGCCCCGCACGCGACTCTGCAAGCAGGCGGCGTCCGCACCACGCAGACTGCATCAGGAAGACGCAGAGGAGTGAGCCGTTCACGAGGTTCGGCACACGCTCGGCCCAGGGGCCGACCCGGAAGAGCGCCGCGTATAGCAGGTGCGCATTGTTGAATGCGAAACGGCCGTGGAGATTCCCAAGACCCGGGACGGCCCGATGCTCCGAGGCCCAGTGCACGCTCCCCAACAGATAAAGCCCCGTGTCGTAGTGCTGGAGCCCGCGCAGCGAGAGGTTCGAAAACCAGAGTGCGAGCAGCACCGCGGCGATCACGAAGGACCAGCTCGAACGCAACCGCTGCTCGAAGCGCAGCCGCGCGCCCAGCCACAACCCGGTGCAGCCCAAGCACAGCAGAACTGCGCCGGCGACGGGCGACACCGGTAGCAGGAGGTGCCAGATCTGTAGCAGCCACAGCACCAGCGCAAAGCCGATCCAGAAGGCCTGAAAGCCGCGGTCCACATCGACCTCGCGAACACCGGCGAGGCGAAATCCGAGCAGCCCGATCCCCAGGCATGCCGCGACCGCGACGAGCCAGGCGGCGAGCAATGTCCCCATGGCAGCGATCGGCAGCACGGCCCCTCCGAGAGGGCGCATCCCTCCGTCAGAGTGGATCGGCGCGACGCCGCAAAGACTTGGGTCGTGCCCTGAAGATTCCGCGACGGGATGCCCGCTGCGCCGAGGTCACTCGAGCAGCGCTCCCGTAGTCGGGTAGCGGTACTCTTCGTAGGAATGCCCCGCGAATGCCCAGAGGTGACCCGCCTGGGTGCAGACCCTCAGCCACACCCTCGCCGCCGCGGGCCTGCCCGCCAGCACGGCCAGCGGTAGCAACGGCACGAGAAACGCAAGCGCCAGCAGGGCGCGCGGCAACCCGCGCCACACCGCTCCTCGGCTGCGGCGCAGCTGCTGTAGACGCGTAAAGCCCACGCCGCCGCGGAATGCGCGTCGAGCGAGCCAGCCCAGGCGATGACGACGGGCGGGAATCGTCTCCCAGACGATCGCTTCGTCACACCACCGAAAGCACGCACCCGAGGTGAGGAAGCGGTCGAAGAGTTCGAAGTCGCTGCCCCCGGTCCGGCCCCAGGCGGGATCGAAGCGGCGGTCGTCGAAGAGGGAGCGCCGGATGAGCGCGTTGCCCGTACGACTTTCGGCGCTGGAAATCCGTGTGCCGCTCGGGTGACGTGGGAGCGAGAAGAAGGTCTCGACGTCCAGCCAGGGAGTCGTCACCGCGCCCAGGCGGGGCAGCACCGGCCCGAAGAAGCCGTCCCCTTCGCCGCGCTCGGCCCATGTCCACAGCTCCGCCAGCCAATTTTCGTCGGCTACTTCGTCGTCGTCGATGAAGGCGATCCAATGCCCGCGTGCCTCGCTGACAGCGCGATTTCGCGCATGCGCGATGTTCTGACGCGGCTCGACGAACCAACGCACGCTTCGGGCGGCGTCAGAAGTGGCGAGCGCCTGCGATTGCGCCTCGCCGGCGGCGTCGTTGTCGACCACGACGATTTCGACCGCGAGGCCTTCCGGGAGTGCGAGACGAAACAGGCTATCGAGTAGCCGCGCCAGGCCGTACGGACGGCGGTAAGTCGCGACACAGATGGATACGTCAGGTGTCATCGCTGCACTTCCAGCATGTTGAAGTTTGATCGGAACCGCCTTGCTGGACCTTGAACGGCGAAGTCGATCCGGCACATGCGGCCATGCAGCAATCTCGCGCCGGACTCGGCAGCGCGCTCGACCCTCGGGAGACGAGGCCGTGGCGCATCAAGACCCGTGGGAGGCGCGATATTCCTCGTAGCGGTAGCCCGTCAGGCCCGCCAGCCTGCCCAAGCCGGTGGCCACCAGGCGCAAGCCGCAAGCAACGCCGGCCCGTCCTCGTAGCGAACCCAGCAGTGCCAGCCCTCCGCCCTTGGCCACACACCAGGCGCCGTGTAGCAGCACGCGACCAGCGCGGACCGGAGGTCGACGCCGGGTGCGTTCGATCAGGCTCGTGGCCGTACCCACACGAAACGAACGTTGCAACAGCCAGGCCAGAGTCGTGCGCGTGGGTGGCACCCATTCGCGTACAATGGCTCCGTCCGCCCACACGATGCGCTGGCCGTGCCGGGCGAAACGCTCGAAGAACTCGGTGTCGCTCGAGCCGGTGAGCGCCATTCCCTCGTCGAAGAGCCGGTTCATGCCCGCCAGTGCTCGCGTCGAGACCAGCACGTTGTGGGTATAGGCGTAGGCGATGCGCGCACCGGTGGCGTGGCGCGGCCGCTCGAAGAAGCCGCCGGATTCGATCCAGCGCGGCGGAGTCTCTTCGAAGACGGTCTCGCACGGCCCGGCCACGGCATCGGCGCCACTGCTCCGCTGGACGCGCAGCAACTCCCCCAGCCAACCGGCGTCGGGTACCTCGTCGTCGTCGATGAAGGCGATGAAATCGGCACCGTCCATGGCCGCGGCGATGGCGGTATTTCGGGCCTGGGGGATGCCACGCCGCTTCTCGACCCGATAACGCAGGGGGTGAAGCAGCCAGCGGGAGGCATCGCTGCAGACGGCCCGGGCCGACTCCGCGGGGTCGTTGTCCACGACCACCACTCGCACATCCAGACTCGGATCCGGCAGATCGAGCTGCTGGAGTCCGCCCAGAAGGCGCTGGAGGCCCTTCGGCCGCTGGTAGGTGATTACGCAGACGTCGATTCTCACGAGGCTTTTCCCATCTACGAGATCGGTCGCTGAAGAGCCGAGCTTGAGAATCGGGCGGGCGAGCCTCAGCACCGTGCAGCTTCACTCGGAACCGCCTTCTTCCGATGAGAAGAATCCGTGAAGCTGAATCCACTCGTCAGTGTGATCGTGCCGGTGCGCAACGGGGCTGCCCATGTCGGGGAGTGCCTGACCGCCCTGTGCGCTCAGACGTGGCCCGCGGAGGCGCTCGAGGTGATCGTGGTGGACGACGGCTCGGTCGACGAAACGCGCGCTCGGGTGCGTGACTTCCCGGTGACGCTCCTGACCGCGCGCGGAACCGGCAGCCCCTACGCTGCGCGCAATGCCGGCATCAGCCACGCTCGGGGCGAGATCCTGGCGTTCACCGACAGCGACTGCGTTCCGGTCAAGGAATGGGTGGCCCAAGGCGTCGCGACGCTGGAAGCCGAGGCCGCCGACCTGGCCGGTGGTCAGGTGCGCTTCCGCTGCTCCGAGCCACCGCGAACGGCGGAGCTGGTGGACGGGCTGCACAACCTGGATCACGAACGCAGCATCCCGGAGCGCGGGGTCGCGAAGACCGGGAACCTCTTCGTGCGCCGCAGCGTGTTCGAAGCCATCGGGCCCTTTGACCCGGAGCGCCGTTCTGGAGAAGACGTCGCCTTCAGCACTCGGGCCGGCGGCGCCGGTTACACGCTGGTGTACGCGCCCGAGGCGCTGGTCGAGAAGCGTGCGCGCGGCGCGCTTTCGCTGTGGCGCAAACAGTGGCGGGTCGGCCGCGGACAGTTCGCCCTCTGGCGCAGTCAGGCCGTACCGGATCGGGAAATCGCGAGGCGCACCTTCCTCTGCCTCCGGCCGGAACGCCCACGCTCGCTGCTCGCGACGCTGCGCCGCCGCGGGCCCGCCGGTGCCGAAGACCGGCTGTGGCGGGTCTTCCTGGTGGCCTGGCTGGTGGGTCTGGCAGAGGGGCTGGGCCGCGTGCGGGCCTGGCTCGGAAACGCACGATGAATTCACTCCACGGAATCCTCGACGCCGCAGCCAGCGCAGCCTTGAAGTGTCAGGCGCCGGACGGCAGCCTGCCGGCCGGACACAACGGCCCGTACGGTCATCCGGAAAGCCCTGCCCGCAACACGGGACACTGGTTGGTGAGCTGGCTCGCCGCCTGGCGGCGTAACCACGACGCCCACTTCCGGGAAGCGGCCTTCCGCGCGCTCGACTGGCTCAGCAGCGAGAAGGCCCGCCCCGGCGGCGCGAGCTTCCTGCACCGCGATACCCCGGGCAAGGACGCCTGCAACGGCCTGATCGGTCAGGCCTGGTCGATCGAGGCGCTCGCAACCGCCGCCGAGGTGCTCGAGGACGACGAAGCGGCCCGAATCGCCGAGAGGCTCTTCCTCGCCCACCCCTTCGACGCCGGTCTCGGCCTGTGGCACTGCCTCGAGGTCGACGGCCGCAGCCTGGACTTCGATGTGACTTTCAACCACCAACTCTGGTTCGCCGCCGCCGGCGCGCTGCTCGCACCCCACGCCGAGCGGGAGGTGGGCGAACGGGTGGCGATCTTCCTCGACCGGTTGGACCGCAACCTCGCGATCCGCCGCGACGGCATCGTGGTCCAATGGATCTCAGCCTGGGGGCTCGGCCGCCGCGCACCGCGCTACGCCGTGCAGCGCCTGCGCAAGCAACCCGGCGAGGCCC
>CAXMSF010000325.1:0-4959 GCA_964196055.1 uncultured Gammaproteobacteria bacterium | reverse complement strand
TGAAGAGCAGCAGCAGCACGATGCCGTCGCCGCGGCCGAATAGACTGACGCCGTCGCCCCATAGGCTGTCGGCTCCCAGGGTGGTGGCCACCACCGTGACCAGCAGCATCATCGGGACTTCACGCGAGACCACGATGCTCTGTATCTTCATCGGGCCGAAGAATGCGGTCACCGCGACGATCAGACCGATGTTCGCCATGTTCGAGCCGAAGATATTGCCGAAGGACATCGAGGAGTTGCCGCGGAAAGCCGCGACTACGTTCACCGAGAGTTCGGGCGCACTGGTGCCGAAGGCCACCACGGTGAGCCCGATCACGAGCGGGGATACTCCGAGTCGGCTGGCGAGTGCGGCCGAGCCGCGCACCATGACGTCGCCACCGCCGACGAGAAGGAACAACCCGAATGCGGTGATGAGGAGGTCCAAGGTCAATCGAAGGGGCTCCGTGGCGTCACACGAGACCCTAACACTTCGCTTCGCGGATCGCGGCTTCAGTCGCGTCGATGGAAGAACTGGCCTCTCGATCGCTTCGAAACGCGGAGTCGACGCAGCGTTCGCTCGAGCGTGATTAGCGAGTCACGCCTCCGGCAGCTCGGTGAGGCTGCGCTCGGCGGCCTCCCACTCCAGCATTTTCGACTGCACGCTCTCGCCGAGAAGCCGGTGCTCGGTCTCGAGTGCCGTGATCTCAGCACGCGGCGTCCGTTTGAAGAATTCCGGGTCGCAGAACTCCGCGTTGAGAGCTTCGAGGCGGCTCTCGGCAGTCTGTAGTTCAGCCGTGATTCGCTCGAGCTCGCCTTCGAGTCGCTTGCGCTCGCGCTTCGGATTGGCCGGCGGCTTGTTGGGCTTCTTTCTGGCCGCTTTCTCCTCGCGTTTCGTGTCACGGGCTTTCCGGAGAACCGCCCGCGCATCGAGGTGATCGTCTCCGCAACGTTCGAGGTATTCTTCGTAGGTACCTGGGAAGTCCCTGATTCCGCTTGGGGTTATCTCGATTACGCGGGTTGCCAGCTCGGCGACGAACCAGCGGTCGTGCGAGACGAAGATCAGGCTGCCCTCGTAGGCTTTGAGGCCCTTCACGAGTGCTTCGATGGCTTCGAGATCCAGGTGGTTCGTGGGCTCGTCGAGGACCAGGACATTGGGCTGCTCGACGACCTGGCGGGCGAAGATCAGCCTGGCTGCTTCGCCGCCGCTCAGCGCGGCGATCTTCTTCGCGGCCTCGTCGCCACTGAACAGGACGGCGCCGAGGTGGCCGCGGACGAAGCCGATCGATTCGGACGGGCAGACGTTCGACAGCCATGATTCGAGTGTCTGTCGCTCGTTTCCGAGTTGTTCCTTGTGGTCCTGTGCGATGTAACCGGGGTGGGTCTCGTAGCCCCACTCGATGCTTCCCGCGTCGGCATCGACCTCGCCCATCGCGACTTTGAGAAGCGTCGACTTTCCGATTCCGTTGGGCCCGATGATCGCGACGCGCTCGCCGCGCATGATGGTCAGCGAAATGTTTTCCAGCACGCAGTTGTCGCCGTACGACTTGTCGACGCCCTCGATCGCGAGCACCTGGCGCCCGCTCGGGCGGCAGTGCTTGAAGCGGAAGTGCGGGTAGCGGCGTGAGGATTGGGGAAGCTCTTCGACCTCGATGCGGTCGATTGCCTTGAGTTTGCTCTGTGCCTGACGCGCTTTCGTGGCCTTTGCTCGGAAGCGTTCGACGAACGCTCTCTGCTCTGCGATCTTGGCTTCGCGCTTGGCGATTTCGCGTTCGCGGCGCTCCCGGTCTTCGCGCTTCGCGTGGGTGAAGGCCTCGTAGTTTCCCGGGTAGGCCTTTGCGGTCTGGTAGTCGACGTCTACGATCGTCGTCGCGACGTTGTCGAGGAAACGGTGGTCGTGGGAGACCAGCAGCGCAGTGCCTTTGAAATCCTCGAGGAAGCGCTCGAGCCATCGAATCGAAAGGATGTCGAGGTGGTTCGTCGGCTCGTCGAGAATCAAGACGTCGGGCTCGGACGCAAGCACCTGGGCGAGCAGCACCCGCAGTTTGAAACCGCCCGACAGGGTGGACAAGGGTTGCTCGTGCGCCTCGCTCGGAATTCCCAAGCCCTCGAGGATCTCGCCGGCGCGCGACTCGAGCGTGTAGCCGTCGCGCTGGGTGATGAAATCCTCGAGTTCGGCGTAGCGGTCGCCGTCGAAATGTTCTTCGGCGTTCTCGAGGATTCGCTCCTTCTCGACCATCGCCTCCCAGAGTTCGGCGTGCCCCATCATCACGACATCGAGAATCCGTTGGTCCTCGTACTGGAAATGGTCTTGCTCGAGCACCCCGAGGCGCGCCCGCCGTTGGATCGCGATCTCACCATCGCTGGGGCGCTCCGCTCCGCTCAGGAGCTTCAGCAGCGTCGACTTTCCGGAACCGTTGGCGCCGACGACGCCGTAGCGTTCGCCCCGATTGAACTGGAGCGTCGCACCCTCGAAGAGGGTCTGGTCACCAAAATTTTTCGCGAGGTTCGAGACGGAGATCACGGGGGCGGAAGAGTATCAGGCTCTCAGCACTTGGGAGGGCCAATTCAGGGAAGCCGAGACTGCGAGCGCGGGCCTGTGGCTTTCCCCCTGGGGAATCCGCTGTGCGGTGAGATTGAGGCATATTGCCCGGCATGCGGCCGATTCGTTTCGGGGCGCCGCTGCTTGTCCACTAGACCGCAGCGCGGTCACGATCGAGGCGTGATTGAACTCACGAGGCGGTTCGGAACCGAAGTCGAGGGTCGTTCGCCGTCCGGCGCTCCTGATCGGCGGCACCGCAGTCGCGCTGCTGCTGCTCGCATTGCTCGCAGTGTGCGAACACGGCTTCGGCGAGGCGGCGCTGCGGAGCATCGTCCGTGGCACGGCCAGGGTCGCGGTGACGCTGTTCTCGCTCACCTTCGCGACTTCGTCGTTGCACGCGGTCCGGCGCTCCCACGCGACGAAATGGCTGCTCGCAAATCGTCGTTATCTCGGTTTGTCCTTCGCGCTCGCGCACACCGACCACCTGTTGTCGCTGCTGGCGCTCGGAGTCTGCTTTCCCGACCCGTTCGTCGACGACCTGGATTCAGCAACGCTGATCGGAGGCGGGATCGCGTACGCCTTCCTTTTTGCGATGGCGGCGACCTCCACGAACGCGGCATTCCGGATGCTCGGCGCGGGGCGCTGGCGGGCGCTCCATACGGTCGGTTCGTACTATATCTGGCTCATCTTCGCGTTCAGCTATTTGTCGCTCGTGTCTGAATCTGCCGGGGCGGTAGCCTTTACCGTGATACTCGTGATTGCGCTGCTGCTCCGGCTTGCGCGTCTGTTTCACGAGTCTCGCAAGCCCGGCTGAAGGCCGGGTCGCTGGACAAGGGTCATTGCTTTGCCGATGCTCTGATTGCCGAGCGGAGTCTGGAGACGATGGATACCAAGCGCTACGCGGTGATGGGGGCAGGGGAGGTCGGTTGCTACCTGGCGCGGACCCTGTCGGAAGCGGGTCACCAAGTGACTCTGATCGACTCCGACCCGAAGAAGCAGCGAATGGTCGAAGACCAGCTCGATGTCGAGTTCGTCCTCGGGAACGGCACGCACATGGCGACGCTCCAGGCCGCCGAAGTGGACAAGTGTGCGCTCTTCGTCGCGGCGAGTTCCTCCGATGAGGCGAATCTCGTGGCCTCATTGCTCGCGAAGCGGGAGGGGGTACCGCGAACCGTGGTCCGGGTGGCGACCGCGGAGGGGGTCACCAAGTACGGTCGGATCTACGAATCGGCGTTCGAAGCGGACTTGCTGCTGTCGACCCAGCTGCTCACGACCACGCGCATCCTGAACTGCGTTCTCGGGTACAACACCCTCGACGTCGAGTATCTGTTCGGCGGCGACATCCAGGTCCGCCGGACCCAGGTCGAGGCGGATTCACTGCTCAACACCACGTGTCTAGCCGATGTCGAGCTGCCGCGCGGGAGCCTCGTGCTCGCCTTCATCACGGGCAACGAGTTGCGCGTCCCGAGCGGCGGGGACCGCGCCGACCCGGGTGACGACGCGATCATGCTCGGGACCAGCGACGTCATCGACGAAGTCGAACGCCGCGTGAGTGGCCACGCTCGGCGCCTCGGGCCGGTCGCGATCGCCGGTGGTGGTTCGACCGCGCAGACCGTGGCAGCCGGACTCGAGCGGCAGGTCGAGTCCATCAAGATCATCGAGTCCAATCGAAGTCGGGCCGAGGAGCTGGCGGCGAAATTCCCCGATTACGAGATCCGTCACGGCGATGCCACGGACATGTCCTTTCTGAAGTCCGAGGGTGTCGGAAACGCGCGCGCGTTCATCGCGCTCACGGGGCACGACGAGAGCAACCTGATGGCCTGCTTGCTGGCCCAGGAGCTCGGGGTGCCGCAGATGACCGCGCTGGTTCGCAAGAGCGATACGTCGAGCCTGTGGCGGAAGCTCGGCCTGATCGACGTCGTCTCACCGAGGACGGTCGCGGCCGAACGCATCGGTACCTACATCGAGAGCGGCTTCGAGCCGCACATCGAGACGTTCGCGAACGGCGCTGCGACATTCATTCAGCGCCGAGTGGTCCCGCAGAGTGCCGTGGTGGGCTGCACGCTGAACGAGCTCGAGATTCCGCAGGGTCTGGTCGTGGCGGCGGTGCAGCGCAACGGTCGGAACATCGTGCCGAGAGGGGACCAGCAGCTGGAGGTCGGCGACAAGGTGATTCTCTTCGTGAGACAGTCCGAGAAGGACTTGGCGCAGCTCGTCTTCCCGGGCGCGGACACTGAATAGGTCGCGCGGAAGATGAATCTACGCCGGGTGCTCCACATCCTGGGTCTCGTGCTGTTCATCCTTGCGGGTGCTCAGCTGCTGCCGCTGATCTGGTGTCTCGAAGGTGGGGAATCGCGCGCGGCGATGGGCTTCCTCACAGGCGCCGCGTCCGCGGGGCTGCTCGGCCTCTGCATGCGCTTCGTGGGCCACGCCGAGGGCGA
>CAXMSF010000324.1:0-9569 GCA_964196055.1 uncultured Gammaproteobacteria bacterium | reverse complement strand
TGGACGAGCCCCCAGCCCTTCGGCGAGGGCACCACACGCACAGTGACCGTGATCGGCGGAATTCGCCTCGACGAGGTGTTCTGGGCCTGGAAGCCCGGCAGTCGCATGGGCTTCGCGATCACCGCTGCGGGCAACCGCGCGCTCAAGGGGCTCGTCGAACTCTACGACGTTCTCCCGCTCGACGAACAGCGCTGCAAGCTGCGCTGGGAGATGGGCATGGAGCTGAACGGTCGCATGAGCATCGCAGAGCGCTCGATGCCCTCCTCGCTGCTCCGGACGCAGACCTGGTGCATGAAGCGCCTCGAACGCCTGGCGGTGCGGCGCTTGCAGCCTTGATCACGAGCAGCGAGTGAAGGAGCGAAGCCCGCGAGGCAAGAGCGCTTCGACCCCTCCCCGACTCCGGCCGCGGGGTGTTGAGTGCGCTGAAACGCGTTCGCAGCGTTCGAGTTCGCTGCTCACACGGACTACCGATCGGGGTCTGTCGTTGGCACGGGGGAGCCGCAGTCGGGCGGGGGGAGGGGTCGAAGCAACTGTGTTCGAGCGGAGGCCCCTCCCCCCGCCCGACTGCGGCGGATCTTGCAAACACCCAGGAAAGCGCCGGCCGACACGGCGGAGCGAATCGGATAGACAAACGACATTCAACACACGGGTGATTCTCGGCGCACTCGCGATCGTCTTGGCTGCCTGCGCTCCCCGGATCACGAGCCTCGAGCCCGAGGAAGCGTTACCGCCGTGGCCCAATGCACCGTTTCCGGGCCGGGTCGCGGTCGAGCCGCTGCTCGTCCACGACGGCGGCTACCTCGCCGGGGATGCGGACCTGCTGCAGCAGAGCTTCGAAATCGGCGGACTGTCGGAGTCGCTGCGCCGGAACCGCGTCTTTGCGTGGGTCGACTCCGGTGACGGTTCAGAGCGGCAGAGCGACCTCGTGATCCGCGGCGAAATGACGGGAAGCTGGGACCCGCGCGCAGGCGCGAACCTCGCGACCTGGTTCCCGGGCGGGCTCGCGTTCGCGCCCAACTGGTACGGCACCCGCCAGGCCTACGCCGCCGAGGCGCGCGTCGATGTCTTCGTACGCGCAACCGGCGAGCACGTGGGCAGCTACGAGGCTCGAACCGGCCACGAACTCGTGCACCGTTCGGGCAGCCCCGGCCCGTTCTTCGGCGCCGCCATCATCGTGCCGAACCTGATGCGCGGTGTGCGCCTCGCGCGCCCGCGCTCGCGCTACAAGCAACTCATGTACCCGGCCGCGCACGCGCGGCTCTGGGACGAACTCGCAGCGCAGATGGCGGCTGACGCGCGCGTACTCCAGGTCGCGGCCGCGAAGGCGCAGCGCGAACGCTGCGGCAGTCGACTCGATCGGCCGCCGACGATCGGACAGGCGTGGTCGAAGTTCGTCACCTGCCAATCGGCCGACTTCGTGCCGCAATCCGAGCAGCGCTCGCGCGGCCGGCTCACTTCGGTCTACCTCGAGGAGGTCGGCGGGATCCAGGTGACGGTCACGGACGACCGGATCGTGCGTCTCGAGAAGATCCGCACGGGCGAATGATCGTGGGATGAAGCGACGACGTTGATCGACCTGGTCGGCAACCCGATCGAACTCGGACTCGACCGCATCGCGCCGCATGGAATCCATGGCTACGGCGATCCTACCCGATGGACGACCTCGCCCTCGAGCAAGGTCAGGAGCACCCGGGTTTCGCTGATCGACTCGGTTGGAATCTCGAAGAGGTTCCGGTCGACCACGATCAGGTCGGCCAGCTTGCCCGGCTCGATCGAGCCGGTGCGGTCCTCCTGCTGGAGCTGGTAGGCGGCGTTGATCGTGTAGGCGGCCAGCAGGGTCTCGAGTGTGAGCGCCTCGTCCGCAACGAGTGGATGACTCGAAGGGTCGTGAGGATCGCGCCGCGTGAGCCCGACCTCGATTGCGTCGAAGGGATCGAGCGGCGTGAACGGGTAATCGCTGCCGGCCGCGAGCAACGCTCCGCTGCGCTCGAGACTCGCAAAGGGATACATCCAACGCTCCCGGTCGGGGCCCAGCGTGGGAGGGAACGACGCAGTCCACTCGTTTCGGAACGCCCACCACGGCGAGATGTTGGCGATCACGCCGAGCGGCCCGAAGCGAGCGACATCCCGCGGCTGGGGATAGACGAGGTGCGTGATGACATGCCTCGCATCACTCTCCGGATGGGCCGCCTTCGCGGCTTCGATCGCGTCGAGGGCGCTTCGCGTGGCGAGGTCACCGAGCGTGTGCAGGTGCACGGAGAAGCCGTCCGCGTCGAATGCCGTCACGGCTTCGGCGAGAGCCGCCTCCGGAATGTAGGGAGCGGCACTCGGCCGGCCGTCGACGTGGGCTGCAGAAGCGCTGGCCCCCATCGACGTTCCGCCGTCCACGAAGATCTTCACGACGCGCGTCCGGATGCGGTCGGTCGAGAAATCCTCCCTGAGTTCTCGGAAGGTCGCTCGCTGCGCGAGGCCCTGATGGGGATCGAAGAGAACCGCCAGCGAGACCCGCATGTCGAGCAGGTCCACGGCTTCGAGCAGCCGGTAGGCCCAGGCCATCTCGGGCTCGGACACCCGCGCATCCAGCAGCGACGTGTATCCGTGTCGGTTCATCTCCCGGAGCGTCTCATGAAGCGCCTCCAGGCTCTCGAGAATGTTCGGCCGCGGCATGACGTCGAGGACGAGATCGAGTGCGAGATCCCGAAGCGCACCGGTCGGCTCGCCGCTGTGCGGATCGCGCAGGATCACGCCCCCGGGCGGCGTCTCGGTCTCACGCGTCACACCCACGGCCTCGAGCGCTTTCGAGTTGAGCCAGAAGGTGTGCATGTCCTTGGCGATCAACACGGCCGGGCGGTCGCTCACGACCGCGTCGAGCGCTTCCTTCCTTGGGGCGATCTCGGGGAAGAAGAGCGACGAGCGCCAGCCGAAGGCAAGGAGCCAGTCATCGGAACTCTCGTGGGCACAGCCCGCGACGGCCTCGAGCACGGCCTCTTGGCTCGTCGCTTCGTCGAGGCGGCAGAGCGGCTCCAGGGTTGCCCCCAGGATCGGATGGGTGTGGCTGTCCTGGAAGCCCGGCAGGAGCATCTTGCCGGTGAGATCGATCACCTCGGTGCCGCGACCGATGGCTGCGGCCGTCTCGGCGTCGGACCCGACCGCTACGATTCTCCCACCTTCGACGACGACGGACTCCGCCCAGGGCCGGTCGCCGTCCATGGTGTAGACGCCGCCACCGCGAAACACGAAGTCCGCACCCCCGCGCTCGCAAGCCGGTGCGACGAGGAGCAGGAGAAGAACGAGTACGCCTGATATCGTCTGGGGCATCCCGCCCGACACCGTAGCGGCTCCGTTGACGGCGGGCAGAGCTACTCAAAGGAGTCGGTCTCGCGAGAAATCAGGGCGGCTCGGCCTCGACCGCCACTTCCGGAATCCCTCCTCGCCGCGCAAGATTCCGGTCGTCGTTCCTTCTCCGCGCTAACCTTCGCTCCCCGTACGCGGGCGAACGCTCGTCCGGAGTGAAGCAAGGAGCCGATCGTCATGAAGCCCCTCATCGGAATGCGCGTCGTCGACATGGCGAACGAGAACGGCGAACTCTGCGGCCGGGTGCTCGCAGACCTCGGCGCCGAGGTGATCCGCCTCGAACCGCCCGGAGGTGCTCCGTCACGCGCACTGCCGCCGTTCGCGAACGACGGCGAAACGAGCCTCTATTTCGCGGTCCGAAATCTGGGCAAGCGCAGCGCGACCGTCGACCTCGAGACCGAAGCGGGGCGCGAACGCCTGCACGCCCTGCTCGACGACGCTGATGTCTTTGTCGAGAGCACCAAGCCCGGCACGCTCGCAAAGCTCGGGCTCGACGCCGGCGCTCTTCGCGAGCGACACCCGGGCCTCATCGTCACCTCGATCAGCGACTTCGGTCAGGACGGGCCCTACGCCGACTACGCGGGCAGCGACATGATCGGCGTCGCGATGGGGGGCATGCTCCACCGCGCGGGCATCGCCGAAAAGCCGCCCGTCGTGATTCCGGGCAGCCTCGCCTACGACCTCGCCGGGGTCTGCGGCGCGCTCGGCAGCCTGCTCGCATTCTGGAAGCGCCTGCAAAGCGGGAACGGGCAACACATCGACGTTTCCGCCATGGACTCGGTCGCGGGCGTGTCGGACTGGTCGCTGCCCAATTACTCCCTCAACCCGAACCTCGGCCATCGCATGGGCTCGGGCATCTACACCCTCTACCGTTGTGCCGACGGCTTCATCCGGATGATCGTCCTGGTACCGAAGCACTGGCGCGCCCTCAAGGACTGGGTCGGCAATCCGCCGATCCTCGAAGACCCCAAATACGACCAGTTCGTCGGCCGACTGGTCGACCTCCCCAGGATCGTCGCGGTGCTCGAACAATTCTTCGAGGGCAAGCAGAAGGTCGATATCGCGGTCGAGGCCCAGCGCCGCGGCGTTCCCGCGACGCCGCTGCTGCGCCCCAGCGAGGTACTCGAGAACGAGCACACCATCAGGCGCGGCAGCTTCACGACGCTGCCCGTCGGCCCGGGGCTCGACGCCCAGGTGCCCTCGGGCTTCCTCACTATCGACGACGAGCGCGCGGGCCCGATCGCAGGTCCGCCCGCCCCGGGCGAGCTCGGCGACGCGGGCTTCAGCAACGCGGAAGAGCGCGTGTCCTTCGCGAAGCTGCTGGCTGAGGCCACCGGCGCGGCGGACGACGGCCTGCCGCTGCGGGGCTTGCGCGTGATCGACTGCGGCGTGGGCGCGGTCGGGGTCGAGGTCGGCAAGTTCCTGGCCGAGTTCGGCGCCGACGTGATCAAGATCGAGTCGAGCGACGCGCCGGACTTCATTCGGGTGATCATGAGCAGCTACATGAACCCGTCGTTCCTGTCGTCGAACTTCGGCAAGCGCAGCTTCGGTGTCGACCTCACGACGGATCGCGGCCGCGAACTCGTGACACAGCTGCTCCGCGATGCCGATGTCTTCATCGAGAACAGCGGCGCGGGCACGACCGAGAAGCTCGGCTTCGGGCCCAAGGCGCTGCGCGAAATCAACCCCGGCATCGTGAGCTTCTCGAGCCAGAGCGTCGGCAGCTACGGCCCGTGGAAGGGCTGGATCGGCTACGGACCCAACACCCACTCCGTGAGCGGACTGCAGCACCTCTGGAACTACCCCGAAGACGAAGAACAGCCCGCGGGCTCGACCGCCGTCTACCCCGATCACTTCGTCGGGCGCCTCGGCGCGATGTCGGTAATCGCGGGCCTGATCCGACGGGCGCAGACCGGCGAGGGCTCGCATCACGACGCGGCTCAGTTCGAGGCCCCGATCAATCTGCTCGGCGACCTCTTCGCGCAGGAGAGTCTCGACCCAGGCAGCGTCCACCCCCTCGGAAACGCCAGTAGCCGCGGCGCACCGTGGGGTTGCTACCCGTGCGCGGGCGACGACGAGTGGTGTGCCGTGAACGTGCGCTCCGACGACGAATGGCGGCGACTTCGCGGCGCGATCGGCGAGCCCGACTGGGCCGCGGACGCGCGTTTCGATAGCGCGGCGGGAAGGATCGCCGAACGCGAAAAGCTCGACGAACTGCTCGGCTCGTGGACCGCGCAGCACGAGCCGCGCGCGGTGATGGAGCAGCTTCAGGCAGTCGGCGTTCCGGCCGGCATCGTCGCCCACCCCGAACATCACATGAGCGACCCCCAGATGATGCACCGGGGCTACCAGAAGCTCATCGTGCAGCCCGACTACGAATCGCTCCTCGTCGAGGGGCCACCGTTCCTCGGCAGTGATCTGCCCGAAGTGATCACCGACCCCGCCCCGATGCTCGGCGAGCACACGCGCGAAATCGCGTCGCAGATGCTCGGGATGTCGGACGACGAGATCGAGGAATTGATCGAGGCAGGTGTGATCGAGGATCCGCCGAAGGAATTCAAGGCGCTCTAGGACGGCGCGCCCTGCGCTGCGAACCGTGACGGAGGAAACATGGATCTCGACCGGAATCGACGGCGGTTTGCCCTTGCCGCCATCGCACTACTCATCCCCTTCGCCAGCTCCGGCTGCAAATCCACGCAAGCGCCGGTGCTCGAAAGCGGCCCCAACGCCGAGGTCACGCACGACGGCCTCGTTCGGGTGCGCTGGTCCCGTTACAAGTATGTGTGGCTGAAACCAAACGCGGATTTTGGGCTCTATTCCCGAGTGACGATGGATCCGGTCTCGATTGCCTACAAGCGCACGCCGCGCGAGACCGAGGGACGCCGCAGCCCCAATCGTGGCAACTTCGCGCTGTCGGAAAAGCAGATGGCCGACATGAAGCGCTACTTCAGCGAAGCGTTCGAGAAGGAACTCGGGAAGCTCGAGAACTTCACGCTCAGCGACACGGCCGGCCCCGAGACGCTGCGCGTCGAGGCAGCCATCATCGACCTCGTCGTCAATGTTCCGACCCGGCCGAGCGGTGGCGATAGGGTCTTCACGACATCGGCCGCACAGATGACACTCGTGCTGGAGCTGCGCGACTCGGTCACGGGCGAGATCCTCGCGCGCTCAGCCGATCGCCGCGACACACAATCCAGTGGCGGTGCGGTTTCGGATCTGACCTACAGCACCCCGGCGGTGAACGCAGGCGCCGTCCGGCTGCTCTTCAAACGCTGGGCGCAGATCCTCGCAACCCGCCTCGATGAAATCCAAGGTGCGCCGCCCGTGGGAGTGCCCGCGGACGGCTGATCGACGCTACTTCTTCTGCTCCTCGTCGTACTCGCTGGCGAGCTTGCGACGCATCTCGGCTTCGCGGGCGCGCAGTTCCCAGAATCGCGGCGAACGCTTCTCGCTGAACGAGGCGCCGCCTTCCTTGCCCTCGGGCATGTCGAACCAATCGGGATAGAACTGGCTCGAAAAGATGCCCATTTCGTTGTAGCCGTCCATCTCCTGATCGAATGCGGCCTTCAGGATTTCGAGGCAGCCCGGACTCTTGCTCAGCAGTTCTTCGCACCACTGGTCGACTTCGTCCCACAGCTTGTCGTGGGGCACGACTTCGTTCACGAGCCCCATCTCCTTGGCCTGCTCGGCGGAATAACGGCGACACAGCATCCACATCTCGCGCGCCTTCTTCGCGCCCACCACCTTCGTCAGATAGGGGACGAAGAAGCCGTCGGCCGGACTCGACACCTTGGGACCCGCCTGCCCGAACTTGGCGTTGTCGGACGCGATCGTAAAATCACAGCAGTAGGCCATGTGATTGTGGCCCCCGAGGCAATACCCCTGCACCACCGCCATCACGGGCTGACGCGAGGCGCGGATCAGCCGGTTGTGGGGATAGCGGTTGTAGAAGGCCTCGCGAAGCCCCCAGCGCTCCCACTCGACGTCTCCCCCGACGCCGAAATGCTTGCCTGCTCCGGCGACGATGATCACGCCGATCGTCGAATCGTGATTCGCGTCGTAGAAGGCCCGGAACATCTCGTCGACCATCGAGACCGTCATCGCGTTGTACTTGTCGGGCAAGTTGATGGTGACGCGCGCCACGCCGCCGCCGAGTTCCTCGTGGTACTTCTTCTCGAAGAGGATCTGCTCGAATTCGAGCCCCTCTCCTTCTACGGTCTGCCATTGCGTCCAGGCCATCGTGATCTCCTCTTGCGGGGTCCCCGCCGGCTCGCGCGGGCCTCGGAACGGCCCAGCCGCTCGGAGTCTCCGGCCCGCCACCGACGGCAGAACGGAGGAATTGGGGGTAGGGCAAGAAGCCCGGTGGGTCAAGCTGGTGACGCGGGGAGGCCGGAAATGCGCCTTGAAACTCCCCACCGCAAACGCGACCATAGCCTGCCGGGCATCGGCCAATTCGGATCGCGCGAGACCGGCCGCAGCGGCTGCTGCGCCCTCCGGAATTCGAGCGGGACCGAAGACATCAGCCGACGCAGGCAGCTTGCGTCGGCGGCCGACGTGCAGCGACCCATACCGCGTGAAGGATCCAGATGAAGCCCCCCCCGTTCGAGTACGAAGCGCCGACGACGATCCAGGAAGTGGTGGCGTTGCTCCAGCAGCACGATGGTGAGGCCAAGATTCTCGCCGGCGGCCAGAGCCTGATGCCACTGCTCAACATGCGCTTCGCACGGCCGACGGCGCTGATCGACCTCCGCCGCCTGACCGAACTCGATTACATCCGCGAAGAGAACGGCACGCTCGCGATCGGTGCGATGACGACGAAGCGCTCCGTCGAGCGATCTGATCTGGTGAAGAGCCGCCAGCCACTGCTGCACGCCTCGACGACCTGGATCGCCCATCCCCAGATTCGCAACCGCGGCACGGTCGGCGGCTCGATGGCCCAGGCCGACCCGGCCGCGGAATACCCCGCGGTCGCGCTCGCCCTGGATGCGGAGTTCGTGATCGTCGGGCCGGATGGCCAGCGCAGCGTCGCGGCGAGCGACTTCTTCGTCACCTATCTCACTACGGCACTCGAAGAGAACGAGGTACTCAGCGAGATCCGCGTGCCGACACTGCCGGAACGAACCGGCTGGTCGATTCAGGAGGTCGCACGGCGACACGGTGACTTCGCAATGGTGGGTGCGGTGGCGATTCTCGGACTCGCCGGCGGCAGCTGCGAGAGCGCTCGGGTCGTGCTCTTCGGTGTCGGCGCGACTCCGCAGCGCGCAAGCTCGGTCGAGCAGGCGTTGATCGGGCAGGCCCCGAGCGAGGCACTCTTCGCCGCGGCTGCCGAG
Organism: uncultured Gammaproteobacteria bacterium; assembly: GCA_964196055.1. Taxonomy (GTDB): domain Bacteria; phylum Myxococcota_A; class UBA9160; order UBA9160; family SMWR01; genus JAFDEI01. The sequence goes on along the minus strand of CAXMSF010000324.1, from coordinate 885 downwards.
AAGGCCGCCGAGGGCCTCGAAGACACAATCTCGGACGTGCACGCCTCGGCGGATTACCGCCGCCACCTCGCCCGGGTACTCACCCGGCGCGCGCTCGCAGAAGCAGCGGAGCGCGCATGACCCCCCGTTCGGCCCGGGCACTCGGAGGTTCCCGCTGATATGGCAACGATGAAGACGGTTCGCATGAAGGTCAACGGCGTGACCCACGAGTCCGAAGTCGAGCCGCGCACCACGCTCGTCGACTTCCTGCGCGGCCCACTCGCGCTGACCGGCACCCATGTCGGGTGCGAGCACGGCGTCTGTGGCGCCTGCACCATACTCGTCGATGGCCGAAGCGCGCGTTCGTGCTTGATGCTCGCGGTACAGGCCGACGGCGCCGAAATCACCACGGTCGAGGGCCTCGCGACTCCCGAAGGGCTGCACCCGATCCAGCAGGCCTTCGTCGAAGAGCACGGACTGCAGTGCGGCTTTTGCACGCCGGGCTTCCTGATGTCGCTCGTCGAGCTGCTGAACGAGAACCCCGACCCGAGCGACGACGAGATCAAGGACGTCCTCGGCGGCCAGATCTGCCGCTGCACCGGCTACCATAGCATCTTGAAATCGGTCTACTCGGCCATCGCGAAACTACGAACGGCGGGCCTCGCGGCCCAGCCGCCCATAGCCTAGGCCGGAGGAAGCGGAATCCATGGCGGTCAAGATCCCCAACAGCATCGACGAGCTGCCCATCTCGAGCCCGCGCTTCATCGGTCGCGGAGTCAAGCGCGTCGAAGACACCGGACTCGTCACCGGCCGTACCGAGTTCATCGACAACGTCAACATGACCGGCATGCTCCACTGCGCGATTCTGCGCAGTCCGATCGCCCACGCGAAGATCGAGAAGATCGA
>CAXMSF010000323.1:0-11927 GCA_964196055.1 uncultured Gammaproteobacteria bacterium | reverse complement strand
CCGTTCCACCATTGGACCTGGGACGGCGACGGGCGCTGTGTCGAGATTCCGTACGCGAAGCGCATCCCCCCTCAGGCGAAGATGCGTTCCTGGCCGGTCGCGGAAAAGGACGGCCTCATCATGATGTTCCACCACGCGGATGGTGCCGCACCGACCTACGAGCTTCCCGACGTGCCCGAGATGAACGCCGATGGCTGGCGCACGCCCGAAATTCATACATGGAAGCTGCGCGCTCGCTGGCTCGACATGAACGAGAACTGTGTCGATCAAGCGCACTTTCTCTACATCCACCAAACGCTCGAAATTCCCGCGACGAAGGCCTGGGCCGAGGATCACGTCTTTCACACCGAGGCGGCGGTCAAGATGAGGGGGCCCGGTAACAGCGAGGCCGAGGGCCTGCTGTACACCAACGACTACGGGCCCGGATTCCAGGTCGTGCGCATGAGCGGCTTCCTCGACACGATCGAAGTGAACACGAGTACGCCGATCGATGAAGAAACGACCGAGACCAGCTTCGTCTACAGCGTCAAGACGGACGGCGACGACCGCAAGGAACGGCTCGCCACGAAGATCGTCCAGGATCTGCTCAACCAGTTCGAAAACGACATTCCGATCTGGGAAAACAAGGCCTCGTGGCAGCGGCCCATTCTGTGCGACGGCGACGGTCCCTTCGGCGAATACCGAAAGTGGACCAAGCAGTTCTTCTAGGAGCACGAAACGCGCTTCGCGCGTTTGGCGCGACGACCGGAAGCGCCGACCGCAACACGGCCGCGCCGGAACGCCCAGCGAGATCGATCTCGTACAGCCCGTGAACGCCGCAAAAGCGCCGCTCGCGTGTAGAATGAGCGAGTGTACACCCCGCGAATTCGCACTTGATGATCGAAGCGCTGCGCAGCATTCGGCCATTGCTCGGCAGCCTGGTGGCTGTCCCGATCGTGGTGCTCTTCTTTGGTTCGCAGTGGTCGTGGGACGATCGCTTCGAATTGGTACTTCGTTCGAGCGATCACGACTCCAGGGGTGAGGTGGGTGCGGTCATTCCCGCACATTCGAGCGCCCGAGCCGATCTGCCTCGACCGGTCGATCTACTCACGCTCGAGATCCGGGCGAATGGCGCCGTCGGCTATCGGATGTTCGCGAAGCGAGCCGACGCGGGCTCCGAGTTGATCTGGACGGCGCTCGAACAGGCCGGCACACCCGGAAGCACGACTCGCCGGAGCCCGCCGCTGCGACTCCGCAATCCAACCGATTCGCTACGCCTGTCTGCGCGGAGGCCGCGGAATCCCGCGCCGATGCCCAGCCTCAGCGTGGTCGTTCCACGCTGGTCGCTTCCTCACGTGGCGCTGATTCCCGTTCTCTGGCTGCTCTTCATCACGCTCCGATGGGTGGGCCACGGTCGTGAAGGCCGGCCCGCCGCACGGCGCGCGCTCGCGACCTGGGGCCGATGCGACGTGTGCTTCGCGACCGGGCTGATCTACCTGGTGCTGTTCCGAATCGCCGCACCCGGCTGGGCCGGCCTCGCGGCCACGATCGCGATCTGCTCAGCGGTCTGCTTCGCGCGTCGGATGCCGGCCGTTACGGCGGCACTGCTCGCCACCACCGCAGCAATTGCCACCCTGGCTCCGCAAGTCCTGACCGCGGTCGTCGTCGCGCAGGTCTCGGAGCAATTCGACCTGACCGTCGACCATCGGCCGAGGCCGAACGGCGAGAACATCAACTCCGACGGGCTGCGCTTCGAAGGGGAATCCGATTCGGTCTGGGAGGAGGATTTCGTCGTCCTCTTCCTCGGCGACTCCTTCACGTTCGGCACTCTGCTTCGCGATTCCGATACCTATCCGAAGGCATTCGAAGAATCCGCGAACGCTCACAGCTGCTCGCAACGGATCCAGCCGATCAACTTCGGCTGGCCCAGCGCGTCGCCACTGCTCGGTCTTCGATTGCTGCAGCGGATCGGGTACGCGTACAAGCCGGATTTGATCGTCTACAACCTCGACATGACGGATTTCTCGGACGATCTCCGCTACGAGCGCGCATTGCGCAGTGCGGGCGAGTTCGAGGTCGACACGACCCGGGTGGTCCAGCAGTTGGCCGACCGAATCGCACCGTGGCTGAACGCGGACCTCGCCGGCGGAACCGGGCTGCGCGCGCTTCTGCGCGCGGGGCGGCCTCGACCGGTCGGCGGCGAAGTCGAACTACCGACCGACCGATTCTTCGTGACGAGCGCGCCCCTCGACGAAACTCGCCACTGGATCGAAGCCGGCGTGATGAAGAACCTCGCGGAAATCCAACGCTTCGCAGCCGAGACCCTCGATGTCCCGACCGCTGTCGTCATCTACCCGCGGTCGTATCAGTACCCGAACTCCGAATCACCGGATAACTGGGAGCGCCGCCTCTACGAGGCCGACGGCCCGTTCGTACGTGAGCCGTTCCGATACTTCAGCGAGGCCGCGGCCGCACTCCCCTATCCCGTCATCGACCTGATGCCAACCTTCGAGCAGTCGACGGTGACACCACTATTCCTCGAGGACGACCCCCACTGGAATCGGGTCGGAGCGCGACTCGTCGGCACCACACTCGTCCCGAGGCTCATCGAACTCGGCCTGCTGCCGTGCAAGTCCGAGTAGGCGTCAGCCGGCAGCTGCAGGCTCTGGACTGAGTCGAACACGCCGAAGATCGCGGCGAAACGGCGCCGGCCATGGCCCCGGCCGGATCAGGGGATCAACAGTACGCGGCCGACCGCAGCACGACTCTCGACGTAGGCGTGCGCCGCCGCGGCTTCTGCGAGCGGATAGGTCCGGTCGATCTCGATGTGGAGTCGGCCTGTCGTCACGGACTCGAGATGTCGCTGGACCATCGGGTGCACGCGACCCGCGTTGTAGAAGAGTTCCGCGCCGAAGAACACGCCAGTGAGCGTCTTGTTCTCCGGTCGCAGCAGTGCCACGTCGGGCGTGAATCCCTCGCGACCGGCGCCGCCGACGCTGATGATCCGCCCGCGGTAGGCCGCGCACTCGATGCTGCCCTGAAGCGTCCGCCCCCCCACCGAATCGACGACTAGGTCGGGCCCCCGCCCCTCGGTGAGCTCACGCGCGACCGCCACGAAATCCGTGGCCGTGTAGTTGATTCCGTGATCAAGACCGAACTCGGCGAGGCGCGCGAGTTTCTCGTCACTCGACGCCGTCGCGATCACACGCGCCCCGGCCTGCGAGGCCAGTTGAATCGCCGCCATTCCGAGCGCGCCCGCGCCCGCCTGGACGAGCACGCTCTCGCCCCGCTCGAGGCCGCCGAATTCGAAGAGGCAATCGTCCGCGGTACCGACCGCGATCGGGACGCAGGCAGCACGTGGAAGGTCGAGCTCGTCCGGAACGACCCACGTCATCGCAGCCGGAACTGCGCGCTTCTCGGCGTGCGACCCGTGCAGCCCGGTGCAGACGACGCGCTGGCTGACCTCGCGGTCTACGACGCCCGATCCGACCTGCGAGATCACGCCGGCGCATTGGTAGCCGACGATATGCGGGCTCCCCGCCATGGCGCCACCGAGACGGTTCAGAGTGTCGCCACCCTCGATGCTCACGACCTGAACGTCGACCACGACGCCGATGGGCTCGCACTCCGGATCCGGGACCTCTTCGTAGCGGAATACGTCGGGAGGCCCGGTTTCGTAATAGACCGCCGCCTTCATCGGCTGGATTCTACCACCAACGGGCGGAGTGCGACGGTCGGTTCGTCGTTCGCGGCGAAATATCCCTCACCCCAGCGCGCCGGCGTCCTTCAGCTTCGCGATCTCCGCGTCGCCGTAGCCGAGCACGTCGCGCAATACCTGCTCGTTATGCTCGCCCACGGTCGGCGCCAGGGTCGGGGCGGGCAGCTCTTCACCTACGAACTTGATCGGCAGCGGCAGCATGTCCGCGCCGTGTTCCGAAGCCGGGTAGATCGAAAAACGCGCCTCGAACTGCGGATCGACCGCGATCGTCTTTGGCGTATTGACCGGCGCAATCGGGAAGTTCTTCTCATCCCCGAGCCGGATCCATTCTTCCGAACTCTTCGACTTGAAGATCTCGCGCAGCTCGAATTGCATTTCCCGGTTGCCGCGCGCGTGATCCGCGAACTTCGAGCCGGGCCACTTCTCGAACATGTCCATTCGCCCGACACACTCGCAGAAGTTCTTCCAAAAAGCCTGCTCGGATGACATGAAAAGGACATGACCATCGGAAGACTCGTACATCTGATAGCGAACGCCTTCCTTCATTCCCGCGGTTCCCGGCGCGCGGCGCACGTAATCATCCGCCTTGTTGCCCGTCACCTCGTCTTCGGGCCGCTCGTACGCCATCCAGCTCTCGCTGCGATACCAATCCATGTAGGCAGCAGCATCGCTCTGGCCGATTTCGAGCATGCTGCCCTCACCCGTCGCACGCGCGCGAATCACTGCAGCGAGCACGCCAAGCGCTCCAAAGAGCGGGCCGGCGTGCATCCCCATCGACGCATGCTCGGGGATGTAGCAATAACCGTCTTCGTCGTATGTTGGGTTCACGAGGCCCGCCCAGGTGTCGAAGGCGATTCCGTGCGCGGGCAGGTTCTTGTACGGGCCCGTCATTCCGTAACCCGAGATATTGCAGAACACGATCCGCTGATTCAGGGTCTTCAGATCCTCGTAGCCGAGGCCGAGACGCTCGAGCGACCCCGGGCGCATCGCCTCGATCACCACGTCGGCATCCTTCACGAGATCCTTGTAGATCGAGACACCCTCGGGCGTCTTGAGGTCGAGTGTCAGGCTCTTCTTGCCGCGGTTGATGTGGAAGTGGAGCAGCGAAACGCCGTTGATGATCGGCCAGGTCATCTCGCGCACGTAGTCGCCCGCGGGCGACTCGACCTTGATGACCTCGGCGCCGAGGTCGGCGAGATGCGTGGTGATGGCGGCCGGACCGAGCAGCGAACTCTCGATGACCCGGACTCCAGACAAGGGGAAACCGGTGGCGGACGTCATGCTGTACTCCTTCTGGGGGGCGACTGCGGCAGGGCCGGCAATTCTAGCTCGCATGTCGCGCCAGGTCGCGTTTTCGGTCGCCGCTACGGGCCCGCGAATTTCGCCTTCAGTCGTCGATGTAACCCAGGTCGCGCAACATCTTCGCGTCCCCGGGATCGAGCTCCACGGACGGCGCGGCGGCCGCGGCCGGCCCACGAGACTGGCTTCGACCGAGCTCGACGACCATCTCGCGCAGCAGCCCGGGCCGCTCCGCGGCGAGGTTGTGGTGCTCGCCCGGATCTTCGGTGAGGTCGTACAATTCGAATCGCTTCGCCTTGAAATCCTTGATCAGCTTGTAGCGACCGCGTATCAACGCATACTTGAACGCGGCCTTCTCGGACTGCGGATTGCTGCGGTTCAGGACGACGTACCTCACCTCGGAGCGGATCGACCCGGCTTCCGCGTCGTCGACTCCCTCGAGTAGCGGACGCAGCGAGACTGCCTGGAATTCACCGTCCGGAGCCGCGATGCCGGCGAAGTCGAGAATCGTCGGCGCGAGCGAGGCCAGCGAGACCGGCGTGGCGACCACCCGACCGCGCCCGGGATCGCCCGGAACGTGAACCACGAGGGGAACACGGATCACCTCTTCGTGCACCGTCCGGGTGTGGCCGAGCCAGCCTCGCTCGAAAAATTCCTCACCGTGATCCGCCGCGACGATGACGACGGTATCGTCGGCGAGACCCCGTGATTCGAGCGAAGCGAGCAGCGCGCCGATCCCGTCGTCCGTGAAGCGGATCTCTTCGTCGTAGACGTCACGCAGGAAGCGCACCTCCTCGGGCGAAAGATCCGCGCCCATCGCTCTCAGATCATGGATGTCCTCACCGCCGCGAAGCCTGCCAACGGACTCCGGCGCGAAGCCGAATTCCGGGTGCCGCCTGTATTCGTAATGTGGATCGAAGTAGTGCACGAAGAGGAAGAACGGCTCGCTCTCGAAACCCTCGAGCAGCTTGATTGCGCGGCGAGTCACGCCGGTGGTCGAGATATGAGTGTGGCCGCCGGCCTCGACCGAATCGTAGTGGTCGAAGCCCTGATCGAGGCCATTCTTGCCCGCGACGAAGATGTGGCTCACCACACCCGCCGTGGAGTAACCCGCTTCGGACAAACGCTCCGCCACGGTCACCGCTTCGGGCGGAAGTGGATCGAGCACGAAATTCACGCCGTGACGATGCGGATACTGGCCGGTGAACATCGATGCGACCGACGGCTTGGTCCATGGCGCGGCCGCATAGGCGCGATCGAAGCGCACGCCGCTCTCGGCCAACCGCGAAATCGCCGGGGACGTCTCCCGCTCGTAACCGTACGCACTCAGGTGGTCGGTTCGAAGCGTGTCGACGAGGATGAACAGGAAATTCGGCGGTCCGGGCTCGTTGCCACAACCCACCGCCAGGAGCACGGCCAGACACGCGCCCCCGAAGCGACGCACCGCCCGCGCGAAGCCGCGCAGCCCGCTCGATCCGCTGATGGCCGCAAGAACCGCCATCTCAACCCGATCGTTCCGCAGTCGAACGACCGCACGGTTCCAGGTGGCCGAGGGCGCGTGTGAATGCCGCTTCGGTCACTACCGTGACGAATATCATCACACGATCGTCGCTGAATCGCAGGCACTTCACCCGCGCCGGCGTTTCGAGGCCCGCCATCGCATCCTTGTCCCGCATCGCCTTCGCGATCCTCGCGGCACGCTTTTGGTGCAGCGCCATTCGCATCGGATCGGTGCCGAAGCTCAGATGATTGAGAACGTCGACCACCACCACCTCTCGTTCGACCAGATGGCCGGGCGGGAGCTGCTGCTCGTGACCAATTTGCGATCTCACTCGGACGCGCTGATGGGCGATCGTCGCATCATTGAGCCCGTAGATGTCGACCGTGGGCCACATCGTGTAATAGGGAAGTGCGCCGGCTCCGGTAACGGCCAGCTTCAGGTCGGCCGGAAGTACGCCGCGGTCGATCGCTTCGCGCAGACTACGTCCCTCAGCGATCCGCTGCTCCGCGTAGGCGTGAATCGCACCCAGGCTCGCGATCGAATCGCGCGTACGCACGGCCTCCGGTCGCGTCGAACCGAGGAGCGTCGTCGTCACGAGCGCGGACGCGACCACAGCGACGCCGACTGCAGCGGCGACGCGACGTGGCTGAGAGTTCCTCGAAGCGACGCGCCAGATCAGGATCAAACCATCTGCGATCAACACGTAGAGAATCGGTAGCACCACGACGAGAAAGCGGAATTCGAAGCGGTCTCCACCGACGTAGACCACATAGGCGCAATAGGCACACACGGAAGCGAGCAGGCAATGGTCGTCGAAGCGGCGACGCAGAAACGCGGGAACCAGCGCGAGCGGCAGGAACCAGTGCAGGTGGTAATCGGCGAAGAAATGGTAGAAGTACTTCGCGCTCTGATCCCACCAGAGCCCATGGACTTTCGCGTACCAGGTATTCGGCAGCCAGTCGCCGTAGTACGCGTGACGCCAAAGCAGATGTCCTCCGACAACCACGAGTAGAGGCAACGCAAAGCCCAGGCAATCGCGCATGCTCCGCCGATTGCCGAGCGTGTCGACGAGCAGACAGACGCCCGCGACGGCGCCAAACAGCGCTCCCTCCGGGCGAATCAGAGCAGCCAGCGCGAACAGCAGCGACGACCTCCATGGCGTGCGGTCGCTGCGGCCGCGCTCCGAACACAGCTGCCCGAGCGCGATGAAGACCACGAACGTAAAGAACTGAGTCTCGAGCCCGCCGGTCGACCAGGCCGTGAACGAGCGGCTCGACACCAACGCGGCCGGGGCCAGCCAGATCAGCGGCTGACGCCAGCCGTAGCGGCCCGCGTTCCGCCACACGACGGCGCCCAGCACCGCGAACCCGCTCGCGACGCCGAGCGTGACCGACAGGCGCTCCGGCTCGATGCCGATCCCCATTCCCGCCGCCATCGTCAGCACCCACAGGAAGTTCGTGTAACCCTCGACGGCCTCGCCCGCGTTCCAGACGAGCCCAAGACCGTCGACCAGATTTCTCGCGTAGCGAAAACTGATGAACGCGTCGTCTCCGATGAACGCGTAGTGACGCACCTGAGCGGCGAAGCCGGCAAGGAGTGCGGCGACGATGGTGACGTTGAGAATGCGCTGCCAAGGCGGTGTGATGGACGCTTCCCAGTCCAGCCCGGCGGGCTCGGCCCCTCCGGCGGGTACATTGGAGGACCCGGGCGAAAGCGCGCGCGACATGGCCGCACCATACTCGAATCGCGGAAGCAGACCAAGGCGAAGCTGAGCGCTCGGATCAGCCGCGATCAGCCAGGGTGTCTTCGAGCCGAATCGTGAGAATTTCGCGGGAGCCGGATTCGAATTCTCTGAATGCGACCCCGACACCGCCGGGGACTCCCCAGTCAGGCTCTTGCATTCGCACCGTGCGTGCGAGTACCCGCGCGCGTGATCCGCCAAAGTCGATGCACAGATCGAGCATGGTGCCGACTACAAGCGGGCCTGGAGTTTCGAGGAATGCACCACTCGTACTCATGTCGTAGATGCCGAACGACTTCCAGGCACCGTCGTTCGAGGGCAAGCCGGTCGAGTCCAGCAGCACCGCCTGACCGAGCGGTCGCACGCGCAGACGCGGCGCCGCGATCTTCTTGCCTTTGGACTTTTGAAGCGCCGCGATGATGTCACGAAACGAGATCGGCTTGGCGAGATACCCGACCGCGCCGTGCAATCGTGCGGTCGCCGCGTCTTCCCGGACCGGGCGCGCAGTCATCAGCATCACATCGGGTTTCGAAGCCAATGCCGGTGCGAATTCCCGAAGCAGGTCGAGGCCCGACCCGTCGGGCAAGATCACGTCACACAGGATCAACGACAAATTCGGGTGATCTGCGACCTGGCGTCGTGCACTCGCGCAGTCCTCAGCCGTGATAATTTCCCCGCAGTGTGGGCTCAGCACCGCAGTCGCCACGTCGCGCAGAACCGCCGAGTCGTCGATCACGAGAATCTTGTCGAATCGGGCTGTTGATTCGTGCGCCATCGGGTACCGCCGCATGCGAGACAATCGAAGAAGGAACAGCAGGGGCTCGACGTGCCCTCCACGGCATGTCGACCATTCGCAGGATCGGCCGATTGCGCCGGCCGCTTTAGACCCGCACCAGGATTCCCAACCCTCCCTCAGTCGAGGATTTCGGCTCGGATCGTGCGAGCGCCGCTGCGAATGAGCGTCGTTCGGCGCACAAGAGCGATCGAACGCTGCGATCGCGATCCGCACGCGCGAAAGCCTCGTACGGAATCGAATGGACCGACGCCTAACGCGCCTCGGCTCATCGGATCCGAAGCGTTTCGGGCGAGTCCGGCCGATGGAAGCGGAACGGCACGCTGCGGGCAGCGGACCAGGCCCCGATTTTCGGTTGCGGCCGAAGCGCCTAGAACGTATGTTCTAAACGGTCGTTCTAATCAAGGAATTTCCATCGTGGCCGAACACCTGCGCGAAGCGCCTTCCACGGCTTCCCCTCACCGCGGCACCAAGCAACGGCTGCTCGACGCCGCCGAGCTGCTGTTCGCCGCCCACGGATTCGAGGGCACTTCGATGCGCGCCATCACGCAGGCGGCCGACACCAGCCTGTCCGCGGCCAACTACCATTTCGGATCCAAGCAGGCGCTGATCGAGGCCGCGCTGGTCCGGCGGATCGAACCGCTGAACAGCCGCCGTCTCGAAGCGATCGATGCGCTCGAAAAGAGTTCCGAGGGAGTCGATTCCGTCGAAGCCCTGCTCACAGCCTTCCTGCAACCCGGATTCGCGGTGCAGCGCGAATCCTCCGAAGCGGGGCGGCGGCTGCGCGAGGTCGCCGCCCGCTTTTCCGCCGACCCCCACGAGATCGTTTCCAAACTCAAGTTCGAACTCTTCGCGCCCGTAATCGGGCGTTACCTCGACGCGCTCGAACGAGCGCTCCCCGATCGCACACGCGAGGAGCTGGCGCTCGACTTCCAGTTCTTCCTCGGTGTGATGATCCACGTAATGAGCGGCAAGAATGTGTTTTCCCGGGACGATGCGGCTCCCGTGCCGTACGCCGATGAAGCGATCCTAGACCGGATGGTTGCCTTCGCGGCCGCCGGGTTGCGCGCCGGTGGGGTGCGGCGAGCGCCAGAAGCCGAGCCGGGAGGCGGGTCGTGAATCCTCGAATCAAGCTGGTGATTCCGTTGGCCATCCTCGCATTCGGTGTCGCCGGTGTCGCCGTGATCAAGTTGATCCGTCCGGAGATCGAATCCACGCCGCCCGAGGTATTCGCGCCGCTCGTGCGCGTCGCGCGCGTCGTGCCGCAGAAGTTCGAATTCGTGATTCGCGCACACGGTACGGTCACACCGCGAACAGAGAGCACCGTGGTGCCGCAGGTCTCCGGACCGGTCGTGTGGGTCTCGCCCACATTCGCCTCCGGCGGCTTCTTCGAAGAGAACGAGCCGCTGGTCCGGATCGAGCGCGCCGACTACGAGGCTGCGCTCGAGAGCGCGCACGCGGCGATTGCCCGCAGCGAGAGCGAGCACGAGCGCGCCCTCAAGGATTCGAAACGCCAGAAGCGGCTCGCCAACCAGAGCGTCGCGAGCGCCTCGCGCTACGACGAGGCCGTCAACGCCGAACGAATCGCGAAGGCGACCCTGCGCGAGGCCAATGCAATGCGCGACCGCGCCGAGCGCGACCTCGACCGCACCGAGATCCGCGCGCCGTACACCGGGCGGGTGCGCGAAGAGAACGTCGATGTCGGCCAATTCGTCACCCGCGGCACGGCGATCGGCAAGATCTACGCAGTCGACTACGCGGAAGTGAGGCTCCCAATTCCGGACTCCGAGCTCAGCTTCGTCGACCTCCCAATGCTCTACCGCGGCCAGGCGGACGATGGCGTCGGACCGGAAGTCGAACTGCGCGCACGATTCGCGGGCCGCGACCACAGCTGGAGCGGTCGCATCGTCCGCACCGAAGGCGAGATCGACGCACGAAGTCGCATGGTGAACGTCGTCGCGCGGGTCGAGGACCCGTACGGGCACGATCCGGACACCGACACGCGCGAACGCCCTCCGCTCGCGGTCGGACTCTTCGTCGAGGCCGAGATCCGCGGGCGCAGCATCGAAGACGCGGTGATCTTGCCGCGGTCGGTGCTACGCACGGGCGACCAGGTACTCGTAGTCGACGGCGACGGACGGATCGAATTCCGCGGCGTCGAAGTACTGCGCAGCGAGCGCGATACCGTCGTCATCGGCGGCGGTCTCGCAGCCGGTGAAGAAGTCGTGGTTTCGCCGCTCACGACGGTCGTCGAGGGCATGGCGGTGCGAACCGTGCGCGACGACGAAGAGCCGAATCAGCCGCGCGGCGCACTCGCGGAGGAGGCCGAAGGCGCGAACCCGGTCGCGGCGGCTGCGCGGTGAACGGCATCATCGCGTGGTTCGCCCACAACCACGTCGCCGCCAACCTGCTGATGGGCCTGATGATCGTCGGCGGTCTATTCGCGCTACCGAACATCCAGCAGAGGAGCTTCCCCGACATCAACATCGATGTCGTCACGGTGAACGTGCCGTATCTGGGGGCCGCACCCGAAGAAGTCGAGGAAGGTGTCTGTATCCGGGTCGAAGAAGAGATCCAGGGCATCAACGGCATCGAGCGAATCTCATCGACAGCAGCCGAGGGCGCGTGCAGTGTCGGTGCCGAGTTGATCCCCGGCTACGAGGTCGAACGCGCGCTCAGCGAAATCAAGAATGCGGTCGATGCGATCACCACCTTTCCGGAGGAGACCGAGAAGCCGATCGTCAGCCACTTCATGATGAAGCGAAATGCGATCCAGATCGCACTGTCGGGCGATGTCGACGAGCGGACACTCAAGACCTACGGACAGCACATTCGTGACGACATCGCGGCATTGCCCGGCGTCACACAGGTCGACCTGTCCAATGCGCGCAATTAC
>CAXMSF010000322.1:0-7147 GCA_964196055.1 uncultured Gammaproteobacteria bacterium | reverse complement strand
CGGCAGTCCGCGCGCTGGATCGTCGTCGCGATCCTTTCGCTCCAACGCGTCGATACTCCCTGACCTTCGTACCCCCTCGGAGGGCAGGCAAAACAAGCTGCGAAATTCCCAAGTCCGATCAACTACGGATTTGGGGGAAATGGCGAGTCGGGTCCGATGAGGACGGATTCCGACAACTCGTGTAGCAGGGGCCGACGGCAGCTACCGGTCTTCGGGGACGAGCCCCCGGATCCCCGATCGTGCACCTCGGCGGTCCCCGGCTGCTCGCAGGCCGTGGCCGGATCTAGGTGATAGTTCCTAAATAGAACTATTTAGTTTGAAATTCGAACTCACCTGTGACAAGTTCCGGGCGTGGCCGAGTTTCGTTACGCCCAGTACTGCCCGCTCGCGCGTGCGGCCGAAGTGGTCGGCGAGCGCTGGACGTTGCTCGTGGTGCGGGAGTTGTTGCTCGGGCCGAAACGCTTCAGCGACCTGAAGCGGGCGCTGCTCGGTGTGAGCACCAGCGTGCTGTCGGAGCGACTCGCGCGGCTCGAAGAACGCGGTGTCATCGAGCGCAGCCAAGTTCGACCGCCGACGCCCGCGACCCTCTACGAACTGACGCCCCTCGGCAAGCGCCTGCTCCCGGTGGTTCTGGAACTCGCACGTTGGGGCAGCGCGCTGCTTTCCGAACCCGAACCGGGTGACCACATGGAGCCGGACTGGTTGCGCCTCGGATTCGCGACCTTCGCGCGCAAGACGGCGAGCCCCGCCCGCCGATTCGAAATCCGCCTGGAAGGCGCCGAGGTATTTTGCGTCGCCGGTGGCCCGAACGGCACGGAAGTGAGCAAGGACTGCGAAGGCGCCGAGGCGATCCTGCACGCAAAGTCCCCGCTCCCGCTGTTCGCGCTCGCGTCCGGCCAACTCGACCCCGCCGACGCGCTTCGCGATGCCGCGATCGTCGCCGATGGCGACGTCGCGGCACTCGCTGATTTTTCGGAGCTGTTCGACATGGCTCCGGATTCGTCCGAACCCCACAACCCACAAGGAGCATGAACATGCCCATCCTTCACGGAGTCGCGCTATCGCCGTTCGTTCGCAAGGTCCGCGTTGCGCTCGCGGAGAAATCCCTCACCTATGACCTCGACCCGGTGCTGCCCTTCGGCCAGACCGACGAGTACCTCGCGAAGAGCCCGCTCGGAAAGATTCCGTGCTGGGAGGACGGCGACTTCATACTGCCCGACTCGTCGTGCATCATCGCCTATCTCGAGAACACGCATCCCGAGCCGGCCCTCTACCCCGCCGACCCGAAGGAGCGCGGCCGGGCGCTGTGGTTCGAGGAGTTCTCGGATTCGAAGCTCTCCGACGTGCTCTCGACGGTGTTCTTCCAGCGCTTCGTGCAGCCGAACTTCTTCCAGAAGGACCCCGACGAGGCGCTGATCGCCGAGAGCCTGACGGAAGCGGAGAAGTGGTTCGATTACCTCGAAGGTGAACTCGACGGGCGTAGCGCGATCGTGGGCTCGCACTTCGGGGTCGCCGATATCGCGATCGGATCGATCTTCGTGAATTTTCACTACGGCGGCGGGCGAGTCGACGCCGGTCGCTGGCCGGGTCTCGCGGCCTACGTCGCGGGCCTCCACGTACGGCCGTCCTTCAAGGGCATTCTCGAAGAGGAGAAGTCGAGTCTGCCGGAATAGTCGAGCGCCGCGCCGACGGCGGGGCGCCGTTTCGCGCAGCACGGCGTTGAGCGAGCGGGCACGTCCGGAACCCGGACGTGCCCCGCTCGAAGCCGTGATAAGATCCGCCGCATGAAGAATCTATTCGATATCGAAGGCAAGGTGGCGCTGGTAACCGGCGGCTCGAGCGGCATCGGTCTGATGATCGCGCGCGGCTACGTCGAGGCCGGCGCCAAAGTCTATATCTCGTCTCGCAAGAAGGAGGTCTGCGACGCGGTTGCGGCCGAGCTCTCGAAAGCCGGCACCTGCATCGCGATTCCCGCGGACCTTTCGCAGGAGGCGGAAGCCGTTCGGCTCGCGCAGGAGATCGCGGATCGCGAGCCCGGCGGGCTCGACATCCTCGTCAACAATGCGGGTGCGAATTGGGGCGCGCCGCTCGCCGAATATCCCGACAAGGCCTGGGACAAGGTGCTCGGCCTCAACGTGAAGGGGGTCTTCCACCTGACGCGCGCGCTGGTCGACAGCCTCGCGAAAGCGGCGACCGCCGAGGACCCCGCCCGCGTGATCAACATCGGCTCGATCGACGGGCTGCAGACGCCGTCGATGGAAACCTACGCGTACTCCGCGAGCAAGGCCGCGGTCCACCACCTGACGCGTGCGCTCGCGAAGAAGCTCGCGCCGCAGAAGATCACCGTCAACGCGGTCGCGCCTGGCCCCTTCGAAAGCAAGATGATGGCTGCGACGATGGAGACGTTCCGCGAGTTCATTCTCGCGGACAGCCCCATGAAGCGGATCGGTGAGCCCGAGGACATGGCGGGAATCGCGATCTACCTGGCCTCGCGCGCGGGCTCCTACGTGACGGGCGCGGTGATTCCGGTCGACGGCGGAATGTCGACGACGCGCTAGCGCGCGAGTTCGGCGCGCGCCGCGTCAGCATTCGACGTCTTGCGACACTCTTCCTGCTGCGCCGTCGACATTTCTCCGCTTTCGTCGATTTCCACGCTTGCCCGCTCGTCTCGGCGCAGTGTTTGATGGGAATGTGGAATCCCGGCGCAGCACCGATCGGAATACGCAGCCGAGCGTCGAATCGGAGCAGTTCGTTGGCAGCAGCGCTGCGATGCGGGCGCTCCGAGACGAGATTGCAGCGGCGGCGGCGTTGCCCTCGACCGTGCGGATCACGGGCGAGACGGGTGTCGGAAAGGGCGTGGTCGCTCGGCTGTTGCACCGCCTGTCGCCGCGCCGGAACGAGCCCTTCGTGCACGTCGATTGCGCTGCACTCTCGAGCGAACTCGTCGAGAGTGAGTTGTACGGCCACGAGCGAGGCGCCTTCACGGGCGCGCACGCGCGACGCGCCGGACGCTTCGAGCTGGCCGGCGGTGGGACGCTCTTTCTCGACGAGATCGGCGACCTCGAAGCGCGCCTCCAGGCAAAGCTGCTTCGCGTTCTGCAGGATCGCTGCTTCGAACGACTGGGGGGCAACCAGACCCTGAAGATGCGGGCGCGGATCATCGCCGCTTCGACCCGCGATCTCCGGCAGGAGGTTGCCGACGGCTGCTTCCGAGCCGACCTCTATTATCGCCTTGCGGTGATCTCGATCGAAGTCGCGCCGCTGCGCGACCGGACCGACGACATCCCCGCCTTGTTGCGAGCGGCTGCAAGACGTTCCAGCGAATTACCCGTGTTTTCATTGACCGAGTCGGCACTTGCACGCCTGTCGAAGCACAGCTGGCCCGGCAACGTTCGCGAGTTACAGAATGTCGCGGAACGGATCGCGGTGCGATTCCCGGGAAGGCGGGTCGACGCAGCGGATCTCGACGGCATCCTCGACGACGAGAAGCCTCGTAACGCGGTGGCTTCGCCGTCGGACGACGCGGAGCAGATCGCCTTCGCGCTTCGCTCCACAGGTGGAAACATCTCTCGAGCCGCGGAACGTCTCGGGCTTCCGCGCACCACGCTGCGGCATCGAATCCGGCGACTCGGCATCGAATAGGACCGGACTTCAACGCGCGATCGCGGTAGCGAGATGGTCTGCGGCTTCCTGGATGCTGCGACGGTCGACATCGACGAGTTTGTTGGCCGTGCGCATGTCGGCATCATCGATTGCATCGATGAGCGGCCGCAGCGCGGCCAGCAGGCCTTCCCGACTGCGCGCTTCGGGAGACAACAACAAGATCGCGTCGTAGGGAGGGAGGGCTTGGAGGGGGTCATCGAGGACCAACAGGTCGAAGGCCGCGATACGGCCGTCGCTCGAAAACGCGCTGATGAGATCCACGTGGCCGCTTGCTACCGCGCCGTACATCAGCGAAGAATCAAAGCTGCGCTGTTCCGCGAACTCGAAGCCGTAGCTCTTGCGCAGGGCCGCCCATTCGGGTCGTGCGAAGAACTCGTAATCACCGCCGATCGCAAGCCCCGGCGCGAGGGGAGCGACCTCTTCGAGTGTTTCGACTCCGAGTTTGCTCGCGTGCTCGCGCCGCATCACGAGCGCATAGGCGTTCTCGAAACCGAGAGGGCCGAGCAGCAGTGCGCCATGCTCGACATCGAGCCAGTGCCGGGTCTCGTCGAGCACGGCCTCCGCGCTCTCGCTTTCGCCGCGCCCCATGTGGTTGGCCCAGAGGGTCCCCGAGTAGCCGACGTAGAGATCGACCTCGCTTGCAACCAGCGCATCGAAGACCACGGTGGACCCGAGTCCGTCGCGGAGTTCGACCGCGAAGCCACGCGCTTCGAGCCGATCCGAGATCAAGCGCGCGAGGATGTACTGCTCGGTGAAGGTCTTCGCGCCGACGATCACCCGCGGGCGTGAGTCGGGGCGCAGCAGCGGCTGGATGCGCGGCCAGCTGCCGAGCCCGATCGCGCAGACGAGGCAGGCCGCGGCGATCCAGCCCAGACGAAGGTCGCGCCGATGTGCGGCGATTTCCGCGAGCCGGATCAAGGCGTCGAGCGAGATTGCGAGAGCGGCTGCGGCGGTGCAGCCCACGAGCACCGCGGCCATGTTCTGGGTCTGCAGCCCGCTGAAGATGTAGTTGCCGAGGCTCGTTGCACCGACGGGTGTCGAGAGGGTCGCGGTTCCAACGGTCCAGACCGCCGCAGTGCGCAGCCCCGCGACTATCGTCGGCAACGCGAGTGGCAGCTGCACGCGGAATAACGTCTGTGTGGCCGTCATGCCGATTCCGCGCGCGGCCTCGAGCACGTTGCGATCGACTTCGAGTGCGCCGGTGACGGTGTTGCGGAGCACCGGGAGCACGCTGTAGAGGGTCAGCGCGAGCAGCGCAGGGACGACACCGATGCGACCCAACAGCGGAACCATCAGGGCGAGCAGCGCGAGACCGGGAATCGTCTGGATCACACCGGCCGTCGCGAGCACCGGCGCGGCGAGCGGGCGCACGCGCAGTACGAGAACCGCGAGCGGAAGGCTGATTGCGACGCCGGCCGCGAGCGCTCCGATGGTGAGCAACAGATGGGCGGAGAGGTATTCGGGCAGAAGGGCGAGCTGGGCTTCGATCGCGGACCGATTCACGAGCCGAACTCGCGCGGCGCCTGGGCGATCGCTTGCAGGCGATCGGCCTGTCGCCGCGGTGTCGCGAGCAAGTGCTCGACCTTCGGATCGGCGGGAGCCGCGAAGAGCTCCGCGGGTGTTCCCACCTGGAGCAGTCGGCCGCTGTCGAGCACCGCAACCCGGTCTGCCAGCAACAGCGCCTCGGTGACGTCGTGGGTGACCAATACGATCGTGAGCCCGAGCTGTGCGCGCATCCGGATCAACTCGCCCTGCAGCCCATCGCGGGTGATCGGATCCAGCGCACCGAACGGTTCGTCCATGAGCAGCAGCTTCGATTCGGCGGCGAGGGCGCGCGCAACTCCCACGCGCTGCTGTTGGCCGCCCGAGAGTTCGTGCGGCCGGCGCTCGCGATATTCGGCGTGCGGCAGCCCAACCAACTCGAGTAGCGCACCGACGCGCTCGTCGATTCGGCCTCGCTCCCAGCCGAGTAGCCGCGGCACCGCGGCGATATTTTCTCCGACGCTTCGGTGTGGGAACAAACCGATGCCTTGGAATACGTATCCGATGCGCCGGCGCAGGTCGTCGGGGTCGAGTTCGGCGATGTCGCGTCCGTCGATCCGGATCTCGCCCCCGCTCGGCTCTTCCAGGCGGTTGATCAGCTTGAGCGTCGTAGTCTTGCCGCAACCGGAGGCACCGACCAGCACCAGGGTTTCGCCCCGATCGACATGGAGCGAGAGCTCGTCTACCGCCGTCACGCCGCCCGGGTAGACCTTGCTCACCGCACGCAACGAGATCATGGCGTGATCGTAGCTCGCAAAGCGATTCGCTGGCTTGGTTGGTCGAGATCGCATTCAGTACCATGCGGAACCGGATTCGTTTCGGCGCCTGCTCTTCCCTCTAGCCCGGATCTAGGATGCGTCGCGTTATTCTCTGGTTCGTGCTCGTCGTGATCTCCGGGGGCGTTCTTCTCGGAGGGCTGGAGCTCCTGCTCCAGGCGGGCGCATGGTGGGTCCGAGCGACCGGTCGCGGGACGCCGGTTGCCTGGATGACGGACGAAGTCCGCGTTCTCTGCCTCGGGGATTCGAATACCTACGGCCTGTACCTGGATCCCGTTGATTCCTGGCCCAGCCAGCTGGAATTGCGCTGGAACGAGGCCGTGCAATCGCCAAAGGTCAAGGTCTACAACCTCGGATTTCCGGGTACGAATTCGTCGAACGTTCGCAGCGACTTCGTGAGAATGGTGGATACCTTTCAGCCGCACGTGATCGTAATGATGGTGGGTGCCAATGATTTCTGGACCGTGCCGAAGAAGCTGGCTGCGCCGACCGACTCGGCTCGTTCGGTCAGCGAGTTCGTAGAGAGTCACTCGCGCCTGCTTCGGCTCGCCTACATGCTGTATCGCGCGAATTCCGATGACGAGCTGCAATCGCCGCGGAATCAAGCCACGCCATCGGAGCAGGCGGCGGGGGTCGTCCGTAGAGAATTCGAGTTTGGTGACGAGGTATTCGAGGTCGGCATGGTCCGGGACCGGGAATGGCGCCCGGGGGTTGAAAGCATGCAGATACTGCAACAAAATCTCGAGGAACTCGTACGCCTCGCTCGTGCGAAGAACACGCCGCTGTTATTGATGTCCTACCCGGCGCAGGGGGGATTCTACCCGGCCGCGAGCCACCTGCTCGAACGTGTTGCCGAAGAATCGCAGACGCCGTTCATCGATCTTCGAAGCGAGTTCGCGACGCGCTGTCCCGACCGCGAATGCCGCGAATTGTTGTTCCCGGACCAACACCCGAAAGCAGCAGGCTACAAGATCATCGCGAGCGAGGTATTGCCGAGGATCTCGCAGCTCCTGGCCGAGTGACCTCACAACCGAGATCCAGGGCTTCCTCGGACATCAGGTCGGGCCCCGAAGAAGCGCGGCCACCGGGACGTCGACTCCCAGACGCGGCTTTTTCTCGATTCGAGGGCGAATCCAAACCGAAGCCAGGCTCAGAGCTGCTAGCTT
>CAXMSF010000321.1:0-2771 GCA_964196055.1 uncultured Gammaproteobacteria bacterium | reverse complement strand
CCTGCCATGGGCCGGTCGAAGAACTCGACAAGCTCTACATGACCAAAGACACCAAGTGGTGGCCGTGGGGGTTGCCGACGCAGAAGCTCGAAATGGGATGGTGCATTCAGTGCCATCGCACGGAAGGCGCGTCGCAGGATTGCAATACCTGCCATTACTAGTCACGCCCCGCGCGCGGGGTCCCAGGGTTGGGGCGGATGTCCGAAATCGATCGAAGAAATTTCCTGAAGCTCATCGGCGTCGGTGCCGGCGCGACCGCCGCCGCGGGTTGTTCTGAGCTTCCCGAGAAGCTGATCCCCTACGTGATCCAGCCCGAGGAGATCACCCCGGGCGTTCCGGTCTTCTATGCCTCCACCTGTCAGGAGTGCAGCGTCGGCTGTGGCCTGCACGTGCGCACGCGCGAAGGCCGACCCATCAAGCTCGAAGGCAATCCCGACCACCCGATCAACCGTGGCTCGCTGTGTGCGCGCGGTCAGGCCTCGATCGATCGGACGTATCACCCGGGCCGTTACCAGAGCCCGATGCAGCGCGGCAGCGACGGCGCCCTCACGCCGGTTACCTGGGACGAGGCGACCAAGCTGCTCGCCCAGAAGCTCTCGGCGGCCGGCTCGAAGGCGCAGCTGCTCGGTGGCCCGACGGGCCCGACACTCGCCGACCTGATCGCCGAATTCGCGGCCGCGGCCGGTGCGGGCGGGAGCGTCCAATGGGAGCCCTTCGCGCAGGAATCGCTGCGCGAGGCTACTCGCATGGTCTTCGGTGTCGACCAGCAACCCAGCTTCCATCTGGCCGACTCCGACTACATCATCGATTTCGGCTCGGACTTCCTCGAGCAGGGCCCCACGCCGCGTTATGCGCGCGAATTCGCCGAGTCCCGCGACATCCTGGCGCACCCGGATGGCGGCGCTCACGTCGTGAGCGTCGGTCCGCGTCTGTCGCAGACGATCGGCAACGCCGACGAATGGCTGCCCGCGAACCCGGGCACCGAAGGAATCCTGGCTCTCGGCATCGCGCGCGAGGCGCTGTCGCGCTCGGGCGGATCCTCGGGCGAGTTCGCTGCGTTGCTCGCCGACTTCGATGCCGAGGTCGTCGCGAGCAAGACCGGCGTCTCCGCCGACGTCATCCGCCGCATCGGCCAGTCTGCGGCCGCTGCCAAGTCGCCCGTCGCGTTGCCGCCGGGCGTCGGCCTCTCGAGTCGGCGCGCAACCGCGACCAACGCTTCGATCCTGATCCTGAACTACCTGCTCGGCGCGATCGGCAGGAACGTGCAGATCGCGCCGCTCGCGGAAAGTCCGGCCGCGGCGAAGGGATTCCGTGACGTCGTGAAGCTGATCGCTGCGATGAAGGCGGGTGACGTCTCCGTGCTGTTGGTTCACAGCGGCAACCCCGTCTACTCGCTGCCTGCCGATGCGGGCTTCAGCGACGCACTCGACAAGGTCGGCTTCGTGGTGTCGTTCGCATCGTCGCCGAACGAGACCAGCGAGAAGGCCGATCTTATCCTGCCAGACAACACTCCACTCGAATCGTGGGGCGACTCGGCACCCGTAGAAGGTGTGCGATCGATCGTGCAGCCGACGCTGCGGCCGCTCTACGACACCCAGTCGCTGGGCGATACGCTGCTCCAGACCGCCCGCGCGATGGGGGGCTCCGTTGCGGGCAGCCTCCCCGAAGGCAGCTTCCGGACGATCCTCGAGTCGGCCTGGGCCGGTGTCGACTGGCGCAAGGCACTGGCTCGCGGCGGTGATTTCGCGAACGCAGCGGTGACGAGCGTGCAGCTGTCGCCGGACGCCGCGAAGATCGAGGTCCGCGAGCCGGAACTCGAGGGTGCCGGCGAGTACACCCTGTTCGCGCATCCGTCGCCGCTTCTCGCAGACGGCTCGGGCGCCGACCTGCCGTGGTTGCAGGAGACCCCCGACCCGGTGAGCAGCCTGTGCTGGCAGTCGTGGGCGGAGATCAGCCGCAATACCGCCGAGAAGCTCGGCGTCGACATCGGCGACGTGCTCCAGGTGACGACGCCCTACGGTTCGCTCGAGGTTCCCGCCTTTCCGCGCGGCGGCATCCGCGACGACGTGATCGCGATCGCGACCGGCCAGGGGCATACGGTCGGCCACTTCGCGTCGCTCGAAAACGACGGTCGCCCGGGCGAGGCGCGCGGCGTGAACGTCCTCGGCGTCCTGCCCGCGCTCACCGACGAGTCCGGTGGCTTCGCCTACCTCACGACCAAGGCCGAAGTCGCGAGTGCCGAGCGCCATCAACGACTGCCGCTCACGCAATTCACCGACAACAAGCGCGGCCGACAGCTCGGCGATGCGATCTCGCTCACGGCGCTCGCGAAGGCGGGCGACGGCGCGGTTGCGCACTTCGAGGGCGGCGAAGAGCAGGCCGCCGGGCACGGCGAGGCCCACGAGATCCTGCGGCCCTACGATGCCGCCGACGATTCGACCGCGGAGAGTCTCTACCGCTGGGGCATGACGATCGACCTCGATCGCTGCGACGGCTGTGCGGCCTGCGTGGTCGCCTGCTCGGTCGAGAACAACGTCCCCGTGGTGGGCGAATCGGGTGTGCTGCGCCGGCGCCAGATGAACTGGCTGCGAATCGAGCGCTACGTCGGCGAGGGCTGGCAGGAACTGCGCACCGGGCGTCCGAGCCGTCAGGATCACGAGGAACTCGGCAAGGTCGATGTCCGCCATTCCCCGATGATGTGCCAACAGTGCGGCGCCGCTTCGTGTGAGCCGGTCTGCCCGGTGATCGCGACCTATCACGCCGACGACGGC
>CAXMSF010000320.1:0-7418 GCA_964196055.1 uncultured Gammaproteobacteria bacterium | reverse complement strand
GATCGGATGGTCCGCGGGGATCTCGCCCGGAGAGCCGCCGCGCTCGGCGATGCCCTCGATCTTGGGGCGCGGCATCGACCACGCCTGGAGCATCGCCGGCGGCGCGACGATGCCGCCGTGGCGGGTGGTCGCGGCGAAGTCGTCGTCGATATAGACCGGGTTGCGGTCGTCCAGGGCGTCGACCCAGTGCCGAATCATGGGCACGTTGACCGGATCGGGCGCCACCGACGCTGGGCCCATCGGCTTGCCTACGTATTCTTCGAGTCTCTCTCGGAGTTCATCGACTTCTTCGTTTGCCATCGACTTCCTCTGCCCGATCGTGGAAGGGCCGCGATGGTACGCGATTGCCCGCGCGGGCTCGCCCGGCGGTCCACGTCGAGCGCGCCGGTGCAGTCGAGTCGCCCCTGACCCGCTCTGCTTGAAACGTGCCTGTATGTCCGAAGGAGGAACCTACGAGTCGCTCCAGGCCCCGGCTACGGCGAGTCGGCACGGATGAAATCGGCCGGCGTCTTTCCGGTCCAGCGGCGGAAAGCTTTCGAAAATGCACTCGAGTCGGAGAAGCCCAGCAACACGGCGACTTCGTCGATTCCGCGTTTTTCGCTCTGCAGGTAGCGACGGGCGAGCTCGGCGCGAACGTCGTCCAGGACTTCCTGGTAGCTCGTACCTTCCTCCTGCAGCCGCCGCCGCAGCGTGCGGTCACTCATGGAGAACTGGGCGGCGACGCTGTCGGCGCTGAGGTGACCCAGGGGCAGCATGGACCGAAGTGTCGCTCGGATTCGCTGGGAGAATCGATCGTTCGATGGAATCCGGGCGAGCTGGTCAGCGGCGTATTGCTGCAACAGCTGTCGGAGAGCGGCGTCGGCGGAGGGGTTCGAGCTGACCATCGACGAGACCGGAAACACGACTCCGTCCTCGTCCGCATCGAATCGGACGGGGAGACGAAGGATCCGCTCATACTCGCCCGCATAGCTGGGCGCAGAATACGAAAATCTCGCTTCGAGTGGACCATCGCGATGAGTCGGCCCGAGTGCCCGGCTCATCGTGATGGTGAGTCCGATGGAATATTCCGTCGTGAAACGGCTCACCTGGGAACTGCCGCCGCTTCGACAGCGAATGAAAGCGAACTCGTCGTTGCTCTCGAGATCACACTCGAAGTCCTCCCAGAGCAGGGGAGTGAGGCCTTTCACCAGCTCGAAGGCATTGCGAGGCGACTCACTCGCCGAAGCCAGGTAGCCGATGATGCCGAGCGTACTCGGCTTGACCATGGTGGAAACGCGAAGTGCGATGGCGGGATCGCCCGTGATCTCGAGCGCGGCCTGCCACAGCGCCTCGAATCTCCCCTGCGGGAGTCGCGTGCGGGGGTCTTCGCGCGCGGACCGGGGGAAGCCCACACGATCCAGGATGGCACTCAGATCGAAGCCCTCGTTCTCGAGGTATTCGAGGAGTGGGAGGATCGCGTTCAAGGATCCGTAAGGACCTGTTTCTGAAACGGAATCAGGCAACATGGGGATTCGCCGCAATAACCTCCGAAGGCCGCGGGGGCCTCCAGACCGCTGGCCGGATTCGACCAAAGATGGGGCCGGGCCGGACAAGACCCGACCACCGCCGCCCCCTTATCTTGGATCGCGGTCGACCAGATGATAGGGCAGACGTTCGACGTGTGGCCTTCACGTCGAGAATGCGGCCAGCGACCCCATCCGTGTCTTCGTCTCGAAGGACGTCCGCGAAGGGCCGCGAACCGATGCAAAGAAGCGCGGGCCCAAGCATGCAAGGGCAAGGAACTCGTTCGGGGCCCGGAAACGGCTAGACCGAATCCCAGCGGAACTCGGGGAGATGAAGAGATAGGCGATCCGGAGCTGCTTCCGAACGCGCCGAATCCCGAACTCGAATCTCGTTTTGACTCGGGTACCGTACCCGGAATCGAACGAGCAAGGAGATACCCAGTGAAGGCAGCCGTGATGCGCGCGTACAACACTCCCCTGGAGTTCGAAGACATCGAGATCGACGATCCCGGGCCGGGCGAAGTCCTGTTGAAGACAGCGGCTACCGGGATCTGCCACAGCGACCTGACCGTGATCGAAGGCGGCCTGCCGATGCCGCCGCCCTGCATCCTCGGCCACGAGCCCGCGGGCATCGTCGAAGCGGTGGGCGAAGGCGTCTCGGACTTTGCTCCGGGCGATCACGTGATCGGCTGCCTCACCGCCTGGTGCGGCGTCTGCAAGTTCTGCACGGGTGGGCGCCCCTACCTCTGCCCCACGCAGTTCGTGGGCCGGCCCGAGGGATCGAAGCCCCGGCTCACCGCAGCCGGCGGTGAGCCGATCTGGCAGTTCGCGAATCTGTCCGCGTTCGCCGAACAGATTCTCTGCCCCGAACGCTCGCTGGTGAAGATCCGCGACGACATGCCGCTCGATCGCGCCTCGCTGATCGGCTGCGGAGTCACGACGGGGCTCGGCGCCGCTCTCAACACGGTGAACATTCCCGCCGGGGCGAGCGTGGTGATCATCGGCTGTGGTGGCGTGGGACTCTCGGCGCTTCAGGGCGCGCGCATCGTCGGGGCGGGCAAGATCATCGCCGTCGACGCACAGCCGTGGAAGTTCGATCTCGCCCAGAAATTCGGTGCGACCGACTGCATCGATGCCAAGGACGGCGACCCGATTGCCGCGGTACACGAGCTCACCGGTGGGGGAGCCGAATTCGTCTTCGAATGCATCGGCCTCGCCGCCACCCAACAGCAGGCCGTCGCCATGACGGGCCGCGGCGGCACGACGGTGCTGGTCGGCGTCGTGCCGATGACCGAGTTGGTACCGATCGCGACCGCAGACCTCACGCTGCAGGAAAAGAACATCACCGGCTCGTACATGGGCTCGAACCGCTTCCGCTTCGACATGCCCAAGTACGTCGACTTCTACCTCGACGGCCGGCTGCGCCTCGACGAGATGATCTCCTCGCGCATTCAGCTCGGCGAACTCAACGATGCCTTCGATCGCATGCGCAAGGGCGAGGCGGCCCGGCAGGTTATCGTATTCGACTGAGGCGCGGCCCATGTCCGACCGATTCATCGTCTGGCTCTCGACCAATCCCGTGGCGACGTGGCTGATCAAGCACGTCGCCTCGCCCCTCGACCCGCTGATCTTCAAGGCGACCAACGGCCGCTTTACTTCGATGGGCCCGCCCACCATGCCCATGCTCAGCCTGACCGCCATCGGCCGCAAATCGGGTAAGCCGCGATCGGTGCAACTGGCTTGCCTCGAGTGGGGCGGAGATCTTCTGGTGGTCGCGAGCGCCATGGGGCAGCAGCGGCACCCGGCGTGGCGCTACAACATCGAGGCGAACCCCGAGGTGCAGGTGCAGATCCTCGGCGAATGCTTCAGCGCTCGGGCCGAGGGTTTGAATGAATCCGAGAAGGAAGCGGTCTGGGACGAGATCCGGCGGGCGATTCCGCAGATGGACATCTACGAAACGAGAACCGATCGGAACATCCACGTCTTTCGTCTGCTTCGGACCGGAGCCGCTTCGGTCTGACGCGCACACGACTCCGATCGATGCACCGACCGAGCGGCAGAGTGCTTCGAGCATGATTCGATGTCATGGCGGCGGGTGCATCGGCACTCATCCAACCGAAGGTCGACGACGATCGACGAAATGAGGGAAGACGCAACATGGAACCCCGCAACCAACTCTTCATCGGCGGCGACTGGGTCGATCCGAATGGGAACGGAACCCTGGACGTCATCTCTCCGGTCAGCGAGGAACGCATCGCGACCGTGCCGGATCCCGATGAAGTCGATATCGATCGCGCCGTCGCGGCGGCACGCATGGCATTCGACCACGGCCCCTTCCCGCACTGGAGCCCGGCCGAGCGAACGGCCGCCATCCGGCGGCTCTCCGCCGCCATCCAGAAGCGCGGGCCCGAGTTTGCGGAAACGATCGCTCGCCAGAATGGGGCTCCGATTCAGAGCGCGTTCGGCACGCAGGTCTTCGCCGCCACCATGGCGCTCGACGCCTGCGCGGAGACCTCCGAGAGCTACCCCTGGGTGGAGGAGCGCACCGGCGCCATGGGGCAACGCGTCCAGGTCCGGCGCGCCCCTGTCGGAGTCTGTGCCCTGGTCGTTCCGTGGAACGTCCCTCTCTACCTCGCGATCACGAAACTTGGCCCCGCGCTGGCGGCCGGCTGCACCGCGGTCTTGAAGCCCGCTCCGGAAACCGCCCTCGACCCCTACCTACTCGCGGATGCAATCATCGAAGCCGAGATTCCGCCGGGTGTCATCAACATCGTGACCGCCGGTCGCCGTGCGAGTGAAGCACTCGTGCGGCATTCGGGAGTCGACAAGGTGAGCTTCACGGGGAGCAGCGTGACGGGCGCCCACATCGCCGAAATCTGCGGCTCGCAGATCAAGCGCTGCACCCTCGAACTCGGCGGAAAGTCGGCTGCGGTCCTCCTCGACGACTTCGATGTGGAAAGCTCGATCGATGCGCTGGTCGGCGCCGGCACCTTCAACAACGGCCAGGCGTGCGCGGCCCAGACTCGTATCCTGGCGCCCCGCCCACGCTACTCCGAAATCACCGAAGCCATGGAAGCCGCGATGAGATCGCTGAAGGTCGGTGACAACATGGATCCCGAAACCCAGATCGGTCCGCTGGTTGCGGAGCGCCAACGCGATCGCGTCGAAGGAATGCTCGAACGCGCCAAGGACGCGAGCGCACGCACCCTATGTGGCGGCGGTCGACCCGCCGATCTGGATCGAGGCTGGTTCATCGAACCCACGCTCTTGAGCGAGGTCGACAACACGATGGAGATTGCTCGAGAGGAGATCTTCGGACCAGTTCTCGTCGCGATTCCCTACGATGACGAGAATCATGCGGTCGCAATTGCGAACGACTCACCCTTCGGCCTGGGCGGCGGCATCTGGACTCCGGATGACGAGCACGGGGCCGCCGTCGCGACCCGGCTCCGAACCGGCGCGATCACCATCAACCACGCCATGCTGCTCGACTTCAAGTGTCCCTTTGGTGGTTTCAAGCGCTCTGGAATCGGCCGCGAGCTGGGATCCGAAGGGATCGACAGTTACGTGGAGCTGCAGTCGATCATCTTTTCGCCTGGCGGATAGGCATCGCCGCACC
The DNA here is from genome assembly GCA_964196055.1 of uncultured Gammaproteobacteria bacterium. Classification (GTDB taxonomy): domain Bacteria; phylum Myxococcota_A; class UBA9160; order UBA9160; family SMWR01; genus JAFDEI01. The sequence continues at coordinate 2,297 of CAXMSF010000320.1, read as the reverse complement.
GATGGCGCTGTAATGAGAACTTCGGGGCCGAGACAGTTCCCCTGAGGCGACTGGAAATCGCGTTCCGACAAGAGGCGTCCCATGCACGGACTGAAGAACTTGCGGGTCATCGATCACTCGAGTGGTATCGCGGGCCCGTACTGCAGCAAGCTCTTCGCAGATGCCGGTGCGGACGTGATCAAACTCGAAGGGCCCGGAGGCGATCCCCTCCGCACGTGGTCGGCTTCCGGGCGCGACCTCGGCGACGAGGACGGAGCGCTCTTCCGTTACCTCAACGCCTCGAAACGCAGTGTCGTGGGTGGCCTCGACGACGTCGGACAGCCGGCCGATGCCACGTCGGCTTCCCACAGTGAGAGCGAGACCCTGATCGCGAGTGCGGATCTGCTGATCGAAGATCTTCCGCCGGGCGCCTACGATCGACCCGCGCTGCTCGAACGCCACCCAGGCCTCGTGCTCGTCTCGATCACTCCCTTCGGTTTGACGGGGCCGCTGGCCGGTTGCCCCGCCAGCGACTTCACGATCCAGGCCGAGAGCGGCTCGATCGCCGCACGCGGTCGCCCGGGTGATGAGCCCTACCAGGCCGGCGGCGGCGTTTCGGTCTGGACCGGAGGTTGCTTCGCCGCGGTCGCGGCGTTGGCCGCCATCCGGCGCGCCCAGACGACGGGCCACGGGGAGCACATCGATTTTTCGCTGCACGAAGTCACGGCCCTCGTCACGAATTGCTACCTCGATTTGATGTGGGGGATCCTCGGTCGCCCGCCGGTGGTCGGGGTGCTGCCGAACATCGAGACGCCGTCGATCGAACCCACACTCGACGGCTTCGTGGGTTTCACCACCTACTCGGCACAGCAGATGTCCGACTTCCTGCTGATGATCGAGCGTCCGGATCTGCGCGAGACGGGCGAGTTCGACCAGTTCGGCCAACGCCTGGGACGCCTCGAAGAATTCGAAGAAGTCGTCCACGCTTACACGAAGACGCATACGACCGATGAAATCGTCGAACTGGCCCAGTTGCTGCGGATTCCCGTCGCTCCGATCTGCAATGGCCGGACCGTGATCGAGCACGAGCAACTGGCAGCGCGCGGCTTGTTCGTATCCGATCCATCGGGTGGATTCGAGCGTCCGATCCCCCCATATCGCATCGACGGCCAACATCCCGCCGCCCCGAGTCGCGCCCCGCGTTTCGGTGAGCACGACGGTCGGATCGAAGCGCGCCGGCCGAAACGACCGCAGCGAAACGGCGTGCGCCGCCTGCCGCTGGAAGGCATGCGCATCATCGACGCGACTACCTGGTGGGCGGGCCCAATCGCAACGCAGATGCTCGCCATGCTCGGTGCCGACGTCATCCACGTCGAATCGATCCAGAAGATCGACGGAGGTCGTGCAGTCGGCGGAGCGTTCTCTGCTCAGCAGGAAGCGTGGTGGGAGTGCAGCTTCATCTATTTGTCCGCCAACGCGAACAAGCGCGGGATCACGCTGGATCTCTCCAATCCGAAGGGGATGGAGATCTTCGAATCCCTGATCGCCGGCGCCGACGCGCTGGTCGAGAACTTCAGCCCACGCGTGATGGAGGACTTCGGCGTCAGCTGGGAAAAGGTGCAGGGGCTGAATCCGCGTTGTCATTACGTCCGCATGCCGGCCTTCGGTCTCGATGGACCCTGGCGCGAGCATGTGGGCTTCGCAGCCACGATGGAGCAGATGTCCGGCCTGTCGTGGCTGACGGGGCATCCCGATGATCAACCACGCATCCAGCGGGGGCCCTGCGACCCGCTGGCGGGCATGCATGCCGCATTTGCGTTGCTGGTCGCGATGAACGAGCGCGATCACAGCGGGCGCGGCCACTTCATCGAGTGTTCGATGCTCGAAGCCGCGCTGAACATTACCGCCGAACAGGTGATCGAATACACCGCCTACGGGAACCTGATGCAGCGCCAGGGCAACCGCAGCCCGGAGGCGGCCCCCCAGGGCCTGTATGCGTGCAGCGGTCATCATGTCTCCGAGAATCCGCAATGGCTCGCACTCTCGGTAGTCAGTGAGGCGCAGTGGCAGGCGCTCTTGAATTGGCTCGGTCAACCCGACTGGGCAACTCGGATCGGCGACGACCCGAGGTCGCGATTCGACCGGCAGGACGAACTCGACGAGGGGCTTCGGCGCGTGTTCGCGGAGCGAGACCGCAGCGCCTGCGTGACGGAGCTGATCGCAGCCGGCGTGCCGGCTGCGCCCACCATCGACCCGCGCTCACTCCGCGATCATCCGCAGCTGGCTGCGCGCGGCTTCCTGGAGGAAGTCGAGCATCC
>CAXMSF010000319.1:0-2975 GCA_964196055.1 uncultured Gammaproteobacteria bacterium | reverse complement strand
GAACACGCCGGGCCAGTTCAACGTGCGCGCGATCCCGACCGTGCTCGCCTTCAAGGGCGGCACCGTCGTCGAACAACTCCAGGGCGCGCGGCCCAAGGCCGACTTCAAGTCCATGGCCGAGAAGCTCCTCTAGACGCCGCCTCCTTCCTTCTCGCTCGCGGGTCGTTCCCGCGCGAACGCGGATCGGGATGGGGGGCCTTGCGCTCCCTTTTGAACGGTCGCGAAAGGCCCCCCATCCCGATCCGCTTCAGGTGGGTTCGACGCGGGTTGAGCGATACGAGGGGGCCGACGCATCGCTCCGCATGAATCATCCGGAACAGACTCGTGGGAGTGCGGGGAGTGGGGGGTGCCTTTCGCGACCGTTCAAAAGGGAGCGCAAGGCACCCCCCACTCCCCGCGCGTGTATCGAGCGTGGCGCTTAGGGAGAGGTGTCGGGGGGGGTGAAGAATCTTACGGGCCAGCGGCGTTTGCGGGCCATGCGGTAGAGCATGTGGTCGGGATTCGTGACGACGGGATGTCCGACGAGATCGAGCAAGGGCAGGTCGGTTACCGAATCCGTGTAGAACCAGCTCTTCGCGAGAGAAATCCCCTGTTCCTCGATGAACTTCTCGAGCCAGTAGATCTTTCCCTCCTCGAAACACACCGGCTCGACCACATTCCCGGTGAATAGACCATCCACTACCTCGAGCCGCGTGTAGAGCGTGTGCTCGATTCCGAGACAATGCGCGATCGGACGAACCACGTAGTGCGTCGCACCCGAGACGATCGCGACCACGTGCCCACGCGCCAGATGATCGCTGACGAGCTCGCGCGCCTCGGGATAGATCTGGTCGGCCACCATCGCCTCGACCCACTGCACCGCCGCGGCCTCGAGTTCGCTCTCGCTCTGCCCGCGAAACTCGAGTGACATGTTGCGGACCCAGCTCTGGATGTCGAGCAGCCCGGCCTTGTACTGCAGGTAGGAGCCCACACCTCGCAGCAGCTCCATCCGACCGATTTCGCCGAGCTGCATTCTGTGGCGCATGTAGAGGCTGCCCGAATTCTCGGCGATCAGCGTCTTGTCCATGTCGAAGAACGCGCCGATGCGCGGCTCCGAGCGACCGACTGAATGGCGACTCATGTCCGGGAGTCTACAGATCGCGAGACGCGGTGGTGAGACATGCTGGATGAAGCCGGCTGCTCCTCGAACAAAGTGCCGCTAGAAGACGTAGCGGCGCATCGAGACGTTCATCAGGAAGCCGAGCGCCGCGATCGAGGTCACGAGCGCCGAGCCGCCGTACGAGAACAGCGGCAGCGGAACGCCGATCACCGGTGCGAGGCCGAGCACCATCGCGACGTTCAGGGCCGCGGGCCAGAAGAGGATGCCGACGATGCCCACTGCGAGCATCGCACCAAAGCTGTCCTTGGAATGACGCGCAATCACCAGGCCCCAGAGCAGCAGGAAGAGATAGACCGACAGCGTCACGGCCGCACCGATGAAGCCCCACTCCTCCGCGAGCACCGAGAATACGAAGTCGGTGTGCTGGGTCGGGAGAAAACGCAGCTGAGTCTGCGTGCCGTCGAGATAGCCCGAACCAAGCAGGCCGCCCGAACCAACCGCGATGCGGCTCTGGATTGCCTGGTAGCCCGATGCCAGGGGGGCGCGGCCGGGGTCGATGACATCCAGAATTCGCCGCTGCTGGTATGGCTGGAGCACGAACATCCACAGACTGATCAGGGCCATCACGGCCGCCATCGCTATTCCAGTCCAGGTCTTCCACGAAATCTTCACGAATGCGAAGTAGGTCGATCCGATCAACAGCGTGAGCAGCGCAACGCCCATGTCACGTTGCAGCACGATCAGGCCAACCGGCAGAGCGATGATGAGTACGGGCCGCGCAAGGTCGGCGAGGCGCCGAATTTCTCCGGGTGGATTGCGGTGGAAGTAACGCGACAAAGCGAGGATCAGGCCGACCTTCGCGAACTCCGACGGTTGAAGGCGGCCGCCGAATAGCCACGCCTGGCTGCCGCGGGTGACCGGTGCGAAAACCAGCGTCGCGGCGAGCAACAGCATGCATGCCCCGAACAACGGCAATGCCAAGCGCTCGTAGTGTCGATAATCGATCGCAACGATCACGAAGAACGCAATCGTTCCAATACCAATCGCGAAGATCTGCCGCCGCACCTCTTCTGCGAGGCCCGACACTGCATGCGTGGCGGAATTCAAGTTCACCAACCCCATGATGACCAGGACCGCAATCAGCCCGAGCAACGCCCAGTCGAAATTCTGGAGCAGGCGTCGATCAATTCCGCGCACGGTCATCTCCGCTCGCCGCACCGACGACTTCGGGTGCAGCCTCCTCGTCTGCCGCTCCGCTCCCGTTTTCCGCTTCGCTCTCGATTGCATCCGCGGCCGGCGGCGCCTCGAGCCTGTCGGCGAAGTACGCGGCAAGCACCTTCTGGGTGACGGGCGCAGCGACGCGCGCGCCGCCGCCGCCGTGCTCGACCAGTGCGACCACGACGATCTCGGGCGCTTCGACCGGCGCGAATCCGGCGAACCAGGCGTGGTCGCGGAAGCGAATCGGAATCTCGCCGTCCTCCAGGCCCTCGACATGCTTGAGTCGGACCACCTGAGCAGTCCCGGTCTTGCCTGCGACACGAATACCCGGGACACGCGCGCCGCGCGCCGTTCCGCCCTCTTCCCCGACGACCGCCTCGAGGGCGTCGACGATCCGAGCGAGGTGCTTCGCATCGACCGGCACGCTTCCGAGCAGTTCGATGGGCGGACCGGGGATCACTACGCCGTCGCGATCGATCATCTGGCGTATCAGACGCGGTCGAAAGATCTTCCCCCCGTTCGCGATCGCCGAATAGGCAACCGCGACCTGCAGGGGTGTGGCGAGATTGAAGCCCTGGCCGATCGAGACGTTCACCGTCTCGCCCTTCATCCAGCTCTCGCGGAAGCGGCGCTTCTTCCACTCGCGGGTCGGCACCAG
>CAXMSF010000318.1:0-5840 GCA_964196055.1 uncultured Gammaproteobacteria bacterium | reverse complement strand
GCCAGGTGCGCTTCAGCTTGTTTGGGCGTAAGCGCCTCGAGGGAACCGTCGGGATGCTGCACGACGACGCCGCCCTTGGTCAGGAGTTTGTACCGCCGCTTGCGCTCGTTTCGATCGGGGTGGCAGATGAGCTGGCAGTTGCCGCAGGTGACGTTGAGTGCGCGGAGTCCGGGTATGGCCGGTGCGTAGAAGCCTCCGGCGATCTCGGGCCGAGGCGCCGTTGCAAACACTGCCTCTATCAGCGACGGCTGGACCTCGTCATCGTCTTCGGGTACTTCGAAACGGCCGGGCGCCCAGGTCGACCACTTGCCGTTCTCGGAGAGTCCGGTGAAGCCGGCACAGACGAAGTCGCAGCGCTCGTAGTTTCGCCGCTTGGAGTGGCTGAACTCCGCATCCCCGATGGATACGCTGGTCTTCTCCTTCGGGTCCATCAGGCCCGATGTACACGACGCCATGCAGAGCTTGCACTCGTCGCAGTACTTTTCGTCTTCGGGAAGCGGATCCGTCGGCTCGAGCAGAGCGGTCGTGACCACCGATCCCAACACGACCGACGCACCGTTCTGCTTGGTAATCACGTTTCCAGACAGACCGAACCAGCCGACACCGGATCGTACGGCTAGGTATCGGTGTGAGATGTCGGGCATGAGGTCGTACATGCCACCGGGTGTGTCTTGTCGGTAGACGCCATTGCCGCAGATCCCGAGCGAGGCGATTCCCTGTTGGTTCCAGTACTGGGCAAGACCGAATGCTAGGCCGGTTACGAAGGTGTTGGTGTGAATATTGTCCTGCTGGTGGCCGGCGTGGTCTTCTTTGGCGAGGAAGCGCTCGATCTTCTCCTGATCCATCGGCACCGCAAAGCTCACCGCCGACTTTGCCCCGGGTAGTACGTACTCGAGGTCGGTGGACGGTGGGCCGCCGGCCAGGGTCTCCTTGGTGCAGATCCCCACGGCACAAGCGCCCTGCGCGGTCAGGAACTTGGTTGCGATCTCACTCAAGTCCGCCGGGTCGCGACTTCTGAGCTGGCTTGCCAACTTGCCGAGCAGCTTCGGGTCGTGCATCGCTGGCCCTCGTCCTGCGGCCCGCTTGCGTCGGGCCGTTGCTGGTTGGTGTCCGTCGTTAGTCGCGCTGGAACGGATTGAACCCCAAGGCCGCTTCGATTCCCTGATACACCTTGCCGCAGGCCTCGATTTCGGGTGCCACAGCTTCAGAGTATGCGGCCAATGCGGAGCCTCCCGAATCGAAGGCCTGCACGACGGATCCGCCTGCGGCTCGACCCGTCACGAGAGCCGAGGTGATGCCTTCGGCACAACGATTGAAGCCGCCGGCCTCACCCGCGAGAAGCACGTTTCCTTCCCCCAGGAAGTAGTTGCCGGTGGCTGCCATGTCGTGCACGCCGCACCCGGACTGCCTGACCCTCGCATCGATCACGAGGCCATGCCTCGCCTCGAGATGCGCCACGAAGCGCTGGAAGTAGTCCCGCACCGGCTCTTCCTGCCGGGAGCCGGTGACGACGATGATGTGGCCATCCTTGTGAACGACAGTGGCGAAGAAGCCCGTGATCGTCCGATCGAAGAACTGGTAGAACCAGCCGGGCGCGAGGTCGATGCTGCCCGTGTACCATTCCTCGTAGTTCGGGATGAAGCGAACGCCTTCCTCGAAGCTCTGGGAGAGTTCGCCACGAACGGCTGATTTCGTACCGTCGGCGCCAACCAGATATCGCGTTCGGACCTCGACCTCGTCCCCATCCCGGCTGAGCTCGAGGACCAGATCGTCGCCATCCCTTCGAAGCTCCGAAAAGCGGCAACCATCGACGATGGGAATCTCGCTCTGGCGGCTGAGCCAGTGGTCGAATTCCGACCGTTTCACGTTGAGCGCTTCCTCGTCGAGATCCGGATCGTCGTCAAAGACGCTGAACGGGACGGCGATCGCGGGATCTTCCAGATTGAAAAATAGGCGATTGCCGTGGAAGGTGGCCGGTTCGGCGAGCACGTCATTCGGGAGCGGGCCGAAGTCGTCGGCGACTAGCCTCCGCGCTCTAGGGAAGACGATCCCGCTGCACATCTTGTATCGAGGCAGCTTGTCCCGCTCGATCATGACGCTGTTGAGGCCGTGTCCGCGCATTGCCAGTGCTGCCGCGGCTCCGGCGGGACCCGAGCCGACGATGATCACGTCGTATCGCTCCTCCAGCATCGGTACCTCCACTCGGAACCACTCGTGATTGAGCCCTGGTTGAGTACTGATGATATTATCAGTTTCGATGAATTCGTCAATTTGATCCCAACGCGAGAATCGGCGCGATCCTGCAGGCAGGGAGGGCTTCGAGGATTCATGTAGGGGGCTGCCGATTCGCGCGGATAGATCGCGAGCTTGTCGCCGAGTTGATCGAGGCTCTTTCAACCGGCTGGAATTATTCAGGTTTCTCTGGGCGACGCGGAAGCTCGGGCCGCGGGGCCCGCCTCGACTCCGGCGTCACGGCCGCTTGGAAAGCGGAAGAAGATCAGAGCCGAGAGCAGGGCTGCTTCACCGCCAATGGGTCCGATCAGCAGTACGCCCACCGGCTCGGCGGGCGACTTCCCGAAGCGCGAGAAGAGGAATGCGATCACGGCCGCCGCCAGCCCGTAGGCCCACTTGTCGAAGGCACGCACGATGCCGACGAAGACCGCCGAGCGGTTGGTTCCCGTTTGCTCTCGGTCGTCGTCGATGATCCTCCCGAGCAGCACGCTCGGGAGAATCGACGCTCCGGCCAGCGGAATGCCCATGCTTCCGAGCGCGAGAAAGGCGACCGCGAGGTTTCGGGAATCGTCCGGGCCCCCGGCTACGTCGGGGCGGATCAAGCCCAGCGCCGCGGAGCCCACGCCGAACATTCCGAAACAGCCGATCATGAGACTCTTGGAATCGAAGTGCCGGAGCAGGCGCGGAATGACGGCGTAGCCCACGCCCATCATCGTGCCCAGCGACGCGCCGAGTTCGAAAGCGAAGCCCTCCGAACGACCCAGCAGCACCGTCGCCATGTAGGGCAGAGCGGGAAAGATCAGGGCCGTCGCCAGTGCGAACAAGAGGTGCGTGACGAGAAAGACGAGGAAGGGATGATTCCGAACGGCCGAGCGCAGGGTCTCGCGCATGGCGAGTTCCGACGGTGCCGAATGCGTGAAGCGCTGCTCGTCGATGAAGAAGATCGGGATCGCGCAGAGGATCAGACCCAGCATGCAGAGGATCACGGCGATCCAACGGATCGATTCGGTGGGGTCGAGCCCCATCGACCGACCCCAGTCGATTCCCTTGGGCCATGCCATCAGGATTCCCGCGACGGGGAATGCCGCGAGTGACATCGTGCGTGAGAGACGCGCTCGATCCTCGGCACTGCGCGCGATCTCGGGAATCAGCGCCTCGCGGGGGCCCGTGTACATCGTCGCAAAGAGATAGTAACAGGAAATCAAGAGCATGAGCGATACAGCATTGATGGTGCTCCCCGCAGCGCCCGGGGGCCAATAAGCGAGCAACGGCAGCGCCGCCATGGGGACCAGGCCGTAGATCATGAACGAGCGGCGGCGCCCGAGGCGCGACTGCGAGCGATCCGACGCATGCCCGATCAGCGGCGAAGCCAGGCTGTCCACCGTTCGGGCGATCAGCATGGCGAGTCCGAAGGCGGTGAGGGCTCCGAAGAAGGTCTCCTCGGATACCGGCGACTCGAGCCCTCGATCCGGCGGTGGCAGATAGAAATAGAGCAGAATGCCCGTGACGACTTTGTCGATCGCAACATGGCCCGGCGAACCCAGAGCGAAGGCCAGGCGTCGAGCCGTCGACATGATTTCGGGTGCTTCCTGTTCGGAATCCCCCGTCTTCACTCGGAAGGAATCGGTTCGCAGTCGAAGTCGGCGGAAGAACGCCGATTTTCCGCCGACTCACACGAGGTCGTGGTGCCGTTCGATCCCCCACACATGCAGGCATCCGTACCGCAATAATTCGAAGCGCGCTTCAGCTGCGACCGAATTACTCCGCTTCGGGATCACCGCCGCCGAACGTTCGCTGCCAGAAGCCCCGCTTCTCCGTGCCTTCGCTTCGCTTTCGCGCATCCTCCCGCTTGTCGGCCGCCTCCGCGCTTTCATCGCCATCCCGGTCGCTCTCGTGGCGGTCGCGTCGTCCTTCTCGATCGTTGTTCGATTCCGAGCCCTTGCTCCCCTCTGCAGCATCCGCATGCTTCTTGTCGTGTTTCTTGGTGCGCTTCTTTTCGCGTTTGTCGCGCGCCTTCTCGGACTCATCGACGTCGTCCGGTCGATTCCGGACTTCATCGGCCCGGTCCTTGCCGCGAGTGGCGCCTTCCTGCCACTGACTATTCGAGCGCTCCCCGCCCGATTCACTCTGGTGGTCCATTGCTTTGCCACCGCGGTTTCCCTTATCCGGCTTCTCGGAACTCGCCACGGTGGGGAGGAACAGGCACGCAGCCAGCAGCGAGAAACTCACGATTCGCGCGTTCTTCTTCATCCGGCATTCTCCTTTGCTTCGCGTAATCACGGTTCGGCTCGAGGCTTGGACGATGGGCCTCGAAGCGAGATTCGATTCTATGTAGAACAAGCTGCCGCTTGGGTCACGATCGTCACACGTCGATCGGGCTACAGTCGTTTCACGCCGCCCCTTCCCCTGGGGTATTCGGTGATTGCCCACGGCGAAAGCCACTCGACTCGAAGGCATTGGGATGAACGAAGGCGAGCAGAGAATCTACCTGGATCCCGATGAGACCACCGGGGCTGCGCTCTTCGCGCGAAATATCCGCGGTGCCGTTGCGATGCTGAACCTGCTTCGATTCCGTGAAGTTGCGGACTATTCGGCATTTCCGGAGCTGGCTCCGCGGTCGCCGATTTCCGGGCGCCGAGCCTATCAGCGATACATCGAACACACGCTCCCCTTTCTCCGGGCCTCCGGGGGGCAGGTCTTGTATCTGGGGACCGGTGGCGACTACCTGATCGGCCCGCCGGGCGAAGGCTGGGACATGGCGCTGCTGGTCCGGCAGAGTTCCGTCGCTGCGTTCATGGCGTTCGCGTCCGATCAGGCGTACCTGGCAGGCATCGGTCATCGGGTCGCCGCGGTGCGAGACTCGCGGTTGCTGCCACTGGTGGATGAGCCGGCGTCGACGATCGAATAGTCGCGCCTGGAACTTCTCTGTCGGCTCCGGGTCGACTCTGGATCACATCACTCGGAAGTCAGTTCTTGGACGAGCGGAGTACGTGTTCCGGCGAGATCGAGATCTGCGCGGGGATGGTCGACTCGATGAAGTCGGTCATGACTTCGACGAAGCGCGCAGGCGCTTCGCAATGCGGATAGTGGCCGACGCCTTCGACGATCTCGAGGCGACTGCCCGTGATGCCTTCGTGGGCGGCATAGGCGTGGCTCACCGGGATGATGGGGTCGGAGTCGCCCCAGACGATCAAGGTCGGCATGTCGGCCGCGAGGTGCAGGCGATTCTCGGCGCTGACCGCCTGGCCCTTGGGGTCGATGACGGCACGCAGGGTGCGGAGGAAGGCCTTGCGGGTCGCGGCGTCGGCGAGTGATTCATAGCTTCGCCAGAGCTCGTCGGTTGCGGGCGCGGGTTGCATTCCCGCGCGTCCGAACAGCGAACTGATCCCGAGCACCGCGCTGCGGACCGCTGCGGCGCTCGCGACTCGCAACAGCGTATCGGCACCCGGAAAAGTCAGCAGGCGCAGCACCGGGTTGACCTCGCGGCCGAGGCCGCCGCTACCCACGAGGACGAGTCGCTCGCAGTGCTGGGGGTGCTGATAGGCGAGCTGCATCGCGACCCCGCCGCCGAGCGACTGGCCCACGATGGTCGCGCGCTCGTGGCCCAG
>CAXMSF010000317.1:0-3981 GCA_964196055.1 uncultured Gammaproteobacteria bacterium | reverse complement strand
TCGCTACTTCGACGAGGTCTCGGTGTTCGTGTTGGAAGGCCAACGGAGTGCGTTGCAACTCGCCGCACAGGCGGTTTCGACGGTGCTGCACGATCGCGAGGATCTCTTCGGCGTCGATGCGGCGATTCCGATTCCCCTCGGCGACTGCAGTCCGCTGCCCCTGTCCGCACCGGTGCAGCTCGACGGCAATTCGCGCGATTGGAGCGACCTCTCCGAGCGCACCTGCCACTTCGTCGGTGTCGGCAGCCTGGGCAATGCTGGCCAGTCGAAGACCGAAAGCACGGCTTCGCTCGACCTCGCGCTCGGCGAGCGCGACGGCTACTTGTACGCGCTGTTCCAGGTGCGTGACGATGTCGTGCGCTTCCGGTCGCGTCGCCGCCGCAACCTCGACGGCAGCGACCACATCCGACTCGTGCTGCCGGATGCCGAGGGCGGGCAGCGTCGGGTGCTCGTCACCGCGGAGCGGGATGGTCCCGTGTCGGCGTACGAGGTCGACGAGCGCTGGAAGTACGCGCTTGCAGCCGGCAAGCCGCTTCGCGAAATCCGCGGCCATTGGGGCGAATCGCCGGACGGTTACGCGATCGAGTTGCGACTGCCGCTCGATCTCCTGCCCGGAAAGAAGCTCGGTTTCGCGGTCGCGGATGTGGACGCCGTCGCGGGGCCGGTGGTGGGGCAGGTGGGAACCGTTCCCTCCGGCGCGGCCGGCGCGATCGACCTCGTCGTCCTGCCTTCACCCGGGATCAGCTACATCCTGCGTGCTCTCGATCTTCCGGGTGCGCGCATCACGGTGCTCGACCGCGAGCGGCGCGTGCGCGCGCTGGTGGGCGAGGAAGTCGAAGCCGTCGAAGCCGTCGAACGTGAACGGCTGGTTCGCGCTTCGCTCGACCACCGCGTCGGCTCGGACTACGACGTTGCACCTTTCTCCGGGGAGCGCGTCACCGCTGCCTCGGCTCCGGTGCAGCTCGGCGAAGTCGTCATGGGCGCGGTGCTGATCGAGCAGTCGAATCGCCAGATCCTCGGTCTCCAACGCGCCCAACTCGAGCGCGCTCTGTACGCCATCATCGCCGCCTGCATCGCGATCGCGGGCATCCTGTGGGCCTTCGCGCTGCGGCTGGTCTGGCGCATCCACCGCCTGCGCGATGAGGCGAGCGCGGCGATCGACGACGACGGACGCGTCCTGGAAGTAGCCGTGTTGACCGGGCAGCGCGCGGGCGACGAAGTCGGTGACCTGTCGCGCACGATCACCGGGCTGCTCGGACGGCTCGCGGGCTACACGGGCTTTCTGGAGCAGATCCCGCGCACGCTTCGGCACGAACTCAGCAACCCGCTCAACAGTCTGAGCACATCGCTTCAAAATCTGGTCTCGGACCACCCCGACCTCGAGAACAGCAAGTACGTACAGAGCGCCGAGCGCGGCGTCGCGCGGATCAGTGAGATCGTCGAGGGGCTGACCGACGCCGCGAGCCTCGAGCAGGCGCTGCGCGACGACGAGCCCGAAGGTGTGGACATGGCCCACCTCGTCGCGCGCTACGTGGACAACTTCGCCGCGAGCTGTCCCCGGCGGAGATTCCGGTTGCGCGTCGACGACGAGTCGCTGTTCGTCGTGGGCTCGGCTTTTCGAATCGAGCAGATGCTCGACAAGTTGATCGACAACGCGGTCGCGTTCAGCCCGCGCGACAGCGAGATCGAAGTCGAACTCCGTGTCGCGGAAGATCGCGCTCGCCTGGCCGTGTCGAACGCGGGGCCGGGGGTACCGGATTCGATTCGCGATCGCGTCTTCGATTCGATGGTGTCCGCCCCCGCGGCGAGTACCAGCGGTCGACCGCACCTCGGCATCGGGCTCTACGTGGTTCGCTTGATCGTGGAGCACATGGAGGGTTCGGTCGAAGTTCGCGACCGCGAAGGCGGTGGCGCGATCTTCGTCGTCGACCTCCCGCTCGCAGCGGACTGAAGAGCTAGCCCTTCGCGCGCAACGGCCCGGGGGGTAGCGGGTTTCGGACGTGGCGGCTCATGTCGCCGATGACGTCGGGGATCGCCCAACGCTCGTGAAAGTGCCAGCCGTCGCCACCGTGAACCAGCTTGTCGAGGTAGCGGCCCGAAAAGATCGCCTGCAGGGGGAAGTCGGGCAGCCCCTGCCAGATGGTGACGTAGGAACGCACCGAGGCGGCTTCGCCGACGACCTCGATGTGGAGGTTGCCGAGCTGGTGCTTGGTGTGCGGCAGACCGTCGTAGAGGATCACGTTCTCGTCGCACCAGCGACGCACGGGCTCGGCGCCGGGGCCTTCGGCGTGGGTGGCGAACCAGCAGCCGTTCTCGAACAGCGCCGCGAAGGCGTCGAAGTCGCCCGCGTCGAAGTGTTCGCTGTACTCGGCCAGAAGATTCTCGATCGTGTGTTGGGCTTCCATCCGTTGCTCCCAGTCCTGCTTCGTGCGGGATCGTTCGGGGCCGTGCCGATCAGTCCTTGAAATCGGGTTTGCGCCCCTGCTTGCGCGCTTGCGCGGCTTCTTCGAAGTTCTTGGTGGTGAGCCGTACCATCAACTGGGTGTGGCTCTCGAGTTCGATGGCGGCGTCGAGGCTGCCGGTCTCGAGACCGGCCCACATCATGCGCTTGGTGAGTTGGATGCCTTGCGTGCTCCAACCGTTGATGGCCTCGGCGAGCTTCAGCGCTTCGGGCATCAGCTCGTCGTCGGGCACCGTGCGCGAGACCAACCCGATCGCGGCGGCTTCCTCGGCGTAGACGTCGCGCCCCGAGAGCGCCATCTCGAAGGCGCGCGACGAACCGATCGCCTTCGGGAGCAGAAAGGAGAGGCCGAGTTCGGTCGCGGTCAGGCCGTTGTTGATGCCGGCCGCGCGAAAGTAGGCGGACTCCCCCGCGATGCGGACGTCGGCGCCGAGCGACAGACACATGCCGCCACCGATCGCCGCGCCGTTCACCGCACAGATCACGGGCTGCGGCATCCGGCGCATCTTCGGCACCAGATCGGCGAGGATCCTCATCGCGCGCGTCGCGATCCGCGTGAGGGTCAGGCCGTCGATGTTGGGCGGCGGCTCCAGGTCGCGGGTGTCGGCGCCCGAGCAAAAACCTTTCCCGGTGCCGGTCAGGATCACCGACCAGGTGTCGTTGTCGTTCGCGACCTCGTCGAGGGCGTCGTGGAGCGGAATCACGAGGTCGAAGGACATCGAATTCATGCGCTCGGGGCGATCCATCACGATCACACTGGTATGGGGTTGGGGCTTCTCGATACGGACGTAGCTCACGTTCTCTCCTGGTGGTCGAGGCCCGATCCTTTCGGCCTCCAGTTACGAGGTGTACCAGATCGGCGGACGCCCGGCGCTGCGCTGCGCGTCGAATCTCGGCGGCCGCCCCGAGTTCCAACTATCATGGGGCCGAGTCGAGTTCTTCTCCGCTCGATTGAGTACTCGTCTTGCCATGCGGCGGCCGCCCGCTCGGGGAGGCGCAGAGGAGCAGCACGACAGCCGAATGCGGCAGGTGCTGCCGGTTGCATCGCGTCTCGCACCGGTGAACCGGAGCCGCATCGCCGTCCTCGATTCCCACGCGCTCAACCAGGCGGAGATCACTCGCCTCGAGGCGATGCTCGCGAGTGCCGAGCGCGAATTGGCGCGCGCGAAGCGGCTGGCGAAAGGGGGGGTGTCGTCGGACGCCCAGTTCGACGTCGCCCAGACCGCGGAGACCGTCGCGCGCGCTCAGCTTGCGCGCGCGCAGGCCGAGCTCGAGCTGCCGATCGTGACCGCCCCCTTCGCGGGCGAGATACTCGATATTCACGCCCGAACCGGCGAGCGGGTGGGGCCGGACGGCATCGCGGAGTTGGGCCGCACCGACGAGATGTACGCGGTCGCGGAAGTCTACGAGACGGACATCCGCTTCGTGGCGGTCGGTCAGCGCGCCACCGTGAGGAGCCCGGCCTTTGCCGAACCGGTGAATGGCAGCGTCGAGCGCATCGGCCGGAAGATCGGGAAGAA
>CAXMSF010000316.1:0-17799 GCA_964196055.1 uncultured Gammaproteobacteria bacterium | reverse complement strand
TTATGGGTGTCCCGCCACGCGTCTTCGACGGACACGCGCAGGATGTCCTTCTCCAGCCGTGTTTTTTCCTGCGTCGGCAGTGCGTCGAGGGAATCGTGGCGGCGATAGAGGTCGTAAAGCTTCTTGGCGCGCACTGCAAAGAATGTGCCGCGCTTCAACACCTGCACCTCGACGCCGAGTTCGAACATGTCGGCGGCTGGCGCCATCACGACATCGGCGAGGCCCGCTTCTGCCAGCATCTGCTTGCCATCGGCATCGAGCCCCGATTCGACGCAGGCCTGGTTGACCGAGCCGGTTACGACGTAGGAGGCGCCGAGTGCGAACGCCGCAGCGACCGCACCTGGAGTTCCCAGCCCGCCGGCAGCCCCGATACGAATGGGCCGCTGGTAGCCGCGCGCGCTCGCGATCTTATTGCGCAGGCTGAGGATGGTCGGCAACAGCGCGGTCAGCGGCCGGTTGTCCGTGTGGCCTCCCGAGTCGGACTCCACCGTGAAGTCCTCGGCGACGGGGAGCTGACGCGCGAGCTGACCTTCTTCGGCGGTCAGCCTTCCGGCGGCAACCAGGGCATCGAGCATTTCAGCGGGTGCCGGCTCGAGGAAATGACGTGCGACTTCGGGGCGCGAGATCTTCGCGAAAACGTAGTTGCGTCGCGTGATGCGTTTACCGGAAGTGACTCCCAACCCCGTGTACGCGTATCGAACGATGTGAGGCGTGAGTCCCATGTAGGCCGCGGCCGAAACCCGCCGCACGCCATGTCGGATATAGAGATCCGCGACCCGTTCCTCGACCGCCGGCTCGTTCGGCGAATGGATCAGGTTCGCTCCCCACGCGAGCCCGCCTCCGTCAGCGCTCCCCAGTTCTCGCTCGAGTTCGAAGAGGGCCTGCTCGACCGTCGCGGGCCCGAGGCCTGCGGCGCCGAAGAACCCGAGAAATCCGGCCCGTGCCATCGCGATCACCAGACGCGTGCTCGCGATGCCATTCGCCATCGCGCCTGTGCAGTATGGAAATCGAACTCCGTGGATCTCGCAGAACGACCGATCGCCCAGCCACTCGGGGTAGATGGGAGGGAGTGTCGCGAGCAGTGGCCACGCGGTCGCGCCATCGGCTGCCTGCATGCCAGGCGGGATGAAGCGTCCGCCCTGGGCGACTCCGAGTGCGCCACTCGCCGGGTCCTGCACCACGTGGACCGGGCTGCGAAGCTGATGCACCGCCGCCAACAAGTCCGCCTGTCGGGTCGCGGGGACCGCCCCGTCTCCGATCCAGCTCCCGAGGTTTTCCACGTCACTCCCTTGCCAGATTCTCTGGGCTGCCTGCTGGCCTTGGCTTGCCAACGCGCATGACCTCACTCGTCCGAGTGCGCGGGAGTGGTTGGCGGGTTGGTACTTGCTGGTCGACGCCGAAATTTCAGCGTACAATTGTTATCAAAAGGCCGGCCACTGAACTATCGCCCGATCGGGCTACTAGGTCAATGTGCTTGCTTCCGAGAACCTGTCTGGGTGAGTCACGGTTCTGTAAAATCTGACGAAACTCCGCTTTAGAGTACAATCGTTCGCTAGAATTCGAGCAAAGGCGCCTCGCAACCTCCGATCCGAGATTCCCGCCATGCCCACTCGAAACGACCAGAAGCTGACCACACGTCGCGCCATCGTCGACGCCGCGCTCAAGCTCAGCGCCGAACGTGGCTTCTCCAGTTTGAGCTTGCGCGGCGTCACCAAGGAGGCTGGGATCGCTCCAACCTCGTTCTACCGGCACTTTTCGAACATGGACGAGCTCGGCCTCGCGCTAGTGGATGAGGTGGGGATGTCGCTGCGACAACTCGTCCGCGAGGCGCGGCGCAGAGTCGACGAGAGCGGCAAGGGCAGCGTGATTCGCGCATCGATCCAGACGTTTCTCGAATCCGTCGAGAAGAACGAGAACCTCTTTCGGCTCTTGCTCGGTGAGGGATCGGGCTCGACCCCTCACTTTCGGCGTGCGATCTCGAAGGAGATCAAACGCTTCACCGACGACCTCGCCGAGGACCTGGTCCGCGAGGCCAAGGAGACCGAACGGCCGATCGCTCACGTGAACCATGCCGCCGAGGCAATGGTCACGGTCGCATTCACCCTCGGCGCCAGCGCGATCGACTTGCCCCACGAAGACCGACTCGCCGTCATAGAACGCATCATCATCGAAGTGCGGATGATCATGCGTGGGGCGCAGGCCGCCGCAGAATCGCCGCACTGATCTCGGTATGCTGGAGGCGGCGGGAATCGCGAGCCAGCTTCGCTGGCAAAGCACATCGCGAGCGAGCCACACTCGTCGTTCGCTAATCGCTCACGACTCCCCCGCGTTCAGCCGAAGCCCAGCATGGCCAGATGGATCACGGCCGCCACCAACGCCAGCACGAGCCCAACCCAAACGCGCGGCCCTGCGTAGAGCGAAAGCATCGGCTGCGTCGGGAAGGAGAAGGTGTTGGGCATGGCCGCCGCCTTGAATGGATGGGCCGCGAGAAATGCTGGGGCGGTGGCGAGCTCCGCGAGATCGCGGCGGCTTTGGTAGCCCATGAAACTCCAGCCGGGGTCCGGCTCGACGTTCCAAGCATCGATGTGTGAAATTACAGATCCAGCCGGACATTCTGTCAGCATGACAACACAGCACGAAAAGGCACCAGACGGTCGAGGCCACAATCGTCGCAATGGACTCGGAGGAAGCCGTGCGCGAGGACGCCGCAGCGAAGAAATGAACGAAACTCCTGCTCGATGAAGCGCGGAGTCGATCGATCGAGGTGACACCAGAACGAGACGTTGGGAGATCCCGCCCCGGGCGCTCCCCGTAGGATGAACGGTCGCTTTGATGGTTTACAGAAGTCCGGGCACGGCCGTCGACACAGTGCTCAGCACACGATTCGATCAGATTCCGTAGGGGCGCCGATCTTCCCCGGCGCTCAGGCCGCCTGGCGGGCTCCCACCAAGGAGCCCACGGCGTTCTCGAGACCATCGACGCTCAGGTGATACATCGGGAAGATGCTCTTGATCACCTTCGTCGTCTGCGTGCGCTCCCAGCCGCGCTCGGGGTCGGGGTTGACCCAGACCGACCGCTCGAAGTGATCGTCGATCTTGAATAGCCAGTCGATGCCACGCGTCTCCGTCTCGAGTCGCGGGTTGATGTTGCCCCGTACCCCCATCAGTTCGTGCGGGTGCATCGCCGCATCTCCGACGATCAGGCACTTCCAGCGCTCACCGAGCGTTCGCAGGATATCGCCGGTCGGCACCGCATCCTTGCGGAACAGGCGGGCGTCATCGTAGACGTACTCATAGATGCAGTTGTGGAAGTAGTAGGCCTTGAAGTCGCGCAGCCCGTGTTCTTCGTGCAGCGCGGTGAGCAGGCGGCTCATGGGCTGGAAGTACGGGTCCATCGTACCGCCGACGTCCATCAACAGCAGCAGCCGAACGTCGTTGCGCCGCTCGGGCCGGAAGATCAGGTCGATCTCACCGCCGTTCTTGCAGGTTTCGTCGATGGTCCCACCGAGGTCGAGTTCGATCTCGGGCCCGGTGCGGGTGAGCCGCCGCAGGCGTTTCAGCGCGACCTTCGTCTGCCGCAGGTCCATGGTCGCGTCGGTGCGGTAGTTCGCGTAGCGGCGGTCTTCCGCGACCTTCATTGCCGAGCGGTTGCGCCCCGGGCCGCCCACCCGAATACCGGTGGGGTGCTCACCGCCGTGGCCGAAGGGCGACCGGCCCCCCGTGCCGATCCACTTGCCGCCGCCGTCGTGGCGTTCGGCCTGCTCGGCGAGTCGCTCGAGATATTTCTGCATCAGTTCATCGCCCGAGAGGATTTCGAGCGCGGCACGCTCCTCGTCGGTGAGTTCCTTGAAATTCTTCGGGTCCTTCAGCCACTCCAGCAGTTCGTCGGAAACCGAGAACTGGCCTTCGACGCCGCGAAAGACCTCGGCGAAGACACGATCGAAGGAGTCGAAGTAGGTCTCGCTCTTCACGAGGCACGAGCGTGCGAGGTTGTAGAACGACAGCAGCGATGAGCTGTGCTGACCCTTCTCGAGGGCCGTCATCAGCATCATCCATTCCTGCATCGAAACCGGAACGCCTACTTCGCGCAGCCGATAGAAGAATTCGAGGAACATCGCAGCTCTCCGCGCACCCCGGTCGCCCCGGGGCGCGGCTTACTGATTGTACTTCGGCCCGAGATCACTCCACTGTTCGGGCAGCTTGCCGCCGCCTTCGGCGTAGTTCTGCATGGCCTCGGTGTCCTGCTCGTTCTTGAGCAGCGAGCCGAGGAAGGGGATGTGGGCGTGGATCTGATCGAGGCTGATCCCGGAGCGAACCAACGCCGCGATCCAGTCGATCAACTCCGAAGTCGATGGCTTCTTGCGCAGCTCCGCCTGGCCGCGTAGCCAGTAGAACTTGATCAACACCTGATCGAGCAGCTTCGCGTCGAGGTTCGGATGGTGAACGTCGACGATGTCCTTCATCAGGTCGCGGTCCGGGAAATCGATGAAGTGGAAGACACAGCGCCGCAGGAACGCGTCGGGCAGCTCCTTCTCGTTGTTCGACGTGATGATGACCACCGGCCGGTGATTCGCGACCACCTCGTCGCCCGTCTCCATCACTTTGAAGCGCATCTCGTCGAGTTCGAGCAGGATGTCGTTCGGAAACTCGAGATCGGCCTTGTCGATCTCGTCGATCAACAGCACGTTGCGCTCGGTCGCCTTGAAGGCGCGACCGAGCGGGCCGTGCTTGATGTAGCTGCGGATGTCCTTCACGTCGCCCTCACCAAAACGGGCGTCGTTCAAGCGCTGAATCGTGTCGTAGACGTAGAGTCCCTCCGCGGCCTTCGAGGTCGACTTGATGTGCCAGGACTCCATCGGCATGCCGAGTGCTTCGGCGACGTGGAGAGCCAGCAGGGTCTTGCCCGTGCCCGGCTCGCCCTTGATCAGCAGTGGACGCTCGAGGGCGATCGAGCAGTTGACGGCATCGAGCAGGGGCTGGGAGGCGATGTAGCCCTGGGTGCCGGAAAACTGATTGAATTCACGTGCTTCAGACATCTCTTCCTCTCGCATCGAGCCGCGCAACGCCGCGGAAAGTGGGGGTGGGGCCCCGGTTTTCTACGCGATGCAGCCGCGCGGCGCAAATCGGCTGCCGCTGGGCAATCCCGCTGGGCCCACGCTAGATTGCGTGGCTGAGGACAGCATCCGAACGCTCCCCCGGTTGTCGGCGGCCGCCTCCCTCCCTCCATAGTCGAACGAACGCGACGAACACCGGAAGCGCCCAGTGAAGAAACGCTTCGATGATTGGATGGGACACACGCTGTCTCGCTGGGTCCGTCGCGTGCTCGCCCACGCCAACCGGGTCGCGACGGCGATCGTGGTCCTCACGCTGGTCCTCCTCGCCTTCACCGTCACCCATCTCGGAATCAACTCCGACAACGTCGAACTACTCGACGAGAATCTGCCTTCGCGAATGGCGCTCGACGAGTTCTCCGAGCTGTTCCCCATCCTCAACAACGCCTTCTTGATCGTGGTCGACGGCGAGACACCCGAACTGTCGCGCGACGCGGCGTCGGCGCTCGCAGCGAACCTCGGCGCGAAGACCGAGCGTTTCAGCAACGTCTTCATCCCCGGTGGCGGCGACTTCTTCGAAACCCACGGCCTGCTCTACCGCAGCGTCGACGACCTCTACGAATTCACCGACCACATCGCCGCCGTGCAGCCGATGATCGCGGAACTCGAACGCGATTCCAGCATCGCGAACCTGTCGAAGCTGATCGAGTTCGGACTCGACAACATCGGATCGAGCCCGGAGGCGCGCAAGCAGTGGAGCGAAATCCTCGATCGCCTCTCCGCCGGTGCGGCCGGTGTGTTCGACGAATACCCGCTCGCGATCTCGTGGGAGGAGTTCCTCCTGAGCGGCTCTTCGCTCGACGTCTCGAAGCGCCGCGTGATTCTCGCGGAACCACTGCTCGACTTCCAGGCATTCCAGCCCGCGAGCGCACCGCTCGCGGCCGTTCGGGAATCGATCGAAGAACTCGAACTCACGAGTGAGCGTGGCATCACGGTGCGCATTACCGGCAATCCGGTACTGAACCACGAGGAGCTGTACGGCATCGCGTGGGACGTGATGGTGGGTGGCGTCGTCTGCTTCGTCTTCGTGGGTTTCGTGCTCGTGATCGCGCTGCGGTCGGCCCGACTCGCGATCGCCTCGCTCGCAACGCTGCTGATCGGCCTGGTCTGGACCGCGGCCTTCGCCACCGCCGCGGTCGGGCATCTGAATCTGATCTCACTCTCCTTCGCCGTGCTGTTCATCGGCCTCGGCGTCGATTTCGCGATCCATCTGGGCATGAATTACGCGGCACTACGCCACGACGGCCTCGACCACGAACGGGCTCTCTTCGACGCGATCGACTATGTCGGCAGCTCGCTCGTACTCTGCACCCTCACGACCAGTATCGGCTTCTTCGTATTCGTACCGACCGACTACGCCGGGGTCGCGGAACTCGGCCTGATCGCCGGGACCGGCATGCTGATCATCCTCTTTCTCACGCTGACGATGTTCCCGGCGCTCATCAGTTCGTGGCTCGCGCTGCCCGAAGGAATCACCACGAAGGCCAGTCTGCGCTTCAGAAGCCGCGCGCCCGGAGCGCTCCAAAAACACCCGGTGGCGGTTCGCTGGGCCGCTCTCGCCGCGGGCGCGGCAGCGCTGCTGACGCTGCCGCAGATCACCTTCGAGCCCAACGTCGTCGACATGCGCGACCCGAACACGGAATCCGTCCAGGCCTTCAACGACATCGCGGCCAGCAACGATCACGGCTCACCGTGGTACGCCAACGCGCTCGCGCCCAACCTCGAGGCCGCAGGCGACCTGGCGGATCGACTCGAGGAGCTCGACCTGGTCTCCCACACCGTCACGCTCTCCGACTACGTGCCGGCCGATCAGGAGGAGAAACGCGAGATCCTCGCCGATCTCGCGCTGATCATCGGCGACTCCGCAGCCGACCCCGGGAAGACGGCGGACCAGAGCCCCGAGGAGCAGCTCGTCGCACTGCAGAAATTGCGCGACTACCTCGCGGGGACCGGCTTCGGTGATGGGGAAGCCCGGCTCCAGGGCAGCGTGAGGCGACTCCAGAGCGTGCTCGACGATTTCGTGGCGCAGGTCGACGCGGGCGAAGACCTCGAGACCGCGCTCGCCAATCTCGAACTCGTGCTGCTCGACCAGCTCCCGGTACACCTCGAGCGTCTTCGCAACGCGCTCATGCCCGAGGAGATCACACTCGAAAGCCTGCCTCCCGATATCACGAACCGGATGATCGCGCCCGACGCGCGCGCGCGCGTGATCGTCTACCCGACCGAAAACCTCCAGAGCAACGCCCAGGCACTCGAACGCTTCGTCGACGCGGTTCACAGCGTGCAACCCGACGCGACGGGGATGTCGGCGAACATCATTGCGTTCGGCCGCGCGACCGTGCAGTCGCTCGCGCAGGCGCTGATCTCCGCACTCATCGCAATCGCACTGCTGCTCTGGCTGCTTTGGCGACGCTTGACCGAGATGATGCTCGTGCTCATACCGCTGCTGCTCGGGGCCGCGCTCACCTGTGCGACGATGGTGGTTTTCGGTATGGCGTTCAACTTCGCGAACGTGATCGTCATCCCCCTGCTGTTCGGAATCGGGGTGGACAGCGCAATCCACCTGGTCCACCGCGCGAACCTCGGCGACACGGGCGAAGCCGGCCTGCTCGGCACCACCACCGCACGCGCGATCTTCTACAGCGCGGGAACCACTGCGGCGAGCTTCGGGGCGCTCGGATTCTCGGCGCACCGCGGCATCGCGAGCCTCGGCATCCTGCTCGTGATCGGGCTCGTCTACACGCTGGTATGCACGCTGATCGTTCTACCGGCGCTCATCGAGTGGCGGCGAGCTGCTTCGGCGTCGTGAACACGATTTCGCCGCAGCGGGGAGCGAGATCGAACCAGCGGTCGACGTCGAAGCACAGCATCGCGAGCGCCGCGGTCGGAAAGTTCGGCGGCAGCCAAGCCTGCGGGTCGCCCTTCGGCGGTCGGCCCAGGCTCGCGGCGAGCTGCTCCAGGCCGGGGTTGTGGCCGACCACGAGCAGCGAATCGACCGTCTCTTCGACCTCGCACACGCGCTCGAAGACCTGCTCGGCACTCGCGAGATAGAGATTCTGCTGGAATTCGCCGTCGTCTCCGAGCGGCAGCGACTCGCGCACGCAGTCGAGTGTCTGGGCCGCGCGCCGCGCGGGCGAGCACAGGAACCAACGCGGTGGATCGGAACATTCGGCCAGGTGGGCGCCCATCCGCGTGGAATCCCGCAGACCACGCGGTGCGAGC
This sequence comes from uncultured Gammaproteobacteria bacterium, assembly GCA_964196055.1. Classification (GTDB taxonomy): domain Bacteria; phylum Myxococcota_A; class UBA9160; order UBA9160; family SMWR01; genus JAFDEI01. The sequence goes on along the minus strand of CAXMSF010000316.1, from coordinate 9,467 downwards.
CCGCGGTCGTAGTCGCGACCGCCCGGCGCGCCGGGCTCCGCCTTGCCGTGGCGAAGCAGGTACAGTGTCCGCATTCGAGAACCGTACCGTAGTCGCAGCCCGGCATGCGATCCGCGGGAGCGAAGCACACGCCGGATGGAAGCGTTGGCCGCGGAGCTGCCAAAGCACAGTATGGGAGCGAGCTTGAACCCTTGGATTCTCGTCGCAGCGATCACGGGGGCCACAGGTGTGGTGCTCGGCGCCTTCGGGGCGCACGCACTCGAGGCACGCCTCACGCCGAGCCAACTCGCGAGTTGGCAGACCGCGGTGCAGTACCATCTGCTTCACGCCGTGGTGCTGCTCGTGCTGGCGCTGTTCGCGGTCTGGAGCGGGCGCTCGGTGCGCGTCCCGGCTTCGCTCTTCTCGCTCGGCGTGTTGTTCTTCTCGGGCTCGATCTATTGGCTGGTCCTTGGTGGACCGCGTTGGCTCGGACCCATCACGCCGATCGGCGGCACCTGCCTGATCGCGGGTTGGATCTCGCTCGCATGGCTCTCGCGCGCGAGTTGATTCCGGTTCCCGCCGAAGCGCAATGCGGCCCCGTGGAAGCGTTGGCCGCATTGCAGCCAACGCGCAGCCCGTCCGGGCTGCGACCGCTATTCTCGCCTTCTCTCGAATGGAGGGGCACGTGCGGAACGGCCGGCAACCCCTGACGAGCGCAACCAACGGCGGCCCGGCCACGATTCTCGCGATTCTCGGAGTCGCCGCCGTCGCGCTCGCGATCTGGTTTCTCGCCCATCAGGGCCTGCCGTGGAAGCTCTGGTCCGGCGATGCCTGCGAGTACGCCGAGATGGGCCGACGCCTCGCAGCCGGCGAAGGCTTCACGACGGGAGTCATCTATCCAGCCGAGCTTCGATTCGGAACGGGCGAAGACAAACCCGCGGTGATGCGGCCACCCGCGTGGCCGGTCGCACTGGCCGCGGTCTTCGTCGTCACGGGCCCGACCGACGCGGCCGCACACCTGCTCACGGGAGCACTCTTCGCCGGTACGGCGGCGCTCACGACGGCCCTCGGCACAGCACTCGGCGGGCCGCTCGTGGGCGTGCTCGCGGGCATCGCGCTCGTCACCACACCCGCGTTCCTCGGGCTCGCAATGGACCCGGTGTCGGAGACACCCTTTGCCTTGCTCGTGACGCTCGCCTTCCTGCTGTTCGTACGTGGGCGCTCCGCCTTCGCGATCGGGCTCGTCTGCGGCGCCGCCTACCTCACTCGCTACAACGGCCTGCTACTACTGCCCTTGTTCGCCGTCGGGCTGTGGTGGCGTGCGCCCCGTTCGCTGCGCCCCGCCCTGCTCTGCTGCGCGGGTTTCGCGTCATTCGCCGCGCCGTGGTGGATCCGCAACCTGCTCGTCGCTGGCGACCCCTTCTATTCACTGCTTCAGCTGAATCTCTACTTCTCTCCCCATCTCACCGACCTACACGACAGCTTGTACTACGTACTCGAACCCGACTTCGACTCGAAGATCGCGATGCACCCGCTCGCGAAGTTTTCGCTGCAGCTGCCGGCGCTGCTGGCCGGCTGGCCGCTCGCGAGCCTCAATCTCGCTGCCTGCGCGGGTCTGCTGCTCGCGAGCGTTCGCGGGCATGCGGCGGCCCTCACTCTGCTTGCGCTTGCTCTCGGCACGACTCTTGCGGTCGCGCTCGGTCTGCCTCAGGGCCGCTACTTCGTACCACTGCTACCGGCCGGCCTCGCCCTCGGCGCGTACGGCTGGCAGCGCCATGGCGGCGCGCTCGCGATCCCCGGCCTCGCCCTGATCCTGCTGGCGCCCTGGCTGCCATCGTTCCCCGCACCGCGTGACGACCTCGCAATGCTGACGGGATATTTCGACGTGGAGCGCCAAGCGCTGCGCGATGACCCCGAACGGGCCGTACACGAACGCGCGCGCTACGAGGGGCTGCGTCGATGCCTTCCGGACCGCCCGCTCGTGCTCGCGCAGGGCGCCGCCCGCCTGGTCTGGGAGACCGGCGCAATCGCGATCTACGCACCGAATCATCCAACAGACTTCTGGAAGATCGTCGATCGATACTCGATCGACTACGCGCAGATGGAACGCTTTCGGAAGATCGAAGCCAAGCGTTTCGAGCACGACTTCGAGCCCTTCGACGACTGTGCCGCAGGCCTCTACCGAAGACGCTGAAAGCGAGCCCCCGATCGGCGGCCTGCTGCGGTGATGACCGGATTTCAGCCGTCGAAGCTGTCGACCCAGGCCTGCATCAGATGGTTCGCGATCGCGAAGGGCGGCGGCACGAACAGCGGCCCGGGTTCGGCCGCGAGCGCCTTGCGGATTTCGTCGAGACCGAACCAACGCGCATCGACGAGTTCGGCGTGGTCGACCGTGATCTCCTCGCTTTCAGCCTGTGCGATGCAACCGAGCATCAACGAGGACGGAAACGGCCACGGTTGTGACTTCACATAGCGCACGTCGCCGACCTTCACGCCGCTTTCTTCGTACACCTCGCGCCGCACGGCTTCTTCGACCGTCTCGCCGAGTTCGACGAAGCCCGCGAGTGCCGAGTACATGGTATCCGGCCAGGCTGGCCCCCGGCCGAGCAGGCAGCGTTCACCGCGCACCACCACCGCGATCGCGACCGGGTCGGTGCGCGGAAAGTGCTCGGCGGAGCAGTCGATGCAGCGGCGATTCGCGCCGCCGAGGGCCGGCGTGGTGTCGCCGCAGCAGGCCGGGCAATGCTGATGGCGTGCGTGCCAATCCACCAGTGATCGCGCGTGCGCGAAGATCGCCACCTCGCCCCCAGTGAGCTCGCCCGCGATGCTCCGCAGATCCTCGAATGCCGCGATGCCCTCGAGCCCGAGCGTCGAGACCGGCTCGTCGACCGCCGACACGTCGACTGCGAAATGCGCGATACCGTCGTCGACGCCCAGCAGCATCGGCTTGGGCCGCGGGTCCAGATCGTCGAAGAGCTCGGCGCGCGCCCACGCGAGTGCGCGCGTTTCACCGAGCTTCACGAGCGGATCGAGCGAGCAGAGAGGCAAGAAGCGCGCAGCTGGATCAGCAAGCTGGGCTTCGATCCAGACGGGATCTCGCCGCTCGATCGCAGCGCGGTCGAGCGGGCTTCCGGAGAATGCAATGGGATCGGTCATGGCGGAATCTTAGCCGCGCGTTGGCCGCTGCGCGGCCCATGCTTCCGCCCCATCCTGGAGGCGGGGACACCAGCGTGGAACAATGCTAGACTGCGCGCTCCGTTTCCCCCTTCACCCCAGTGGACGCGCCACTCGCGCCGCCTGCACGTCGACCGCCGGTCCCCGACATGACCGGCCGTGAATTCGATCGCGCAGTCCGGCCGCCGCGAACGTCCACCACATAGTGATCCCCATGACCTCGACCGATCCGTTCCAGGGAGTTCCCGCAACACTCGCCGACGCCATGCGAAAGCGTGGCTTCAACGAGCTGACTTCCGTCCAACGCAGTGTGGTCGACGCCGAATCGAGCGGGCGCGACCTGCGCATCTCGTCGCAAACCGGCTCGGGCAAGACGGCCGCTCTCGGGCTCGCCCTCGCCCCGCACTTCCTCGCGGCCGCATCGCCGGACTCGAAGGCGCACAAGCAGCGAGGCCCCACCGCACTGCTGATCGCACCCACTCGCGAACTCGCGGCCCAGGTCGCCGAGGAGCTGAGCTGGCTCTACAAGGGAATCCCGGGGTTGAAGATTGCGGTCGTAACCGGCGGAGCGCACATCGGTCGCGAGCGCATGCAGCTCGCAAGCCGTCCCACATTCGTGGTCGGGACTCCGGGCAGGATCCTGGACCACCATCGCAACCGCGCGCTCGACTGCAGCTCCGTCGAACACGTGGTTCTCGATGAAGCCGACCGAATGCTCGACATGGGCTTCCGCGAGGAGCTCGAGGCCATCGTCGAGGCGCTACCCGAAAAGCGGCGCAGCCACCTGCTTTCGGCGACCTTTCCGGCCGGTGTCCGGCGACTCGCAGACCGTTTCCAACACGATGTGCTGCCCGTTGAAGGCACCCGACTCGGCGCCGCCAACTGCGACATCGAGCACGTCGCGTTCCTGGTGAAACCACGAGACGTCCATGCCGCGCTCGTCAACCTGCTGCTGCTGGCCGAGGATTCGCGCTGTCTGTTGTTCGTGAAACGTCGCGTGGACGCGGCCAACGTCTCAGAGAAGCTCGCCGCGGACGGCTTCGCGGCGATGCCGCTCAGCGGCGACCTGCCGCAAGCGCAGCGCACGCGAACGTTGAATGCGTTTCGCAAGGGCACCATCCAAATTCTCGTCGCTACCGATGTTGCTGCGCGCGGCATCGACGTACCGGATATCGGCAGCGTGATCCACATCGATCCGCCGACCGACACCGACACCTACACCCACCGCAGCGGCCGCACCGGGCGGGCGGGTAGCAAGGGGCGCAGCCTGCTGCTCGTGCCGCCGGCGGAGCAACGCCGCGTGAAGCGAGTGCTCGGCCCCGCGCGGATCGACATCGATTGGCAGACGATTCCGTCGCCCGTCAAAGTCCGAAAATCGTTGCAGAAGCGCGCGCGTCGAGAGCTGCGGCAGAGACTCGACGCTGAAGTCGAGCCGAGCGAGACGCAGCGGGCGTGGGCGGCGCAGCTGCTTGCCGAAGGCCGCGACGCCGAGACGGTGATCGCAACGCTACTCGAAACTGCAGGCCCGAAGCTGCCGTGCGAGCCGATGGATGTGCAAGCGATCGACACCGCAGCCGCCGCACGCCACCCACGCAGCGCGCCCGGCTACGTGCGCTTCGCACTCAACTGGGGAAAGAGCAGCGGCGCAACCCCCAGTCGCGTGCTCTCGCATGTCTGCCGCCGCGGCGGGATCGCAGGCCGGCTCATCGGTTCGATCGAAATCGGCGAGCGCGAGTCCAACTTCGACGTCGTATCAGGGGTCGCAGACTCCTTCGAGGCCCGCTCGAGCAAGCCCGACGCGCGCGACCCCAAGATCGCGATTCGTCGCGCGGGCGTGGGCGGCGGGCAGCCGTCACTCCACAAGAGCGGCCACGCCCAGCCGGGAATCGCGCGCCCCGCCAAACCCCATACGCACCGGAAACCTTCGAGCGGGTCGAAACGCTTCAAAGGCAAGACCGCCCGCAGGCACGCTTCGAAGTAGGCCTCCCGCGTGTTCGGATCCAATTCTCGCGATTGGGAGACCGCCGAATGAAACGCGTCGCAGCCGGAGCTGCACTGCTGCTCGCGGTCGCCGCAATCGCGATCGTCGCGAGTGGCCGGGCCGACGGATTCTCGAACGCCGAGCACATGGCTGAACTGCTCGAGCGAGCCGGCCCGCTGGGCCCGGTCCTCTTCATCGCACTGATCGTCGCGCTCTTTCCGATCTTCCTGATCGGTCCTCCGATCTGGGCCTCGCTCGCGCTGTGGCCCGCTCCGCTTGCCATCTTGTATTCGAGCATCGGCTGCTTCAGCGCCAGCGTGATCTTCTACGCGCTCGCGCGTTGCTTCGGACAGGAGTGGGCGCAGCCGCGTATTCCCGACAAGATCCGGAAGTACGAAGACCGGCTGGTCGAACACCCGTTCCGCACCATCGTCGTGATGCGACTGCTGATCTGGGCCAATCCGGCCGTAGACCTGCTGATCGGAGTTTCGCGGGTCCGTCCGCGTGACTACCTGCTGGCGACCGCCGTCGGCCTGCTGCCGAGCACGGCCGCCCAGATCCTCATCGTCGGAACCGGGCTCGGCATGGCGCTCGAGCTGCCGAAGGAAATCTGGGGCACTGCGGGAATCGCGATCGGGGCGCTCCTGCTGCTTCGAGCCCTGCGGAAGCGTCGAATAGCGGCCGCCGCCGTGGTAAACACCGACACTGAAGTGTAGTCCACAGGTCGGACGAACTGCGAGACGACCGCATGAATCCGTCGCCCTGCTAGCGTTGCGGCATGGACCGCGAAGCGAAGCGCGCTCGCCGAATCACGCGACCCATCTTTGCTGCAGCGATCGTACTCGCCGGAGCACTCGCAACCTGGCACGCGGCCCGGATCGCAGCCGCGACACACGGCGCGGAGTGGGTGGGAGTCGTCGTCGCGTTGCTCACCGGAGTCCTCCTCGCCGACTTCCTGGCCGGCGGAATCCACTGGGCCTGCGACACCTGGGGCAACGAGCGGACGCGCTGGCTCGGCGCGGGCCTGATCCGGTCGTTTCGCGACCACCACCACCGCCCCCAGGCGATGCTCGAACACGACTGGATCGAGGTGAACGGCGAAGCCGCGACCGCTGCGCTTGGCGCATTCGCCGTCATGGCGCTCGGTGGCTCCGCGCTTGCGTTGCTCGAGCACCCTTCCTGGTACGCGCTCGCGTGGTCGGCAATCGGCGTTTCCGCGTTGTCGAACCAGATCCACCAGTGGGCACACAGCCATGCCCCGCCGCGCTTCGTCCGCAATCTGCAACGCTGGGGGCTGATCCTGTCGCGACGACACCACGCGCCGCATCACCGCGCGCCGTGCATCGATCGCTACTGCATCACCACCGGCTGGATGAACTACGCGCTCGACGGGATCGGGGCATGGCGCGCGATCGAGGCCTGGATCGCGCACGCGACCGGTGCGACTCCGCGCGCGCACGAAATGCGCGCGGCGCCGAACGGCCCAGGCAGCTCGCGCGGCCCGGACATCGAAACAGCCTCCGGCGCAAGGGAATCCGCGGGAATCCCCGGCTAGACTCGCTTCACATTCACTCGAGGAGAACGCATGAATCTGATCGACTGGCTCGCGGAGAAGGTCACCGACGATCCGCGTGCGCTCAGCTGGTTCGATGAGGCCGGTTCCGACGATCGCATCGTGCGCGCCTACAAAGAACTGCTCGCAGGTTACGAGGTCGAGCCGAGCAAGATCCTGAAGACCACCCGAATGCTCGCCGCCGACGAGGCGCCCGGCCTCGTCGAAGTTCGCGACATCGAATTCCATTCGATCTGCGCGCACCACTTCCTGCCATTCTTCGGCCACGTCGACCTCGCCTACGAGCCCGGCGACCGGATCCTCGGCCTCGGCAAGCTGCCGCGCCTGGTCGACGCCTACGCGCGCCGATTCCAGATCCAGGAGGATCTCGTCCGCGAAGTTGCGCACGCCATGATGGAGTTCGGTCATGCCCGCGGCGTTCGCGTGCGCGCCATCGGACGGCATTTGTGTATGTGCGCGCGCGGCCCTGCGAGCGCGGCTTCCGAGACACAGACCGAGTTCGCGCTTGGTTCGATGGCAGTTGGCTAGCCGCATCGCAGCCGCGCCGAGCGGAAGCGTGGGGCACCAAGCGGCCAACGCTCGGACGCTGCGGCCGACGCTTGCGCGGGTTCGCGCGTTGGCGGCCTTCTGGCTGGGCGGGTGCCTGTTGCTCGGCGGGAGCCTCGCCGCAGCCGCGGGCAGCTCGGCTGAGCTCGCATTCTCCAGACATTCCAAACCGGTCGCGACACGCGACATCGCGTGGCTCAGGCGCGCGGTCCCGATGCGGGCGGTGCGCGTCATCGACCCGTACGAGGAAGCTGAGGTCGAATTCGAGGCCTTCGCACTCGACGCGGTGCTCGACGCGGTCTACGGGCGCAGCTGGCGCGAGGAAGAAGAAGTCCTGTTCCACTGCCGCGACGGCTACCAGCCGACAGTCCCGGTGGAGCGCATCCTCGAGCACCGGGCGCAGCTCGCTTTCGCACGTCGAGACCGCGCCGACTTCACACTCCGAAAGCGCGAGTCCGGCGTTTTGAAACAGATCGACCTCGCGCCCTTCTACCTCGTCTGGGAAAATCTCGACGACACCAGGCTACGTGCCGAGGGCGACTACGGCTGGCCGTACCAGCTCATCGCCCTCGATCTGATCCGCGCCCGCGACCATTTCCCGAAGATGGCGCCTGACCTGTCGGCGCCCGCCGTGGTGCAGGCCGGCTTCGCCGTCTTCCGGGTCCATTGCAGCCGTTGCCACGCTATCAATGGTGAGGGTGGCTCGGTCGGGCCCGAGCTGAACGGCCCGACTCCGGCCGCAATACACCGCGATACGGCCTGGCTGCGCCGCTGGATCGACGACCCCAGCCGTGTGCTGCCGACCGCGCGCATGGAGCGCTTGAATCCGGCGCTGCCCGAACGCGAGCGTGCGATCGACGAGGTCATTCGATATCTACAGGCGATGGCCTCAGCCAAGACGGAGGCACCCGATGGAAACTGAACTCGGCTTCTTCGCCGCCTTCTACGCGAGTCCGATGCAGCACCCCTGGTTGCTCTGGCTCGCGGCCGCGCTCGGACTCGGGCTCGTGCTCACACGAACAGGCCTCGACGCGGGCGTGCGCCGCTACGGCATCGCACTCGCAATCTTGTCGTTCGCCGACGCCTGGCTGACCTCGAACCACGTCTACGGCATCGGCACACTATCGGGCCGGGCCGCCTCCGCGGTGCCGCTCTTCTTCGTGCTGATGGGCGACTTTCGCTACCTGCTGCTCGTGACTTCAGCGACACCGGACGGCCGCTTCGCGCCGAACGGCCGACAGCTGCTTGGCGCCGCGGGCCTCAGCCTCCTCGTCCCGGTCGGAACCCAGCTCATACTCGCCGCTTTGCCGGAATCTCTCACCGGCCCACGGGTGATGTTCGCAATCTACGAGGTGGCATTCTTCGCGCTCTCTGCGGTGCTTTTGCGCGTACATCCGAACCTGCGCGCCAATCCTTGGATTCGCTCAGTCAGCCGTTTCGTGATGCTCTACTACGGACTCTGGGCGACCGCAGACGTGATCCTGCTCGGGACCGGCTCCGATCTCGGCTTCCTGCTGCGGGTACTTCCAAACCTGCTCTACTACGGCGGCCTGATAGCCGCGATCGCGCTGTTCGCGCCGCCTCGCGCCAGCGCCTGAGAACGTCGCTCACCGCTTCGGGCAAGCGTCGTGGGGCACGGGGCGGAGCCGTGTGAGCGGGTCAGCCGGCTCGTCGGCGGCCGGTGCGACACGACCGAGTAGCTGCGATACCGCTTCAGCGTTCTCGCTTCGGCGGCACCACGGATTCAATTTCACCACCCGGTTCGCAGCCACGACGAGCGAAGCAAGCTCGCCACGCGTGAGTTCCGCGGGACTGCGACCGAAGTAACCCCGTGCGGCGGCTTCGAGGCCGGTAAAGCGATGACCGTAGTGCGCCCGTTCGAGCACCGCACTGAGCGCCTCCGTCGCAGTCCAGTTCCGGCTGAGCCAAACGATGCTCGCGGCGTATCGGAGACGCCAGAGCCGCTTGAGGAGCTGGCGCTGCGTCGAAGCTGCCGGGTGGTCGCGGTCATGGCGAGGCGAAGGGCCGGATCGGGGGCTTCACTTGCTTCGTACACACGCCATAGGAGTCGAAGGGACGAGTCCTCGGGCAGCTGAGCTTCGCCTTCGCCGCCGATCCGCGCCCAGTAGAGCGCGCGGGCTTCGTCGGGCACCGCTTCGACCCGCACTTCGTGCGCATCGGACTCGACCGCGAGCGCCCGAACGATCAGCCACG
>CAXMSF010000315.1:0-24794 GCA_964196055.1 uncultured Gammaproteobacteria bacterium | reverse complement strand
GCAGTGCGAGCAACAGCAGCACGAGGCCGCCTCCCAACAGGATCTGGCGCAACGATGTCTTGCGGAATTCGCTGTAGACGTCACTGATGAAGCTGCGCCGATCGAGCAGGTAGACATCATCGAGCCCTGCGAGCGCCTGCTGCACCGCGACCGGGTCATCGAGGTCGCGAAGGTAGGTCACAACGGCGGTCCGGTCGCCGAGGTCGAACACGAATGGCGCGAGCATTTCCGCGAGCGGACTCGATCGCAGTACGTCGACGCGGAGCGGCGCTGGCGGTGGCGCTGCGAGGTCATCGCCGAAGGCGCGGAATGCACCCGGCCGGAAGCCCTCTTGTGCGAAGGCGGCATCGAGCCGTGCATAGAGAGTCGGATCTCCCGTGAGCAGCTCGTGATTGCGCTCTTGCAGCGCCTCCGACCAGACGAGCGAGTGAAGCGAGCGGATTCCGCCGACTGCGCCGGACGCGACCGCGGGCTCGAGGCGTTCGTAGATCGCGTCGTTCTTTGCCACCGCGGCATCGGCATCGGCCGCGAACGCGATCACGAACCGTCCGCCCTCGAGCTGCGCGACGCGCTCGCGAACGCGGCGATCCTCCTCGACGAGTTCCGGGTCGAACTGCGTGAGTTGCGACAAGTCGTCGGACCACTGCACCGCCGGCAATGCGAAGGCTGCGAGCAGACCGAGCGCGGCAGGTGCGAAGAGTACGGGCCGGGGCAGCCGAGCGAGCCGCCTGAAGGCTGCGTCGAGTCGCGCGGCGACGTTGGCCGCCCGCGCCGGCAGTGGCGGAACGCTTTGCAACAGCTCCGGCAGCACCCACAGGCTCACCGCGAGTCCCGCGAGCACGCCCGTGATCGCGAAGACGGCCATCTGGCGAAACGCGGGAAAGGGGGTGAGTCCGAGGCCGACGAAGCTCGCCACCGTGGTGAGGGCTCCGAGCAGCAGGCTCGGCCGCAGCCGTAGCGCGACTTGCTGTGGCGAGACGGCGGTCGCCGCGAGCCCGTGATGGAGCAGCAGGTGATTGGAGTAGTCGATCACGATGCCCATCAGCGATGCGCCGAAGACCATCGTCATGCCGTCGAGTTCGCCGAAGACGAGCAGGCCGACGGTCGTTGCCGTCAGGATTCCCGAGAGCGGCGGTACGGTCGCGACGAGGAAGCCGCGTAGCGACTGTACGAACGCGGTAAACAGCAGCGCCACTCCGACGAAGGAGAAGGCTGCGATCAGGTAGACGTCGGCTTTGATGGCGGTTTCGGCCGCCATCGCGAACGCACCCACCGAGGCGAGTTCGAGTTCGAGGCCGCCACCCCGGCGCGTCGCGATTTCCTCGAAGTGCCGGTACAGCTCCGCGAGCAACGGACCCTGCGTTCCGGTGTCGAAGGCGGAGTGCTTCGTGCCGAGCAATACGATGGCGAAGCGGCCGTCGTTGGTGACGAGTTGGCCGGCTTCGTCACGCAGTGCGGGCTGGTCGGCGCGCATTCGACCGACCAGTGCTTCGAAGGAGCCGAGTGGGTCGCGCGCTGCGAGTGCTTTGAAGAGCCCGGAGGCGGGCGAGGCAAGGCGCAGCCGCAGCGCGCGCGCGCGTTCGCGCAGCGCGGACTCGGTCAAGCGATCGGGTAGCTCGCGCTCCGGGTCGTCCGAAAGAAAGCCGAGTCGGTGTGGGAAATACAGCTCGAAGACCTGCTCGATGTCGGTCTCGTCGAGCCCCGAACGGACCCAGGCGACCTCGGGGTGCGGGCGTAGCGCGTCGCTGAGTTCGCGGGCAGCGGCGATCGCGGTCGAGAGTTCGTCGGCTTCGAGCGAGATCACCAGCGTGCGCGTGAGGGGAGAGTCAGCGAGCCGGCTCGACAAGGCCGCGAGATCCGAGTCGCTTCCCATCGGGAGGAAGCGCGTGATGTCGCTGCCGACGCGCAGGTGGAGCGCGCAGTAGACGCCCATGATCGCCGCGATCAGCGCGAACGCGATCGTCCTGCGCCGCTCGTTCACCGGACTGGCTGCCCGTCGTGTGCGCTCGAGAGTGCTTCGCCGTCTACGAAGATGCGCTGAATCTCGGCGGGCGTGAACGCGCGATCGCTGGACAGCGTTTCGAAGCGGGTGACGGTGCGGTCGCCGTCCTTTTCAGTGACGTGCATTTCGTGGACCGCGACCGAATCACCGCGGAGTGTGATCGCCTCGATGGCGCGCGACAGCGGCTCGTGGCGGGGCGTGAGTCGGAGTTCCCAGGCTGCGAGCGTGCCGCTCCACGCCGCTGTGTAGTGTCGCTCGAGCTTCTCGCGGTCGCCGCTCCAGAGCACCACGATGTTGTCGACGAAGACACGCGCGATCGGGTTGCCCGAAAGGTCTGCGGTTTCGCCGTCGCTTCCCTCGCGCATTCGTATCTCTTCATCGTCGACGATGAGTGCGGTGAAGCCCGGGCGGAGCGTGAAGCGCGCGAATCGCCCCGGGGGCGCGAAGTAGATCACGCCGCTGCTGTCGAGGGGGGCGGCGAGAAGTGCGAGCTCCTTGCTCTCCTCGAAGTTCGCTTCGACCCCCGCGCTCGCGGCCATTCTGTCCAGCACTTCCACCAGCTGCGGCGGCGGGGCGGGGTCGTTCGCGAGCGCGCCGCTCGCGAACATCGCGCTAAGCAAGCAGGCGGCGCCGAATCTCATCGGGTGTCTCCAGGAGCAGATTCTTCTCGAGATCGGTGGTGGCGAGGATCGTGTGGCCTCGCGCCGCGCGCTTGCCGTGCGTGAGGTTGTGGATCTCGTACGCGATGTGGATCCGGTGTTGGATGTCTTCGAGCCAGGCCGTGACTCGGATCCGATCGCCGTAGTGGAGCGAGTGGACGTAGCGGCACTTGCTCTCGATCACGAAGAACACGAAGCGGGCGCCGATCAGGTCGCCGGCGTCCAGATTGCACGCTCGCAGCAGTGCAGTCCGCGCCTCTTCGAGGTAGGCATAGTAGTGGCCGTGCCAGACCACCCCCATCATGTCGATGTGGCGAAACGGCACCTCGATTTCGATCGAGGTCTCCTTGAGGCGCGTGGTCAATCTGCCCTCGCGTCGCCGCCGTTGCCCGTCGCCGTGTCGCCGATCGGGAGAGCGCCCTCGCGGTGCAGCTCGAGGACCGCTGCAATGTCGAGATCCTGTCGCCGATCCTCGGTCACCATTGAAACCTGTTTTCGGACGGCATCCCGCAACGCACGCGCTCGTCGGCTGCCGCTTTCGTCGCCACGCAGGTCGAGCGCCTGGCAGACCGCGAGCAAGACGATCGCGGCGACGGTCTCAGAGAGTTCGAGGATCCGGCGACAGTCGCGTGCCGCAATCGTCCCCATGCTGACCTTGTCCTGGTTGTGTGACTCGGTGCTGCGGCTGAATGCGGAGGCAGGCATCGTGAGTTTGAGTGCCTCGGCGGTCAGAGCCGAGGCGCTGATCTGCATCGCCTTGAAGCCGTGATGCGTGATGTTGTCGCTCGCGACGAGATTTGCGGGGAGTCCGTCGCTGGTTTCGGGTACGCACAGCAGCGCGAGCTGGCGGTCGAGCAGGTCGGCGATATTCGCGACGGCGACCTTGAGGCCGTCCATCGCGAAGGCGACGTGGCCGCCGTAGAAGTTTCCGCCGTGGAGGACATCGCCGCGCTCCGGATCGATCACCGGGTTGTCGTCGATCCCATTGACCTCGATCTCGAGCATCGACCGCGTCTGCTCGAGCGCGTCGAGCAGCACGCCGATGATGTGCGGCGCACAACGCAGCGAGTAGCGGTCCTGGAGGCGAGCAGGCTTCGGCGCCAGTCTGTCGCTTTCGAGGTCGGCGCGGATCCAGGCGGCGCATTGTTGTTGGCCCGGGTGCGGTTTGAGTTCGAAGATGCGTGCGTCGAAGTGTTCGCGATTGCCGTGAGTGACGTCGACCGCCATCGCGGTGATCGCGGAGGCGAGACGCGCGAGCTGCTGCGCGCGTTCGAAGCACAGGCAGGCGATCGCCGTCATGACGCCGGTCCCGTTCATGAGCGCGAGGCTCTCCTTCTGGGCGAGCTTCAATGGCGTCAAGCCGACTTGCGCGAGTGCCTCCGAGGCCGGCAGCACTCGACCCCCCAGAGTTGCTTCGCGCTCGCCGATGACCAGTGCCGCGAGGTAGGAGAGCGGGGTGAGATCGCCGCTCGCGCCGACGGAGCCTTCCTCTGGGATGCGGGGCAACAATCGTTCATTGAGCAGGGCGCAGAGACGCTCGAGCAACTCGGGCCGAACTCCTGAATGCCCGCGCGTCAGCGTCGCGAGCCGCACGACCAGCACCGCGGCTGCCTCGGTTTCGTCCAGGATGCGGCCCGTGCCGCAGCCGTGGAAGCGCAGCAGGTGGTGGGGCAGATCGTCGCGCAGCGATTCCGGGATCAGGTTGCTCGCGGATGCACCCACTCCGGTGCTGACGCCGTAGACCGTCTCGCTGCGCAGCTGAGCCTCGGCCACCACCTCGTAGCTGCGTTCGAGCTTGCGGCGGTGCGCGGGATCGTTGTCGAGCGCGGCCCGCCGAGCACCGCGCGCGAGTTCGAGAACCTCCTCGAGCGAGAGGAGATTCCGCCCGAGCACGCGTTCTGCTGCCCCGTGGGCTGGCATCGTGACTGTCTTCGCACCCACCGGATTCATCGCGTCGAATACTAGCAGCCCGCCGAAGTCCTCCCTGTCGGTTCCTCGGGACGCGCGGGGTGGGGTGTTCTGCACCAGGCCGTGTTGCGGCCGAAGCGCTGCTGCGGTGCCCGACCCGCTCTGCGGGTGCTTCTCCCGGCTTCCGGCTCGACGGATGCAGCCCGGAGGCGGTGCGATAGAATCGCGTCGGGATGGTCGGCGCCTTGGCGCCGGAGTCGGAGCGATGTGATTGCGGCTCCGAATGAATTCGAATTCGGGTCGCCGCACCTGCGGGGTCCGCAGGTACGGCAGGGGAGGTTGGCGACGGTGGAAGCGCTCGAGCAGCAGATCAAGGAGCTGATCATCGACGTATTGATGCTCGAAGACGTGACGCCCACTGATATCGAATCCCAGGCGGCGCTCTTCGTCGACGGACTGGGGCTCGATTCGATCGATGCGCTCGAACTCGCGATGGCGCTCGAAGAGCGCTACGGCGTCAAGATCGGGGATGATCCCGAGCAGAATCAAGAGATTTTCGCGAGCGTCCACAACCTCGCCGCTTTCGTCACCGAGAATCGCGTCTGATTCCAGCGCGGTCTGCAGCTCGAAGCAGTCGGCGGCCGCCATCGAAATGCCGCGCGTGTGGCTCGTCGGTGTCGCAGTCGGATCCGCGAAAGCTGAACCGGGAGATCCGGGGCATGCAGCGTTCCAAACCGTTGTCGCGATTGCTGATCGATCCGCCGCCCGCCGAGCGCGTGGTGGCGTTTCGTCGCAATGACGAGATCCATGCCGCTGATCTACTGCGCGATGTCGCATCGCTCGGCGCGCGACTGCGCGCGATCGCGCCGGGGCGCTTCCTCCTGATCACCGACGACAGCTATGCGGCCGCAGTGGGGTTGCTCGCGCTCTCCGGCTGCGGCGGTGTCGCGGTCTTGCCACCGAACCGTCAATCCGAAACGCTGCGGGACCTCGCCGTCGATGCAGTCGGGGTACTGAGCGATGGTAGTGTCGAGGGTGACGGCGATGTGCTCGACGGATTGCCCGCACTCGATTTGCTCGGCGGCACGGTTTCGGGCCCGGTTTCCTTCGAGGAGCTGAATCGCGCTGCGCCGCTGATCGAGTTCTGGACTTCGGGGACGACCGGCGACGGTCGGCCGGTCGTGAAGGCACTGCGGCATCTGGAAGATGAAGTCGTCGCTCTGGAAACGCGTTTCGGCGCGGCGCTGCCGCTCGCTGCGAAGATCTTTGCGACCGCCTCGCACCAGCATATCTATGGGTTGCTGTTCCGCGTGCTGTGGCCCCTCGCGAGCGGGCGACCGTTCCAGGCCGAGACGCTGCTCCATCAACAAGAGTTGCTACCGCGAATCGCGGCCGCGGAGTGCGCGGGCCTCGTGACCACCCCGATTCATCTAAAGCGCATGGCCGCGAGCGAGGGCCTTGGGTTGCTCCGCGGGATTTGCGCTGCGGTCTATTCGTCGGGCGGGCCGCTCCCGGCCGAGACCGCCGAGTCGGTGGCGGACCAGCTCGGCGCGGCACCGTACGAAATATTCGGTTCGACCGAGACCGGCGGCGTTGCGGCGCGGCGACGGGACACCGAGGGCGAAGTCTGGCGGCCGCTGCCGCGGGTGACGGTCCGCCGGTGCGAAGAGGATGGTCGGCTCGAGGTCGAGTCCCCGTTCGTGAGCGCGGGCAACGACGTGGGCAGCGGGCGAATGCGGGTGCGGATGGGCGACCGCATCGAAACGGCCTCCGGCTCGGCTTTCCTGCTGCTCGGGCGCGCGGACCGGACCGTGAAGATCGCGGAGAAGCGGCTGTCGCTGCCCGAGATGGAGCGATTGCTCTGCGAGCATGACCACGTCGAGGAGGTGGCGTTGCTCGTACTCGAAGTCGCCGGCCGCCAACGTGTGCACGCGGTGGTGGTGCCTACGGAAGCCGGTCGCGCATGTTGCGAGGCGGAGGGCCGGCGCGGTTTCGGCGTGCGCCTCGCCGAGCACCTCGGGCGGCACTTCGACCCGGTGATGCTGCCGCGTGCCTGGCGGATCGTCGACGCTCTACCGCGAGATTCGCAGGACAAGCTGCCCGCGAAATCGCTCGCTGCCCTGTTCGCGGATCGAACCGGAATGGAGCGGCCGCGTCTGCCGACGGTCGTCGCCGAGCAGCGCAGCGCCGACGCGCTCGAGCGCCGTATCGAGATCCCGGATGATCTGGCTCAGCTCGAGGGTCACTTCGACGCCTTCCCGGTGGTCGCCGGCGTCGTCCAGCTTGCCTGGGCGCTCGACGCGGCGGCCGACTGGCTCGGCCGTCGGCCGGTGCTCGCCGGAGTCGAGGCGCTCAAATTTCCGGTGCCGCTGCGTCCCTGCTGCTGCCTGATGCTCAGGGTCGAGCGCTCCGGGCACGGCCCGAACCTGCGCTTTCGGCTCCATGATGGCGACGTCGTCTACGCCGTCGGCCGGCTGGTGCTCGCCGAGTCCGAACCCACGCCGGGGCGCGCGTGAAGCCGACGTTGCTGATTCCAATCTACGAGCACAAGGACGAGATCGGCGCCGTCGTCGATTCGCTCGCTCCTGCGGGCTTGCCGTGTCTGATCGTGAACGACGGAAGCGGAGCCGAAACCCGGGCCGTTCTGGAGCAGCTCGCTGCACGGAATCCCTGGGTGCGGCTGCACCACCGCGCGCAGAACGGCGGGCGCGGCGCCGCGCTGAAGACCGGCTATCGCCTTGCATTCGAGCACGGCTATTCCCACGCGTTGCAACTCGACGCGGACGGTCAACACGACGCCGCCGACGTGCCGGCCTTCGTGGCGGCGATGACGCTCGACCCGAACGCGCTCGTGCTCGGTGCGCCGCAGTTCGACGACAGCGCCCCGAAGAGCCGGCTCTACGGCCGTCAGCTGTCGCGATTGATGGTCTGGATCGCTACGCGCTCGGTTGCTGTCGATGATCCCCTGTGCGGATTTCGCGGAATCCCGCTTCGGCCCACCGTGGCATTGCTCGATGCGATCTCGACCGGTGACCACATGGAGTTCGATCCACAGCTGATCATCCAACTGTGTTGGGCGGGTGTAGCGGTGCGCAATGTCCCGACACGTGTCGTCTACCGAAGCGGAGGTCTGTCGCACTTCGACGCGTTGTGGGACAACGTGCGCCTGTCGGGCATGTATGCGCGTGCCCTCGGCGGGATGCTGTGGCGATTGCCGCTCGGTCGCGGGACAGCGGCATCGGAATCGGCCGCCGGGCCCGAAGAGGACTCGCCGTGAACGCGTCCGCGCGCTGGAACGAGATGGCCGAGGTTGGAACGAGTTGGGCGCTGCGCTTCGCCGGCTGGTTTCATCGCAGCTTCGGGCGGAGGCCGAGCCTTGCTCTCGCGGCGCTTGCGGCGGTCTACTTCAGCCTTCGTAATGCACCGGGGCGGCGAGCGTCCGCGCGCTATCTCTCACGCGTCGCCGAGACCCCGGGCGCGCGCGCGGCGCTCGGCTCGTCTCCCGGCTGGCGCCAGGTGCTGCGCCACTTCAACGAGATGGCGATTTGCACCTACGACCGCATGGTGGTCTGGAGTGGAGCGGTCGACAGCATGGAACTCGAATACGACGGGGCCGAGCGCATCTTCGACATTGCGCGGACGGGGCGTGGCGCGCTGTTGTTCGGCGCCCACATCGGCAACCTCGACATGCTCGCCTTCGTTGCGCGCAATTACGAACTGCATCTCAATGTCGTCGCCTACCTCGACAACGCCGAGCGCGTGAATGCCTTCTTCGAGAGTCTGGGCGGCGATCGGCTGCGGCTGATCCCGCTCGTTCCGGGCTCGGTCCGCGCGACCATGGAGATCCGCGCCTGCATCGAACGCGGCGAGATCGTCGTCGTGATGGCCGACCGCATGCCGCCGGGAGCGCAGGCCCGGGTCGCGACTGCGAGCTTCCTCGGGCACGCGGCGAACTTCTCTCTCGGCCCGTTCCTGCTCGCCGCGGTGATGGGGTGCCCGGCGTACTTCGCGCTCTGCGTGCGCAGCGGAGACGCGCGCTATACCGCGATGCTGCGGCCGATCTCGCGCGGGGAACGGGTCTCGCGCTCGCAGCGAGAGGCGTGTGCGCAGCAGATGCTCGAGCGTTACGTGGCACTGCTCGAAGAAGTTTGCGAGCGCTATCCCTACCAATGGTTCAACTTCTTCGACTTCTGGGAGGAGGGCGGATGAGCCGATCGTCGTTTCCGCCGATATCGGCCCTCGTGCCGCATTCGGGGCCGATGTCCCTGCTCGAGGAGGTACTCGAGCACAGTCGCGAACGAACGGTCTGCTCGGTCGAGCCGGCTGGGAGCCGGCTCTTTGCCGACCCGGATGGCCGAGTGCCCGTATGGCTCGGACTCGAGTACATGGCGCAGTGTATCGCTGCGCACGGCGGGCTCGCCGCACGCAGCCTCGGCGAGCCGCCGCGTCCGGGCCTGTTTCTCGGGACTCGCTGCGCCGAATTCGGAAGCGCGTACTTCAGGCGCGATGAGGCCCTTCACGTGACGGCTGTGCATTACCGGGGCGAGATCGGCCTGGTGGCTTTCGACTGTGATGTCCGCGCAGCGGCGGGAGGCGAGACCCTGGTGAAGGGGCGCATGAACGTCTACATCGTAGACGACTGGAACGCGCTAAAGGGGGCCGAGGATGGTGCTGGCTGAGCGGAGAAGCGAACGCGAGCGCAGCGGTGGTGCGCGGCGGGTGCTCGTGACCGGCGCGAGTCGCGGCATCGGAGCGGCGATCGCGCGTGTGTTGGCTGGAGACGGCTTCGAACTCGCACTCGGCTACCGGCGGGGCAAGAGCGAGGCCGAGGCGTTGGCTGCCGAACTCGGCGAGGCGGGCCATCGTGCGGTTACGCTCGCCTTCGACGTCGCCGATCGCGCTGCCTGTGCCGAAGCGATCGGGGCGGACATCGAGACGAATGGCGCGTACTACGGCGCGGTTCACTGTGCGGGCATTCACGCCGACGCAGCGTTTCCCGGCATGCCGCCGGACGCCTGGGACCGTGTGCTGCGCACCAATCTGGACGGCTTCTACAACGTGCTGCATCCGCTCGTGATGCCGATGGTGCGCGCGCGTGACGGTGGCCGGATCGTGACGATCTCCTCGGTCGCCGGAATCGCGGGGAATCGCGGCCAGACCAACTATGCGGCGTCGAAGGCGGGGCTGATCGGCGCGACGAAGTCGCTCGCGCTGGAGCTCGCGAAGCGCCGTATCACGGTGAACTGCGTCGCGCCGGGATGGATCGAGACCGAGATGCTCGCGGGCGCGGATCTCGAAGCCCTCGCGGCGATGGTGCCGTTGCGGCGGATCGGAACGCCCGAGGACGTGGCGGCAGCAGTGGCGTTCTTGTACTCGGAGGGTGCGTCGTACATCACGAGCCAGGTTCTGTCGGTCAATGGGGGAATCCTGTGATTCTCGCCGTGCGCCATCCCGCTCACCACCATGTCGCTCGTCGAGCGCGCTGAATCGCCGCGTTTCGGTCCGCTCGCGCTGGCGCTCGGGCTGGCCGGCGTGTTCTTCGCCATCGTCTACCCCTGGGCGATCGACGCAGTGCTCGAGCGCCTGGGAACGCGCGCGACCGCCGGCACGCTACTCGCGATCGCGGCACTCGCATTGATCCCGGCGCGTCCACCACTGCGCGGCCGACGCGACCGCTCCGGCGGGCGCCCCTCGGAGCGGATCGCAACCCTCGCCCGCGGGCGGAGCATGGCGCGTAGCCGCCTCGCCTCGCTGTGTTTCCTTGCGACCCTGGTGTGCGCGGGAATGCTCGACGACCGCCGCTTCCTGCGGCTGCTGCCCGCCTGGGTCTACCTCGGAATGACGCTCTATTGCCTCGAAAACGTGCGTTCCGAGCAATCGATCATCGAACAGGGAGTGCGTTGGGTCATACCCGAGGCTCCGGATTTCATCCGGGGCTACTGTCGCGTATTGACCGGTCTGTGGGGCGGCTTCTTCCTTCTGACCGCTGTGATCATCGCGGTGTTCGCCTTCGCGATGCCGCCCGAGCGCTGGCGCAGTTTGATGAGTCGAGACGTCTGGTTCGCCATGGCGGGCGTAATGGGACTCGAGTTCTTCGTTCGCAAGACCTGGTTTCGCTACTACTTCCGCAAAGGCCCGTTCGAGCGCTTCTGGGCGCAGCTATTTCCCGCCGAGGCGACGGCGCGAGGGCGCCGCTCGCTGGAGTACATCGAGGCATACCACGCGCGCCTCGAGCGCGAGTCGCCGTCTCGCGGCGGGAAGGGTCGCCGCTGATCAAGCGGCGGTGCGTTCAGTAGACTACCGAGATGCACGGCGACCACAGCGAAGCGCCCGAGATCCCGTCGATCCGTGACCGCTATGATGTCGTAGTCATCGGCGGCGGTCCGGCCGGTACCACCTTCGCTCGCCTGCTCGAGCGCCGTGGCTACGATGTGCTGGTCGTCGAGAAGAGCCGCCATCCGCGTTTCTGCGTCGGCGAGAGCCTGCTTCCGGGTACGCTGCCGGTCTGGCGCGAGCTCGGCCTCGATGAGCGTTTCGAGAAAGCGGGTTTCTTGCGGAAGTACGGTGCCTACTTCTGTTTCGCGGACGGCGCCCAGCCTGAGTACTTTCATTTCGACGACGGCAGCCGCGTCCGCGATCCTCACGCCTGGGAAGTGCCGCGCAGCACATTCGATCGATTGCTCTGGGATGCCACAGTCGAGGACGGGATCAGCTGCATCGACCGAACGACAGTGCGCAAAGTCGTGTTCGAGGGCCGGCGCGCGACGGGTGTGGAGCTGCGCCTTCCGGACGAGAGTCGTCGGCTCGTAGGAGCGCGGCTGGTGGCGGACTGTTCAGGGCGCACGACGCTGCTCGGACGTCAGCTCGGCATCCGTGAAGCCGATCCGAAACTCGACAAGATCGCTCTCTATTGTCACTACGACGACGTGATCCGCTCGTCGGGCGACGACGCGGGCACGATCGCGATCATCGCGACGCCCTTCGGCTGGATGTGGCTGATTCCGTTCGCGGGTGGCGGTGCGTCGGTGGGTGCGCTCATGCACCGCGCCTGGTATCTCGAGCGAAAACAGGCGGGTGCGGACAAGGACGCAATCTGGGCCGAGGTGCTCGATGGCACGCCGGCGGTTTCACGTCGATTGGTCGGTGCAACGCGCGCGCGTCCGCTCGAGGCGACCTCGGACTTCCAGTATCGAACTCGCCGGCTGGCCGGAGACGGCTGGGTCGCGATCGGGGACGCAGGTGCGTTCGTCGATCCGGTCTTCTCGTCGGGTGTTCATCTCGCTGTGACCGGCGCACACGCGGCCAGCCTTGCCGCAGACGCGAGCCTGGCCGGGGGGCGCCTTCCGCGCGCACGCGACTTCGCGCGGTACACGCGTAGCACGCGTGCGGTTCTCGCTGTCTATTCGAATTTCATCTATGCGTGGTATGACGACGATTTTCGCGCCGTCTTCATGCATCCGCCGCACGGGAAGAGGGGGGTCGAGCTGCTGAAGCGCGAGATCATCTCGGTTCTCGCGGGTGAGGTTTCCCCGACCTGGCGTGTGCTGCCCGCGATCAAGATCCTGATCGGTATGGCGCATCTGCGCCGCATGGGTCGTGGCCTGAGCAAGCGATGAGGTGGTTGCGCGGTCTGCTCGTGGTCGCCTACCCCTTCGCGATCTTCTTTGGGCTGCGCTGGCTCGAACCGCGCGCTCTTGCGCTGGCGATCGGTGCGTTGCTGGTGTTGCGGGTCATGCTGCGTTCGCGCATCCCGCAGGGCGGGTCGGACCGCACGGCGATCGCTTCGGCCACGCAGGGGCCGAAGCGCAGCGAGTTGCGGCGGCTGCTCTGGCCGGTGCTGCTGATGGGCGCGGTGCTCGGATTCACCCTCGCGCTCAACGAAGGCCGGATCCTGCTCTTCGTCCCGGCCGGAGTGAACGTCGCGCTGCTGGTCGCGTTCGGGCGTACGCTGCGTCACGGCACGCCGATGGTCGAGACCTTTGCGCGGCTGCAACATCCCGACCTGACCCCTGAGAAGATTCGCCACTGCCGCACCTTTACCGGAGTCTGGTGCGGGTTCTTCTTCGCAAATGCCGCGGTCTGTGCCGCACTCGCGTTCTATGGCGACCTCGAGTTGTGGACGTTATACACCGGCTTCCTATCCTATTTGTTCATTGGCCTGCTGCTCGCCGCGGAGTTCGTCGTGCGGTCGTGGCGATTCGGCCGAAGCGAAGGGGGCGTGGTCGATCGGGTGATTCGTTGGAACCATTCCAAGGCGCGCCGCAATGGCTGACGCACGGCGTTGGACCCATGTAGCCGAGCGCGGCTCGCTGCTCGGCTTGCGAATCACGGTGACGTGCTATCGGCTGTTCGGGCGGTCGCTGAGCTTGATTCTGGTTCACTGCATCGTGACCTACTTCTTCCTGACCGGGAAGGCCGCGCGCGCGGCGATCCGGGCATACCAGCGGCGCGTGGTCGAAATGTTCGGTACGGGCACCCAGCTCGGAGTCGATCCGGGGATGTGGCAGTGCTTCCAGCAGTTCCGTGCCTTCGCTCTCGCGATCTTCGACCGTATCGTGATGTGGTTCGGCGACGAGGCGGACTTCCGCTACGACGTCGTCGGCACCGAGCACTACGATCGGCTGCTCCGGCCCGACCGCGGCGCGATCGTGATTGGTGCACACATCGGCAGCTTCGACGCGCTGCGCGCATTGTCGCGGCGCGATGGCCGCACGGTGAACGTGCTGATGTTCACGCGCAATGCTCCGCTCATCAATTCGTTCTTCCAGCAGCTTTCGCGGGATAGCGAGATTCGCGTGATTCAAGCCGACGCGCAGTCTCTCGATACCGTGCTCCGGATCCGCGCTTGTATCGAGCGCGGTGAGCTCGTTGCGATGCTGGGCGACCGGGTCGAGCCGGGAGACCATGGCCGCCGTTGCCGGGTCTCTCTGCTCGGCGGATCCGTCGAATTGCCCACCGCCCCGTATATCCTGGCCGGATTGCTGGGATGCCCGCTGTTCTTCATGGTGGCCCTGCGCGAGCCCGAAGGGAGCTATCGTATATCGGCGGAGGTGCTGGCGGAGACCGTGGAATTCGCCCGGGGCGAGCGTGAAAAGCAGGTCCGTGAGCTGGCCGCGGCGTACGCGGACCGACTCGAGCACTACTGTGCGACTCGGCCCTACCAATGGTTCAACTTCTTCGACTACTGGGAAGAGGGAGCGAGATGAAACGCCGCGTCGTCGTTACCGGGATGTCAGGATTGTCCCCGCTCGGCACGGGTTGGAAGGCGGTTCGGGAGAGCCTGCTCGCCGGCCGCTCAGCCGTGAAGCGGGTCGACGCCTGGGACGAGATCGACTCTCTCCGGACCCGACTCGGTGCGCCGATCGAGGATTTCGTCCCCCCGGAGAACTGGCCGCGCAAGAAGACGCGCAGCATGGGCAAGGATTCGCTGATGGCGGCGCGCGCGTCCGAGCTCGCGCTTGCCGACGCCGCCTTGCTCAGCCATCCCGCGCTCACCGACGGGACGACGGGCGTTTCGTATGGATGTACACAGGGGAGCCCGCGTGGCATCGAGGTCTACGCGAAAAAGTTCTTCGCGGGTCGGACCACGCGCGGAATTCGCGGCAACGACTACATCCAGTTCATGAGCCATACCTGCTCGGCGAACATCGCGCAGTTCTTCGGGCTCATCGGTCGGCTGGTCTCGACGTGTAGTGCCTGCACCTCGGGCAGCCAGGGGATCGGCAGTGCCTATGAGACGATTCGTTTCGGTCGCCAGGACGTGATGGTCGCGGGTGGCGCCGAGGAACTCGACGGCATCGATGCGGCGATCTTCGACGTCTTGTATGCCGCGTCGACGCGCAACGATGAGCCTACGAGGACACCGAGGCCGTATGACGCGGATCGTGACGGGACCGTGGTGGCGGAAGGCGCGGGCACGTTGGTGCTCGAGGAACTCGAGTTTGCCAAGCAGCGCGGCGCGCGCATCTACGCTGAGGTGCTCGGCTATGGCACCTGCTGCGACGGCCGTCACATGACGAACCCCGACCCGGAGGGGATGGAGCGCGTGATGCGGCTCGCGCTCGAAGATGCGGAGCTTGCGCCCGACGATATCGGCTACGTGAATCTGCATGGTACTGCAACCGAGGTGGGTGACGTCGCCGAGAGTGCGGCCACGTATGGGGTATTCGGCAGTTCGGTTCCGGCGAGCACGCTCAAGGGTCACATGGGGCACACGCTCGGCGCCTGCGGTGCGCTCGAGGCGTGGATGAGTCTCGAGATGATTCGCGAAGGTTGGGCTGCGCCGACGCTCAACCTCGACTGCGTCGACGAAGACTGTGCGCCGCTCGACTACATCCGTGGCGAACGACGTGAGATCGCATCCGACTGCTTCATGAGCAACAACTTTGCGTTCGGCGGCGTGAACACATCGCTGATCTTCCGGGTGGCGCCGCAGGACTGAGTCCGCGTAGCGCTTCGATCCCAACTAGCCTCTCGCAGCGCCGATCGAGTCCCAGAGCTGCGATTCGTGTTCGAAGCCGAGGATCGTACGCGCGGCCTGGACGCCGGACCAGACCACACCGTTCACGCCACCGCCCGGATGGGTCCAGTGGCCGACGAGGTACAGCTGCTCGACCGGCGTCTTCGATCCGAGCCGGCCCGGTCCGACCTGCGCGGGTGATACCTCCCAGCCGTAGATCGCGCCGTCGGAGTTGCGGGTGTAGCGCTCCATCGTGCGTGGTGTCCCGACGTCGAGGAAGCGGATGCTCCGCCCGAGCCCGGGCAGCTGGCGCTCGGCGATCCGGATCAGGCCGCGTGCCACGGCCTGCTTGGATTCGCGCCAGCAAAGCGCGTCGTGCCGTACGAGTGACGTCAGCACCAGCAAGTGCTCTCCCGCAGGAGCGAGTCCCGGGTCTGCGAGCGTGGGCACGGTCACCGAGGCCCAGCTCGGCTCGCCGGTTGCGCAGGTCGCGAACGCGTCATCGTGATTCCAGGACGGGAAGATGAAGGTCTCGTGCGCGACATCACTGCTCTGGAGCGGTAGATCGCTCGCGAGGTATGCGACGATCGCCGAGATCGAAGGCTTCATGTGGCCAAGGCGCTTCAGGTAGTTCGCCGGGAACTCCTGCGGGCCGACGAGGTCGCGGATGGTCTGGTTCGCGTCTGCGTTCGAAAGCACGAGGTCGGATTCGATCCGCTGTCCGTTCTCGAGCACGACGCCGCACGCGCGCCCAGCATCGACCGTGATCCGCTGCACGGGGCTGCGCAACAGCACCTCGCCACCGTTCTCCGTGACCGCATCGCTGAGCGCGTCCGCGAATCGTTGGAAGCTTCCACGGCAGTAGTAGGCACCGTCGGCGATATAGGTCATCAGCATCGTCGCGAAGTAGAGAAACGACACCCGTGACGGCGGCAGGCCGAGGTAGGGCCATAGCGTGCCGAGCATCGCCTTGAGTTTTGGCGATCCGATGTGGTCGTCGAGAACCGCCGCGAGCGTCGCACGGCGATAGCGCAGCAACGTCGGGAAGCGGTCGGGATTCCGGACGACATCGGTGGGGGACGAGAGTTCGGCTGCGCGGCGTGTCTCCTGGCGGATGTTCAGGCACTCGTGGATGATTCTTTCGATTCCCTTTGCTTCGTCGGGGAACGCATTCGAGTGGACCCGGATGAAGTCGTCGAGGTCGCTCGGAGCGTGCAGTACGGTTCCGGGGTATACCGCCGCGTAGCATGGATCGATGCGCTGGAAGTCGACCCGGTCGCGCACTTCGAGCTCCCGCAGGAGCTGGTGGATCAGGCTGCCACCCTCGTATGCGGACGGCTCGCAGCCCCCGACCAGATGGACCGAGGAGTCGAACGAGTAGCGGCCGCGCCGGAAGGAATGCGCGTAGCCGCCCACCCGGTCGTGGCGCTCGACCACGAGCACCTCGCGGCCGGAGCGCGCCAGCAGCGCGGCGGCGGTAAGCCCGCCGATCCCGGAGCCGACGACGATTACGTCGTACCGGTCCTGCCGCGATTCGCCGTGGAACCTCATCGGCTCGCACCATAATCCACGAGCCGGGGCGGTTCAACGAAGTCCGAGTTTCGTCGCCGCGCGGCCGAAGCTCCGCTGCGGAGCCCGACCCCTCTGCGAGGCCCAGGCCTCGCTGTCAGTCGGGAAGGCTGAGATCGCGATCGCCGACGAAGTACTCCATGGGCTTCGGCTCGCGAGCCGTCGGCTGATCTTGGTCCTCGAGCAGATCCAGTGCTCGCCCGTGGATCTCGTTGAAGATCTCGTGGGTGGTTGCGAGTACCTGTTCGTCGGTGCGAGGCCGGCCGATCTCGTGGATGAAGCCGAGGCAGTCGAGTCCGCGCGTGAACTCACCGCTGTTGCGGCGGCCGTAGTCGCCCCGTTCGACGAGTGTGGCGTCGACCTTCTCGAACAGGCGGGTGAAGTTCGCCAATGCCGAGAGCACGTGGAAGCGCTGGCCGAGCTGCCGCTTGAGCTTTCGTCCATCGAGATGCTGGTCGTTCATGTACGCCGAAAGCCACAGGTTGTAGTAACAGCCGATGTCCAAGTCCCATTTCAGCTTGCAGAGTTCAAAGCTTCCGAAGAACGGGTAGTGTCCGCGGTAGAGCTGCATCGCGGCTTCGAGCCGGAACTGCATGAATTCATCGTAGAGGTCGACGCGCTTGCGGAGTGCGACATCCGAGGCGCCTTCGAGATCACGCGCGATCAGGTCGCTCGTGAAATCGTTGGCGAGCGCGATGAAGTCGCCGCCCGGGCTGTAGAAGGGGTCGGGAAACGCTCCTGCCTCGCCCACCAGAGCCCAGCGGTCGCTGCTGAAGAAGCGCTTGGTGCCGTAGGCGAGGTGCGAGTAGGCGCGTGCATCGGTGAGTTTCGCGTTCTTCAGCAGCGCTGCGACGGCTGCGTGCTGGAACAGGAATTCGAGGAAGGACTCCTTGCCGCGGTACTGGAGATCGCAGAGTCCGCGGTCGTACACGACGCCGACGCTCGTCATCCCTTCCTTCAGCGGAATGAACCAGATCCAGTAGCCGCGGTACAGGAAGTGCATCGTCGACAGCCGCCGCGGTGTGAGGCGGATGCGCTCGCGCCAGGCCGGCGGGCCGAAGTCGTCGACGTCGGTCACGCCTTCGAACCAGCCCCAGACGGCGCCGTTTTCGAGTCCGGTCTCCGGGACGTCGAGTTCCTCTTGCCGCGCGATCATCCGGCTGCGGCCGGAAGCGTCGATCAGCCAACGGCTTTCGAAGTCACGGGTGCCGTGGTCGTTCGCAACCTGGAAGCGGTGGGATGTTTCGCCCCGTCCGAGTTCGAGGCCCTCGACCCGGCCGCCGGAGTGGATCGCGATCCCGGCGCGGGCGTTCAGGTCGAGCAGATCGCTTTCGAAACGGCTGCGGTCGATTTGAAACGCCGGGTGGAAGGGCAGCGAATCGGAGCCGATCTCGCTCATCTGT
This sequence comes from uncultured Gammaproteobacteria bacterium, assembly GCA_964196055.1. Classification (GTDB taxonomy): domain Bacteria; phylum Myxococcota_A; class UBA9160; order UBA9160; family SMWR01; genus JAFDEI01. The sequence continues at coordinate 6,794 of CAXMSF010000315.1, read as the reverse complement.
GGGAGCGCGCTGTCGCGGTTCTCCGAATCGAAGAAAAATCGCAGACCATTCTTCGGCAGATGACGGTCGTAGAGGTAGCTGCTGAGTCCGAGACGCCTGATCAGGTAATTGCTCGCGATCTCGACCAGCGATTCGCCGACGCAATGCGAATACTGATTGCGCTTTTCGAACAGGGCGATTCGTCGCCCGGGCAGTCGGCGGGACAGCTGGCGAGCGAGCAGGTTGCCCGCCATTCCGCCGCCCACGATGGCGACGTCCAGCTTCGCGACTTCACGATCCGCGATCGACATGCCCGCTCCCGCTCGCGAAGCCCCGCAGTGCCGCTCGCGAGACTTCGATTCTCGACTGCGAGCATACGCCATCTGTTCGGACTGCGACCCGTGCCGGCGCGAACTTCCTGGAAATGGAAGCGATGTCTTGATTGCGGCGACCGTTGACCTAAGGTCGGGATCGCATGAGTCGATCGATTCGCACGATTGCGATAATCGGCGGCGGCCCGGCAGGATCGGCGCTGGCCTTCTATCTGGCCCGGGCAGGACTGCAAGCTGTTCTCTTCGATCGGCCCGCACGGCCGCCGCTAGTGGTCGGCGAGTCGCTGGTTCCCGCGACCATTCCGTTTCTCCAGGACCTCGGCATCGAAGAGGAGGTGCGGGGCTACAGCACCTTCAAGCCCGGCGCGACTTTCGTGCTCGGTCCCGACGAGGTGATGCAGTTCGAGTTTTCCGAGGTGCGCGGCGCGAAGACCTCCTACTCGTACAACGTCCCGCGCGATCTGCTCGACGCATCGATCGCTCGCGTCGCCGAGAAGTCCGGTGCGACCGTTATTCGCGAGGCCGCTTCGCTCGAGCGGACGCCGGGCGGTGATCGCATCGAACTCGCGCGCGAGACTCTCGATCGTGCGGAAGATCGCTTCGACGGCCAGCCCGACTTGATCGTCGACGCCAGCGGCCGTGCACGCACCTTTGGTCGGCTCTTCGACTTGCCGTGCGAATCCGGAAGTCGCAACGACACCGCCTTGTTCGCACATTGCGAAGGCATCGGGCTGTTGAACGAGGGACACGTCCACACCGATCTGCTCGAACATGGCTGGAGCTGGCGGATCCCGCTGCCCGGAAGGATGTCGGTCGGACTCGTCATGGACTCCGAGGTGATTCGCAGCTTCGGGGACAGTCTCGAAGAGCAGTTCGACAATTACCTGAAGCACGACCCGGCGATCGCGCGCTGGGGCGATGCCCCGTCGCGCCTTACCCGCGTGCTGAAATACAGCAACTACCAGCAGGTCTTCCAGCAGGGCGTCGGCGACGGCTGGGTGCTGGTCGGCGACGCTTTCGGATTCGTCGATCCGGTGTTCTCGAGCGGGCTGCTGCTCGCCTTCGACGGAGCCCGGGAGCTCTCTCGCGCGATCCTCGCGGGCGGTACTGAGCGCCGAATGAAGCGCTACGAACGACACGTGTTCAATCATATTCGCGCGTGGCAACGCACCATCGATCGTTTCTATGATGGGCGCCTGTTCTCGCTGTTTCGCGCGGGCGAGGAGGCGCGCGAGACCCGACCTGGCAAGATTCTCGAGGTCCACTTCGGGCGGCATCTGCCGCGGGTATTCACTGGTGAGGCAACGACGCGTCGCTACAGTGTCGGCCTGATGCAATTCATGTGTCGGCATGGATTGCTCGACAACGACCCGGCTGAACTCGCGATTCGCTGATCGCCGGGCCGATGCTGCGGAGCCAGCGCTTCGATCGTTGTTTCGTTCCTGCCTGGCACCGGCGGCTGCTCGATCAAGCCTCATTCCGACCGGCCGCGACATGCGGCGGTGAAGCCGATACCCGGAGCAGGGACGCGAAAGCGGGCAACACCGCCACCGATGCCAGCAGGCAGAGGGGCAGGCCGACCAGCAGCAGGATCGCGATGCTCTCGATGCCGGGATGTCGGCTGAACAGCAGGGCTGCGACGCTTGCGCAGGTGGTCGCGGTCGTCATCACGATGCCGCGCCCCACCGACGCGATGACCCCTTCGATGGGCCGGTCGGGCTCCTCCATCAGCCGATGCACGATGTGAATGCCGTCGTCTACTCCGAGTCCCAGCAGCAACGGAATCCCGACGAGCGTGACGGTATTGAAGGCGAAGCCCGACCAGTTGAGAATGCCGAGCGCCGCGAAGCTCCCGGTCAGCACGGGGATCAACGCCAGGAAGACGAGCTTCGGTCTACGCAGGTCGGCAATCAGTACGAGCAGAACGAAGAGCGCCACCGCCAGGTTGATCTTTCCCAACCAGGGACGATCGGTTCCGATCAGGGCCTCGAAGACAGCGCTGATCGAGGTGGCGTCCGGATGGATCGCCTGCGCGGCACGGCGCTCGACCGCGGCCGCTGCGGAATCCAGGCCGGGCTCGCTCGCGAAGGCCAGGATCAAGAACTCGCCGTCGGGCCCGATGAAACGCTCGGATAGAGTCGGGGGGAGATTCCCGACCTTTGGCGGCCCCAACCTCGCCGCATGCTGCAGGGCGAGTAGTGGTGCGATCGCATCATCGATGCGCTCCCTGTCCCCAGCATCGGCCAACAGGGCTCGCATGCCCTCGAGTTTCCGTCGCCTTTCTTCGAGTGAGTGGCCGATCGCCGCTAGACGCTCGCTGCGCTGGAGAACATCCTCGGGAAAGAGAAACGCAACGCTCTCCGTGCGTTCGAAGAGCGGATCGCGATCGAATTCCCGGGTGACCCGCCGGGCCTCGTCCGCTTCGCTGACCGCAACCAGCCAGGGGCCGGGATCCAGCCCGAATCGCTCGTGAATCTTCGCCGCGGTAGCGACTGCACGAATCTCCCGAGAAAAGACGCGTTCGAGATTCGTTTCGTACCGGGAGTGAGGTAGCCCCGCCGCGCTCCAGGCCATGAAGAGCGCGGTGATTCCGAGGATCGCCAGGGGACGGTGGTAGGCGATTCGAGCCAGCGTCGTCAGCATGGGCAGGAGTAGCGCGCGTGCGGGAGCGCGATCAGCGACCTGCCTGCGCTCCAGGATCGCCCACTCGGCGGGCAGCATGACGATCAGAAATGCGAAGCAGAGCAGAAGTCCAATGCCGCCCGCGAGCCCCAGTCGATAGAAGACCGGATCGGGAGCAAAGGCCACGATCAGAAAGGCTCCACCCGTGGTTGCCGCACCCGAGAGGATTCCGCGCCCGGTCCCCGCGATCGTCCGCTCGACGCAGGCCCGGAAGTCACGGCCGCGGGCGCGTTCCTCGCGCATTCGGAGCAAGAGGTGGATCGCGAAGTCGGCCCCCAAGCCGAAGATCATGACGCCGAAGACCGACTCCATGATCGTCAGTGTGCCGTCCCAGAGACCGATCGCGGCCAGGGTGACGCCGACGCTGAGCAGCATCGGAACCGCGATCCCCACCAGTATCACGACGCGGCGTTCGATCCGCCGTAGCAGCAACAGCACCGCCAGCAGGGAGATGGGGCCGAGCAAGCGCATGCGATCGATGGTCGCTTCCTGCTCCTGGGTGATGATGGCGGGCATGCCGGCGAAGCTCGCCGTTACACCATGTGGCTCGAGCGTCCGCTGGGCGACCTCGCGAACGCGCGGGAAATGGTCGGCATCGAGGGCCAGTTCGAAGGAGTCTTCCTGCATGACCACCAGCAGCAGTCGGGATCCATCGACGCGTTGCGGCCCGTGGTGGGCCTCGAAATCGGCAAGTTCCGCCTCGAGGAGCGCGGCCGCTTCCGGTTCTTCTCCGTTCCGGGCCAGTTCGACCCAGGCGTCGAAGGCTCGGGGGGAGACGATCCAGGGAGCCCGCTCGGTAATCCACTCGAGGGGCAGGTCGCCCGCCACGGATTCCACGACGTCGAGAGAGGCGAGAGCCGGACGCAGGTCCGACACGGCAGCGTCGAGGCGCTCCTCGGGGCCTTCCAGGAGCATCGGAAGCAGCCCTCCCAACCCATATCGGTCCGATGCCTCGAAGTAGCGGGCGACCTCCGGGTGCTGACGGTTCATCAAGCCGGCGAAGCTGAAGTCCAGGGGCACCACCAGCGTGTAGAGGCTGAAGACCGCGGGCACCACCATCGCGGCGAGCACCAGCCACGGTCGGGCCAATGCGAGCCGGCAGACGGAGGTCAGGAGCTTTGTAATCATCGTCTAATCAGTCTGCGCCTGGCTTGTCGAGCACGGCGGGCAGGGATGTGTGCGACCGATGCGCTTAGGCTGACCCCTTCTTCGGCAAAGTGGTTGCTCTGCGTCCATACATAGCCTGCGGGAAAGCCCGAGCCCCAGTCCTTCTCCGCATAGCCACGTCCTGCGTCGAAGACCGTATTGCGGTCGTCCACCCGCAGGTTTCCCTCGATCCCGTGATCCATGCTCAGGATTCCATGATTGCACTGCATCCTCGGAACGAAGCTGTAGGGCCCCATCACGCCCGGAGAGGTCGTGGTCACGGGCCAGGGACGCCAAGGCGAGAACGACAGCGTTCCCACGATGCGCTGTTCCGCAGCCGTTCCCGTGCCGTCGATGGCGAGGCTGAGCCCTTCGCTGGAAAAGCGATTGTCCGCGATTTTGATGCGAAAGGCGTCGCGGTCGGCACGAAAGGACTCGAGTGGGAAGCGGTGATAGAATGAATTTCCCAACCGGCCGTCGAGCACCTGGATGAATGCGTGGGCGTCTGCACCGAGGGATACCCCGGGGATGATCGCGTAGGGCTGGTTCCCTTCGGCATCGACGAGTTTGAAGTACCAGCCCTCGAAGAAGCCGCCACCGCGTGCCAGCCGGTGCTGATAGTGGAAGTTCGAGGGGCGCCACACGTTGCGCAGTCGGGTGAGCAAGCCCGTCGCCTCCTGGGTTATCGATCGCGCTCCGACTATATTCGTTCCTACGCTGCACCGCCGATGCCGTCGAGAGCGGTCTCGATCGGTGAGGCAACGACGCATCGCTATAGTGTCGGCCTGATGCGATTCATGTGTGGACATGAATCGCTCGACAATGCCCCGGCCGAATTCGCGATCGGCCGATTGCGAGTTCGATAGGAGGGGCCCGAATGCGCCCGATGCCTGCAACTCGAAGTCGCTGGGTGTTCGGCCGGATCGTTGCGTTCGCCCTGCTCGTCGCGCCGTTCGCAACAGCGCACGCCGAGGGTCCTGCGGAGCCCGATATCCGCGACAACTTCCACAAGGGCTCGAAGCACATCGGTGCGACGGCCGGCTACGGTCATGGCTTCCGCTTCGGATCGGACAAGAACAAGCAGCTGAGCGCGATCCTCGGTGAAGTGCGCATGGCTACGTTGATTCCGCGTTTCGGGTACGGAGTCACCGATCCGATCGGTGGTGATTCGTTCCTTCGCGGCAACGTCGACATGCTGTTCGAGCTCGCGTTCCTCTTCAATGCGGAGCCGCACTTCGGTTTCGGCGGGGGCGGTGGGACGTCGCTTCGTTACAACTTCCTGTTCTCGCGCATTGCGGTGCCGTATGTCGAGGCCAATCTCGGAGTGCTCGGCATCGATTTCGATCTCGGACGTCAGGCGGACGGCTTTGCCTTCAACGTCGGCGCGGGTGTGGGCTCGCACTGGCGTGTCGGCGATCGAACCACGCTCACGACCGAGGTCCGCTGGCAGCACATCTCGAACGCCGGAACGGATCACCCGAACGACGGGATCAACGACATGCAGTTCATGATCGGCGTCTACCGCTTCTTCTAGTCGCGCGTTGGCCTCTTTGCGGCCAGTCTTTCCGTGTCGTCCGCGCGACGCGCCGAGCAGCCACCCTGCCGGGTGGCGAGGCGTCAGAATCAAGCGCTCCGGTCGCTTCGGAGTCGCATCAGCACTGCGGCGGCGCGATCGTCGTCAGCCGGGTCGTCTGGGACCGGGAACGTGATTCGATCCGTGATGCCGTCGTACCACTGATGCAACACCGTGTCGATCTCGTCATAGGGCGCCTGCGGAACGAGGACGTCGAGCATCTCGTCGTGGATTCTTCCCGCCATGTCGGCCCAGCGGCCTTCGCGTGTCAGCCGGTGCAGCTCTCGGCCGACGTCGCCCCAACCGTAGAGTTCGAGGCTGCGCCAGTAGGCGGGCGTCGAATACAGGAAGCTGAGCAACTCGCGGATGTTCTCGCGTTCGCGTGCCACCTGTTCGATGCTTGCGCCGGTGGCGACGAAGCCCGCCGCCATCAACGTCGGACGAGCTCGCTCGCGGCCGGCGTCGACCGCGCCGGCCTCGAGCTCGGGGATCGTGACTTCGCGCAGGTAACGTGGTGAGCTGTTGGTCGGATGGCTCAGCATGCCGTCGGCTACCTCGCCGACGAGTCGGGTCATCTTCGGCCCGACGGCTCCGAGCAGAATCGGGATCTCCGGGTGTTCGATCGGACCGGGGTTGAAGAAGGGCTGCATCTTCGTGAAGCGGTACGACGATCCCTGGAAATCGAGCGGGCCGCCTTCCTGCCAGCAGTTCCAGATCGCGTGGAGGGCGTGCACGTATTCGCGCATGCGTGGCACCGGCGGTTCCCAGGGCGTGCTGTAGCGACCGACGATGTTGCCGCGTACCTGGGTTCCGAGCCCGAGTTCGAATCGCCCTCCGGAGAAGGCCTGGAGGTCCCAGGCGGCATGCGCGACGTTCATCGGGCTGCGCGGGAAAGCCACCAGGACGCTCGTCGCAACTTTCAGCCGTGTCGTCTCTCGGAGCGCGACGGTTGCGGTCAGCAGTCCGTCGTGGACCGCATCGGGGACGTTGAGGCCGTCGAAGCCGATGGCCTCGACGCGGCGCGCGTACGCGCCGACCTGCGCGAGCGGCATCCGTTGGTCCATCCCCGCATGGATTTGCAT
>CAXMSF010000314.1:0-2669 GCA_964196055.1 uncultured Gammaproteobacteria bacterium | reverse complement strand
CTCGTCGTGAGCAACCCCGACAAGGTCGGCAAGGATGCCGCCGATCTCTGCGGCCTCGACAGCCCAACCGGTATCCGGGCGACCGACGACTGGCAATCGCTGCTCGACGCGGGCGCCGATTGCGTCTGTTATACCGCCGATGCGGGCAGTCGCATGCTCGAAGCCGTCGACGATATGCGCCGGATTCTGGAGGCCGGCATCAATGTCGTTTCCTCGTCGATGGTGATGCTCGTCGACCCCGATTGTGGCGTACCGCCGTTTGTCGATCCGCTGCGCGCGGGTTGCGAAGCCGGGCAGGTCAGTTGCTTTACTTCCGGGATCGACCCGGGCTTCGCGAACGACAGCCTGCCGCTGTTGTTGACCGGTCTCTCCGAGCATTGGAGCCACGTTCGCGTGCAGGAAATCGTCAACTACGCGACTTACGACCAGGCCGACACTGTGATGAACGTGATGGGCTTCGGCCAGGAGCTGGATGCGAAACCCTACTTGCTCCAGCCGGGGGTGCTTTCGCTCGCCTGGGGCGGCAGCATTCGCGCGATGGCAAAGGGTCTGGGGGTGGCGCTCGATGAAATTCGCGAGGTGCACGAGCGCCTTCCGACCGAGCGCGACATCGAACTCAGCTACGGGACGCTCGCGAAGGGCACCACGGGCGCGCTTCGTTTCGAAGTCCAGGGCATCGTCGACGGCCGCGTCGCGATCGTGGTCGAGCACGTGACCCGGATGTGCGACGACATCGCGCCCGATTGGCCGCACGGCAAGGGCTACCGCATCATCATCGAGGGTGAGCCGAAGCTGACGGTTTCGCTCGACATGGAGGATCGGCACGGCGATCACGCGGTCGGCGGCGTGATCCTGACCGCGACCCGAATCGTGAACGCCATTCCGAGCGTGGTCGAACACGCGCCCGGAATGATGTCGGCGCTCGATCTGCCGCTCATCACCGGCAAGGGCCTGTATCGACCGGGCGACTGAGCCGAGAATGCCCTGCGAATGACCGTTTTCGCCGTGTTAGGGTGGCGCGCTAAGGGAGTCTCTCCATGGCCCAGCTGCGGATGCGGCCGCGCTTCGCGGTCGAGGTGGACAGCAGCATCGACGACGTGATGACGGCGCTGCGCGAGCGAGCGGACGGCAACGCTCAAGGGGTGCGGGTGAAGTGCACGCGGCGCCACGGCGTTCTCGATTTCCCGAAGCAGCACCGAAATTTCTGGTCGCCCCAGCTCGGACTGACCGTCGAAGCGGTGGGGAAGAATGAAGGCCGCACCCGCGTGGTCGGCCACTTCTCGCCTCACCCGCATATCTGGCAGGCCTTCGTCTTCATCTACGGAACCCTGTTCGCGGCGGGCTTCTTCTCGATGATGTTCGGCTTCGCCGAGTGGGCGATGGGGCGCACGCCGTGGGCATTTCTCGGCCCGGTCGTCGCCGCCGCACTCGCTGCGTTCGTCTACGGCGCCACTTTCATCGGCCAGGGTCTCGGCGCCGAAGAGATGTACCGACTTCGCGCGTACCTCGACGGTTGCGTCGAGGAAGCGCAAGCCCACTACCGCGCCAGGCCTGCGACCGCGGCCGAGAGCGCTCAACTCTGAACTGAACCCGCCGGTCTTCGCTAATCCAGCAGGGTGATGATCACCCGGTCGAGTTCGCCCTTGAAGGGGAACGGACCACCGGCGTAGTTCGGATCGACCTGCGTGCCATTATCCACGCCGATATCGAAAGTTTCTGCCAGCGAGTAGGTGCTGATGTGCATCAGAGGCATGTCGGTCTCGTCGACCTTCTTGCCGTTGACGTAGAGCTCGCCGGTTCCGCCGAAGTCCTTCGTTCTGATGAAGTTGAATTTCAGCTCGGTCTTGCCCTTCGGCAGCGTCTTCGACGTCAGGTGGTAGTGGACGCCGTCGAGGTAGTTGTAGTCGAAGTGCAGCTTGCCGCCCTTGATGTACAGCGAATAGCCGCCCGTCATGCCGCCGCAGGAGACGATCACGCCTTCCTCATCGCCCTTCAGGTCGATCGTGGTCTCGATCTTGTGAGCGCGGTTCTTGACGGGGACCGATGACTTTTCGGCGATGCGTACCGCACCCGGCGCGAAGTAGATGAACTCCTTCTGGTCACCGAAGAGGATGTTGTTGATGTTCGCCATGCGCTGAATCATGTCGTCGTGGAGCGGGTAGACGTTGTTCTTCCAGGCCTCCTCGTCGAAGACCTTCTTGAGCTCTTCCAGCTTTTCGGGGTGCTGTTCGGCGAGGTCGGTGCTCTCCGAGAAGTCCTCAGCGACGTGGTAGAGCTCCCACTCGTCACTGCTGAAGTCGCCGCGGACATTGAGTTCCCACGGCAGCCGCTTGGCGTGCAAGGTCACCGCCTTCCAGCCATCCACCCAGATCGCGCGATTGCCGAACATCTCGTAGTACTGACGCTTCTTCGCGTTCGGCGCGTCAGCATCGTCGAAGGCGTAGTTCATGGGAACGCCGGTCATCGGCTGCTGCGCAATCCCGTGATAGGTGGCAGGGACATCAACGCCCGTTGCAGCGAGAATCGTCGGCGCGATGTCGCTGATGTGGTGGTACTGACTGCGAATTTCGCCCTTCGCCTTGATTCCGTTGGGCCATGAGACCACCAGGGCATCGGCCTGGCCGCCGCGATGTTCGGACTGCTTGAAGTATCGAAAGGGCGTGTTGCCG
>CAXMSF010000313.1:0-12007 GCA_964196055.1 uncultured Gammaproteobacteria bacterium | reverse complement strand
TCGGTGACTTCCTCGGCATGAACTACGTCGCCGCACTCGCGGACCAGGATTTGCCCGACCTCGAACGCATCGTCGTGCTGCGCGATTCAGCCGAAGGCGCGACCTCATGGAGCGACTTCTCGAAAGCGGGCGACGCCGTCTCTCGCGAACAGGCGATCGACCGCCTGAACGAAGTCACTCCCGAAGACCTCTCGGACCTGATCTTCACCTCGGGCACGACCGGCCAGCCCAAGGCGGTAGCGACGATGCACGGCCAGAATATCCGCGCATTCGCGGCCTGGACGGAGGTAACGGGACTCAAAGCGGGCGACCGCTACCTGATCGTGAACCCCTTCTTCCACTCGTTCGGCTACAAGGCCGGCTGGCTGTCTTGCGTGATGCGCGGCGCAACGGCCGTCCCGCACGCAGTCTTCGATGTTCCGGAAGTGCTGAAACGGATCGGCGACGAGAATATCAGCGTGCTCCCGGGCGCACCCACCCTCTACCAGTCGATCCTGGCGCACCCGGAGCTTGCGCAACACGACCTCTCGAACCTGCGTCTCGCGGTGACGGGTGCAGCCGCGATCCCGGTCGAGCTCATCCACCGAATGCGGCAGGAGCTCGGCTTCGACACCATCATCACCGGCTACGGACTCACCGAGACCTGCGGGGTCGTCACGATGTGCCGTTACGACGACGACCCGGAGACGATCGCAAAGACCTCCGGCCGCGCCATTCCCGAAGTCGAGGTTCTCTGTGTCGATGCCGAGGGTGGAGAGGTTGCGCGCGGTGAGCCCGGTGAGGTCGTCGTGCGCGGCTACAACGTGATGCGCGGCTACTTCGACGATGAGGCCGAGACCCAGAAGACCATCGACGCCGACGGCTGGCTTCACACCGGCGACATCGGCGTGATGGACGAGCGCGGCTACCTGCGCATCACCGATCGCATCAAGGACATGTACATCGTGGGCGGATTCAACTGCTATCCGGCCGAGATCGAGAACCTGATGTTCGGCAGCGGCCGGTTCGCACAGGTCGCGGTGATCGGCGTGCCGGACAAACGCCAGGGCGAGGTCGGGATGGCATTCGTGGTGCCCACAGCCGGCACCGATGTCAGCGAGGAATCGGTAATCGCCTGGTGCCGCGACAACATGGCGAATTACAAAGTCCCGCGCAGCGTGCAGATTCTCGAGGAGCTGCCCCTCAACGCGACCGGCAAGGTTTCGAAGATCGAGCTACGCGAGCGGGCGAAGGCGCTGCGCGGCTAGGAACGCGTTGCACGTGACGACGCAAAAGCCGCGCCGAAGAGTGGCTGGCACGCGGTTGCCGTGATCGCCGAGCTTCAAGATCGGATCCCCGCGAGTGCGAGATCCACCATCGGCCCAACCATCTTCTGATTCAATCGGCCACCCTTGAAGAAGAGCGCAACCGCGATCGGGCCGACCACCAAGTCTGCGGCCAGATCGAGATCGAGACCGGGAGCCACCTCACCGCGCGCAACCGCGCGTTCGAAGGCTCTGACGAGTGGGCGGCGCCGGTCCTTGCTCACCGGCTCGAAGAGCTGCGACAACTCGGGGTTGTGGGTGCGCTCTCCGGCGAGGCTCGGCAGCACGGCCGACAGCGGAGTCGAATTGAAGACATCGAGGTAGCCACGGAGCATCTTCTTCAAGTCTCCTGCGAGGTCGCCCGTGTCGACATCCTCGAAACCCGGCAGCTGGCCGAATGCCTCGACGACGAGCGGCAACTTCGACGGCCAACGGCGATAGATCGTCGCCTTGCCGACGCCCGCTCGGCTCGCCACGCCCTCGACGGTGAGCGCTGAGAAGCCGACTTCGACGAGCAGCTCGAGAGTCGCGTTCAAGATGGCCTGATGAGCCTCCTCGCTACGCGGCCTTCCGGCGCTCGACGAATTCTCGTTGTTAGCACTCACAGCTCTTCACCTTCATCCGCACTCAGTCCAGCCTTTCGACCACCGTCGAAATTCCCATTCCCGCTCCGATGCACTGTGTCGCGAGCCCGTAGCGCGCATCGCTGCGCCGTAATTCCATCGCAACCGTCGTCACCAGGCGCGCGCCGGTCGCGCCGAGCGGATGCCCGATCGCGAGCGAGCCGCCGTTTACGTTCACCTTGGCGCGGTCGATGCCCAACTCGCGAATCGAAGGCAGCACCTGCGCCGAGAACGCCTCATTGAATTCGACGCGGTCGATCTGATCGGACGTGATGCCCGCGTGCACGAACGCCTTCTTCGACGACACCACCGGCCCGAGGCCCATCAGCTGCGGCTTCACGCCGCCGACCGCAAAGCCGGAGATTCGCGCCAGGGGCTCGAGGCCGAGTTCGATCGCCTTCTCCTCTGCGATCAGCAACGCAGCCGAGACGCCGTCGTTGGTCGGACAGGCATTGCCGGCCGTGATCACGACCTCTTTGTCGGCCCAACTCTTCGTGCCGCGGATCGCGGGCAGCGTTCCGAGCTTCTCGGCCGTCGTTCCCGCGCGCACGCACTCGTCTCGATCGAAGATCACGCTGGGTCCGCGTTCGTCTTCGAGCCACTTCTTGTCGTCATCGAAGACCGGCTCCTCGACCTCGAGCGGGATCACCTCCCCCTTGTAGATGCCGTTCGCATAGGCGGCGTCCGTGCGCGCGTGGCTCTCGGCCGCGAACGCATCGAGGTCGGCGCGCGTGAGCCCGTAGACCTCGGCCACGTTCTGCGCGGTCTGCACCATGCTCTGGAGCCATGGAGAATTCAGGATGTAGTCGGGAAAGGGCAGCGAGAAATATTCGTCGTGATCGAATGCGGGCGCGCGCTGGACATCATTGAGCTGCGTGATCTTGTCGCTCATCTTCGTGATGCGCGTCTCGCCCGCACCGCCGCCGAGCGCGCGCCCCATGCGCTCGATCCCCATCGCGACACCGCAATCGATCTGCCCGATCATGATCGCCGTCGCGATCCGGTGAAGGGTTTCCATGCTGGAACCGCACTGGCGATTCGAATGGAAGGAACACACCTCGAGCGGCAGGCCCGCGATGCGCTGCACATTGCCGAGGTACGAAAATTCACTGCGCCCCGCGACGTTCCCGATCCCGACATCTGCGATGAGTCTCTCGGGCAGCTTCGGGTTGCGATCGAGCAATGCGCGCAACACCGTCGCGCCGACCTCGTCGAGTCGGGTCGCGGTGAGCTTCCCGCGCCCGCCGCGCGCGAACGCCGAGCGCGCACCATCCACCAGAACCACGTTCCGGATTTCCATCGAAGACCTCGCGAAGCGCCGGCCGAGCCTCGATTCGCCTTTGCAGTCAGCCCGTTATGGGCCTCCCCCCGGACATCACGAAGCGTCCCGAGCGTGCTATTACGATACTGCACGTCTCGTTCTAGATCACCCCGCCGGATTCGAGATCGACCGGCAGCGTCCTCGGCTTAGAAGCTCAGCGGCTGGACGTCGGCCTAGAAGCCGTCGGCGTCGATCGCAAAGAGCACGTCGGCATCCGCGGTGATCGCCGGCATTCTTGCGACCGCTCCGGGCAGGACATGCTCGGCGAAGAATCGCGCGGTGACGAGCCGCCCCGAAAGCGTCGCGTCGTCGCTGCCCGCAGCGAGCAGCCGTTTCGCGACGAGAGCGGAGCGAGCCAGGCAGCCCGCGGCGGTGACTTCCGAGAACATCTGGGCATAGGGCGTCGCGGCCGCGATGACACCGCCCGGGTCGCTCTCGCTTCGCTCGAGCAAGTACTCGGTCGCATCGGAGAGCGCTCGGACGCCCGCAGTGAAATTCTGGTGCAGCATCGCGAAGGATTCTCCGGCCGCTGCCAGCTCCTCGTCGAGCGCGCGCAACTCGTCGAGGTAGTCGCGCACGACGGCACCGCCTCCGGAAGGAAGCTTGCGCCGGACGAGGTCGAGCGCCTGGATACCGCTGGTTCCTTCCCAGATCGAGATCACGCGCGCGTCCCGGTAGAGCTGCGCGACCCCGCTCTCTTCGATGACCCCCATGCCGCCGTGGATCTGGATCGCGAGTGACGCCATTTCGGTCGCCGACTCGGAGAGCCAGAGCTTCGCGATCGGTGTCATCAGCGCGAGCCGCGCTTCGTTGCTGGCTCGCACGTCGGCGTCCGGGTGCTTGTCCGCTAGATCACTCGCCTTCGAGACGGTGTAGAGCAGGCAGCGCATCGCTTCGATGGTCGACTTCATCGTGAGCAGCATCCGGCGCACATCGGCGTGCTCGATGATCGGAGACGACTCACCCTTCGGCCGATCGCTGCCGAACGCCCGACCCTGTTCGCGCTCGCGCGCGTATTCGACCGCCCGCTGGTACGCGCGTTCGGCGAGCGCGAGCCCCTGGCAGCCCGCGAGAATCCTCTCGTGGTTCATCATCGTGAACATGTACTCGAGGCCGCGGCCCTCTTCCCCGATCAAATAGCCGACCGCTCCCTCGCCCTCGCCGAAATTCAGCACACAGGTCGGACTCCCGTGGATTCCGAGCTTGTGCTCGAGGGAGACGACATCGACCTCGTTGCGCGCTCCGATCGCGCCGTCCGGTCCGACCAGGAACTTGGGCACGATGAAGCACGAAATTCCCCGCACTCCCGGCGGCGCATCCGGAGTGCGGGCCAACACGAGGTGCACGACGTTGTCCGCCATGTCGTGATCGCCCCAGGTGATGAAGACCTTGCCGCCCTTGAGGCGGTACGTACCGTCGCCCATGGAGGTTGCGATCGTGCGCAAGGCGCCGAGATCGGAACCCGCCTGCGGCTCGGTCAGACACATCGTCGCCGTCCACTCGCCCGGCACGAGCTTCGACAGGTAGATCTGCTTGAGTTCCTCCGAGCCATGGTCGTAGAGCGCCGCAATCGCGCCCTCACCGAGTGACGGGCACAGGGCCAAGGCCATGTTCGCCGACACGTTCATTTCCTGAACCACAATGGCAACGGTCTGCGGCAGGCCCGCGCCGCCGTACTCGGACGGCAAGCCGACGCCCCCCCAACCCGCTTCGGTGAACTTCGCATAGGCCTCCCGGAAGCCCGGGGGCGTCACGACGCGATCGCCCTCGAGGCGCGAGCCTTCGAGATCGCCGACGCGGTTCAGCGGCGACAACACCTCTCCCATGAACTTCGCGGCTTCTTCGAGCAAGGCCGCGACGAAATCGGGCTGGGCCTCTTCGTAGCCCGGTAGTGCCGAGATTTCCGAGAGCCCGACGACGTGCTCGAGCAGGAAGGTGATGTCTTCGAGGGGAGCTACGTACTCACTCATCTTCTCTCCGGTCGGGGTGTGGGAAAACGGGGGATCTGCGCCGGGAAGTCGTGCACGGCGAGTGCCGGGGCAGCGAGCGTACCGTATCTGGACTCGATCGGAGGCGAATCTCGCCTACTCCCGACAATGTCCGAAGGCCGAGCTGACTGTCGGTCGCGACGCGGAAATAGCGCTCGCCAAGGCCCCCCGAGATGTCGGATAATCGCAGCGCCGGAGCGACCGGCACGCATCCGAGAACTCATGCCGAACGCCGTCAGCCGCGTCCTGTCTCACCTGCCGGTCGCGACGCTCGCGCCGATCGCGGAGCGCTTTCCCGATATCGACTTCGTACAGGTACCGACCCAGGGCGACGTCCCGGCGAGCCTGAGGGGCGAGGTCCTGCTCGCGTTCACCTGGGGCAGCCCGAACATCCACGATCTCGTCGAACACGGCGTGGAGTGGATCCACACGGTGGGGACCGGCATCGACGGCTTCCCGATGGATGCGGTCGGCGACCGTTTGCTGTCGTGTGCGCGCGGCGCGAGCGCGATCCCGATATCGGAATGGACGCTCGCGGCGATGCTCAATTTCGAAAAGCAGCTGCCGCAGCGGTGGGCGAAGCAGCCACCCGAACAGTGGAACTTCGCCAAGCTCGGCGGGCTGTACGGCCGCACCGTCGGCCTACTGGGGCTCGGCGCGGTCGCCGAAGCGATCGCGACGCGCGCGCTCGCATTCGGTATGCAGGTGCGCGCGATTCGCCGAACGCCGAAGCCGAGTCCCGTCCCCGAAGTCGAGATCGCTCCGAATCTCGACGACCTGCTCGCCTCGGCCGATCACCTCGTCGTCGCGATGGCAGCCACCTCGGAGACTCGGCACATCATCGGACGCGATGCGCTCGCGAAGGTCAAGCCCGGCGTGCACCTCGTGAACATCGCCCGCGGTGCGCTCGTCGACCAGGACGCGCTCCGCGAAGCGCTCGACACCGGGCACGTCGCTCGCGCATCCCTCGACGTCGCCGATCCGGAGCCGCTGCCGGCCGGCCATTGGCTCTACCAGCACCCACAGGTCTTCCTCACGCCCCACCTCTCGTGGAGCATGCCCGGCTCGCTCGACTGGATCCTCGCAACCTTCGAAGACAACCTCCGTCGCTACCTCGAAGGAGAAACACTCGCCGGTGTGGTCGACCGCGGGGTCGGCTACTGAACGTGGCGGCCGGATTCGACCCTTGAGTTCACGGCGAGCCAGCTTTCGCAGCCTGTTCGGCGACTTGCATGGCCGCGCGCTCCTCGTCGTACTCGGTGCACTGCTGTGCCAGATGGGCCTCGGTTTCGCTTACGTGCTCAGTCCACTCGCAGGCGACATCATCGACGAATTCGGCTGGTCGCGCACGATGTACTCTGCTGCGCGCGCGCCGCAGCTCTTCGTGATCGCGGCGATGAGTCCGGTCGTGGGGGCGCTCGTGGTCCGGTTCGGCGCACTCGCAGTACTCGCAGCCGGTGCCGGTTCGCTTGGTTTCGCATTCCTGTTGTTCGCCGCAATGCAGGACCTCTGGCAGATGTACGCGCTCGTGATGCTGCTCGGGATCTCGGTCGCCGCACTCGGCGACATCGCGGCCGGCCAACTCGTGATGCGTTGGGTCGATCGCGGTCGAGGCCTCGCGCTCGGGCTCGTCTATACCGGCTCGAACCTCGGCGGCTGGCTGATCGTCCCGTTCGCGGTCGGGATTGCGAGCCGAAGTTCATGGCGCGAAGCCTGCGCGGCTCTCGGGGTGGTCGCGCTGCTCGTGATGCTGCCCGCGGCATTGCTGCTGGTTCGCGAACCCGCTGCCGGACGCAATCCCAGGAGCAGTGAGAGTCCTCGCGCTCCACAGATCCCGGTCGGCAGCGATCTCGATCTCGACCTCTCGGCCGCATTGCGTACGCGCAGTTTCTGGATACTCGCAGGCGCGCTGTTCAGCTTCTTCTTCTTCTTCCTGGGCGTGTTGGACTTTCTGGTGTTGTTCCTCACCGACTCCGGCCTCACGAAGCAGGCGGCAGGCCGATACTTCGGCCACGGCCTCGGCATCGGTGTCGCGGCCAAGCTCAGCCTCGGTCTAGTCGCCGACCGCATCTCCCACAAGTCGGTGCTGCTGCTCGATTACAGCCTGCTCGCGCTGAGTTCCGTGCTGCTGATCGCGCTTCCCGACAAAGCCCCGATCTGGGGTTTCGTGGTCTGCTTCTTCTTCGCGACGGCAGCCCGCGACGTCGTCTATCCGCTGATCATCTCGAGTTGCTTCGGGTCACGCTACCTCGCGAAGATCTACGGCTCACTCATGCTCACACTGGCGCCGGGCGGTGCGCTCGGGCCCATCTTCGCCGCGATGGTGCACGACCGCTTCGGAAACTACCGCGTCGCGTTCTACGCCTTCGCGCTGCTGAACCTGATCTCCCTGGGCGCGTTGTGCCTGGTGCGCAACGAGCGGGCACGTCCGACCCGGAGCGCGCGCGGGTGAAAGCCGACGCGCGGCCGCGTATCCTCCGGCCCAGGCGGCGGAAGTCCACGCGGGCGAAGGGGCCAACGCTCACAGCCGGATCGGAGACGAGATGCAGCAGGTGATGGACGGTGTCCGAGTTCTCGAGGTCGCGCAGTACACATTCGTACCCGCTGCCGGTGCCGTACTGGCCGACTGGGGCGCGGACGTGATCAAGGTCGAGCACCCGATCAAGGGAGACGGTCAACGCGGTCTGCTCCAGGTCGGGGGACAGGCCAATACGGGTGAGATCAACTTCCTGATGGAACATTCGAATCGCGGCAAGCGCAGCATCGGCATCGACCTCGCCTGCGAACAGGGTCGCGCGCTGCTGTATGAGATCGCGAAAACCTCCGACGTGTTCCTCACCAACTACTTGCCGGGAGTGCGCCGCAGGCTCGGTATCGAGGTCGACGACCTCCGCGCCGTCAATCCGAAGATCATCTACGCGCGCGGCTCCGCACACGGCGAGAAGGGACCCGAACGCGAACGCGGCGGCTACGATTCGACCGATTACTGGGCGCGCTCCGGCAGCGGAATGGGCGGCCGCGCGGCAAGCGATGCGCCCGCGATGCCACCCGGCCCCGCATACGGCGACTCGCTCGGCGGCATGACGATCGCGGGCGGCATCTCGGCCGCACTCTTTGCGCGCGAACGAACCGGCGAGCCTTCGATCGTCGACATCTCGCTGCTCGGCACCGGCCTTTGGGCAATGGGCGCGGCCCTCACCGCATCGATGCTCGCGGGCGACGAAGGCGGCGGGGCTTCGGCTTCCCCAGCCGGTGCCGCGTACATGAACCCGCTCGTCGGCCTCTTCCGCACCCGAGAAGGCGGCTCGCTGATGCTCACGATGCTCCAAGGCCACCACTACTGGGCCGACACGGTCGAACACATCGGCCGCCCCGAACTCGCGCACGACCCGCGCTTCGCGACTCCGCAGGCCTTCTCCGACAACGCGAACGAGGCTCGCAAGATCCTCAGCGAGAGTTTCGCGACTGCAACACTCGAAGAGTGGCGCACACGACTGCAATCGATGAAGGGCCAGTGGGGCCCTTTTCAAACCGTTGCGCAGATTCCCGGCGATCCACAGGTCGACGCGAACGGCCACATCGTCGAGATCGAAGTCGCACCGGGCCAGAGCTTTCGCGTGGTTGCCAACCCGGTACAGTTCGACGAAACGCCCCCCACGCTGCGCAAGGGCCCCGAACACGCACAACACACGGAAGAGTTCTTGATGGACTTCGGACTCGACTGGGACGAGATCATCCGGCTCAAAGAGGCCGGCGTCATCAACTAGGAGCCTGACCCAAGACCGTCTCGGAAAGGTCCGAGCGTCGATGCGCACTTCTGGACTTCGTTGCTTTCTTGCCACAGAGCGGCCGGCGGCCCGTCAGTCCTCATAGGCATAGCGCTCGAGATCCTCGAGGTCGGCATCCGCCTCGCCAATGACCTTGCGCCAGACCGAGATGCCCGCCCGACGCACCGACTCGGGATCGCCACTCACCAGCGGATGCCAATCCGCGAGTGGCCGCCCCTCCCACCGCATCCGGTAGGCACAACTATTCGGGAGCTGCGCGAAGGTTGCGTCCGACTCGGGCGAAAGACGCAGGCATTCCGAAACGCCCACATGACGATTCGCGTAGTCGCTGCAACGAACGCGGTCGAGATCCAGCAGACGGCACGCAACCGCGGTGACGCGCACGCTGCCAGTCTCGACATCCACGAGCTTGTGCAGGCAACAGCGGCCGCATCCATCGCAGAGCAGCTCCCACTCCTCGGGATCGAGTTCGGCCAAGGATTTTCGCTGCCAGAACGGTGCGTCGGCATCAGTGTTCATGGGCCGCGCTCCACGAACGCGCAGATAATCGGCCCAACCGCGCGTTGGCCAGGGTTTCTTCGACGCTACCCCAATCATGATCCCGAGCGTTGTATAATCTTAGCCGGGGTCGGCGCGACGGGAAGAACAGGAGGATGCAGACGTGGTGAATAACGACGAACTACCGCCGATGGGTCTACCACTGGAAGAGCCCAGCTCGTCCAAATACTTGTTGGGGCTGACCGCGATGGTGATCGCCTGCGCCGCGCTGGTCTTCGCGATCGGCTACGGATCGCTCCAGCTCTCGAGTGGGCCGTGCGACGAACTGTATGCCGAGGCGCTCGACGGTCTCAAAGCCGAGGTCGAATTCCTCAAGGAATCCGGCGCCGCGCTGGGCGTGAACAAGGTCGAGATCCAGGAGTTGCGCGCCGGCACCCAGGTCGCGGGAGATTCACTCGAGGCGTGTTGCGAGCAGAAGAAGAAGGGCGCGATCGGCGAAGACCGCTTCCAAGAATGCAAGCAGCGCGCAAGCACGATGGCGGCCCTGCCGGCCGAACTCATCGCGGCGCACGGCGACCCCACCGCGGCGAAAAAGGCGATCCGCGCGGCCGCCAACCGACTGCGCAGCATTGCGGGCGATCTCACCGACATCGCGAACAGCAGCGAGGCCGGCGCATCCGCGGGCGTCGCGACGGGCCCGAAGTCCGGTCATTAGCGGCTGCCCGGGAGGTCTTTGCGAAGTCCGCACCGGTGACCATTCGAGCCATGCGTACGTGTTCATAAACCCACGAAATGGCTGGGCATCACCGACATCTGACCGATTGGCGCGCGGGCCTTCGCGCCCGCCGCGGGTCGGGGTTCCCGGTATACTGCAAGCGCTCGAAACTTCGCCCTCAACGGTGTGGCACGACCTGCCGACCCATTACCCTTCTGGAAGCGAACGCGGCTGACTCGCGAGGACGTCGCCGAGCTGCGCGACGGACGGGCGCGGAAGCCTTCATGCTCGGAGAAATGCACTGAATGGAAGAGACGTTGAACCTGCGCTGCAAAGAGCTCGTCGAAGTCCGCAGCCGCGAGGAGATCCTCGCGACCCTCGACGAAAACGGCGATCTCGAAGGACTCCCCTTCATGCCCGAGATGCTGGACTTCTGCGGCCGCCAGCTCCACGTGTATCGCCGCGCCGACAAGACCTGCGACACCATCACGGGCGACTACGTGGGTAGACGCATGCAGCGCACCGTCCACCTGGAAGACGCTCGCTGTGATGGCGGCGGCCACGGCGGATGTCAAGCCGCGTGCATGCTCTTCTGGAAGGAGGCCTGGCTGAAGCGTGTGGAGCCGAAGCGCTCTGCCCTGCTCTGGTCCCTCGTGGCGGACTCGACGCCTACCGACCCGGCGACGGCACTCTCTGCGGGCTCTTGCGGCGCCGAGGGGCTGCACGCGAACAGCGTGCAGGAAGGCTCGCCCGACGATCCCGATCCCGCCTATCGCTGCCAAACGACCCAGCTGTTGCGGGCCTCCTCCCCCCTGAACTGGCGGGAGCCGGGCCCCTACCTGCGGGATTGGCTGTCCGGCAACGTCAGCCTCGTCTTCCTCACCCGCGCGCTGATCTTTCGCGGGCTCTACAAGCTGACCCAGCTAGGAAAGGGCTATCGAATCAAGCGGAGCCTGTACAAGCTGCTGGCCCGGCTGACGGGTGAGGTGCCCTGGCCCTACGGCCGCGGCAGCCTGACCGGGCGCACGCCCAAGCAGACTCTCGAACTCGTGCCGGGCGAACGAGTACGCGTCAAAGCCCAGCATGAGATCCTCGCCACCCTCAACGGCATGAGCAATCGGGGCTTGAGCTTCGCGCCCGAGATGGTCCGCTACTGCGGGCAGGAGCACCGCGTCCAGGCGCGTGTCGAGAAGATCGTGGACGAGAAGTCGGGGAAGATGATGAAGCTCCCCAACGACTGCATCATCCTCGAGCACGTGATCTGTCAGTCCGAGTGCAGCAGCTACCGCCTCTTCTGTTCACGGTCCATCTACTCATACTGGCGAGAGATCTGGCTGGAGCGGATCGACGAAGCGGGCTGAAGCCCCCGCGCCGATGAAGAGCCGATATCTCCACGCACTCGCCCTCGCGCTGGGCCTGGTCGCCTCCCTCCTGCTCTTGTACACGGCGGAGCTCGCCCTGCGGCTTTCGAGGAGCGATCCCGGCGTGGCCGCCATGGAACGAGCGGCGGCGGCCGGCCATCCCTTCGATGCGAGATCGCCCATGGAGCTCGTCCGAGAGCTTCGTGCCCGGGGAATCGAGGCGGTGCCGCGGCTGGTGCCGGCGGCGCTGCTGGAGGAATCGCCAGATGCTGAGCTGCGCTCGCGAATTTCGCTCCACGGCCGGGAATTCCTCCCCCTTTCGGGCATCTCGCGCCGGCCCACGGTCCTGTGCAGCGAGACCGGGCAGTATGCGATCTACCGGAGTGACGAACACGGCTTTCGCAACCCG
>CAXMSF010000312.1:0-13934 GCA_964196055.1 uncultured Gammaproteobacteria bacterium | reverse complement strand
CCAGTAGGCGGCGATGTCGTAACCCGCACGATCCGCATCGGGTCCATCGAAGCCGTAACCGCTGATCGCAGCGTAGATGAGTCGCGGATTTCGGCGCTTCAGATTCGCGTAGTCGAGACCCAGCCGTTCGAGGCCCGCCATTCGCACATTCGTGAGAAAGACGTCGGCAGCGTCGATCAACTCGAGCGCGATCTCCAACCCTTCGGGGCGGCCGAGATCGATCGCGATGCTTTGCTTGCCGCGATTGTCCATTTCGAACGGCGGGTTGAAGGGCAAATCCGCCCCCAGCATGCGACTGAACAGCCGCGCCGGGTCGCCGACCGAAATCGGCTCGATCTTGAGCACTTCGGCACCCCAGTCCGCCAATACGCAGCCGGCCGCGGGGCCCGCGACCCATACGCCCATCTCGACGACCTTGACTCCCGTCATCGGCCCTGTCATATCGACTCTCCTCCTTGCTCCGACGCAATCGCAAGCCGGAAGATGGCACAGACGGCCTGCTTGGATTCAGCTGCGAATACGATTGCGAGGCCACACGGGCCGGGGGGACCGGGGCCGGATGAGATACCCTCCCCTACGCGCAGGAGGCCGCGATGAAGATCACCGACGCGATTCCGCCAGAAGAGCTTCGCCGTTGGTGCGAAGCCGACGACCGGCAGGCTGCACGCCTGGTCGCCGCGAACTGGGCCATGATCGCGGCGATCTTCACGGGCGTCGCGCTCTGGACGAACCCGTTGTCGATCGTGCTGGGCATCGTGCTGCTCGGCGGCCGCCAGCTCGGTCTGGCCGTGTTGATGCACGATTGCGGTCACAGGACACTCTTCGCGAACCGCAAGGCCAACGCCTGGGTGGGCCGGTGGCTCTGTGCCTACCCGGTCATGACCGATATGGAACGCTACGCCTCGGGTCACATCAACCACCACCGCTATGCAGGTAGCGAGCAGGATCCCGACCTGCCCAACTACCAGGCCTACCCGATCGGACGCGACAGCTTCCGCCGAAAGATCGTCCGCGACCTCACGGGACAAACCGGCGTCAAGCTGTTGGCCGGGCGATTCCGGAACCGGGACGCGCTATTCGGCTCGCAGCTCGGCTCGAGCGGCACGGGCGGCTTCGTGGTCGTGAGCCTCGTGATGTTCGCGGTCTTGCACGCATTCGGCCACGGCGCGCTGTATTGGATGTGGCCGGCGGCGTTCCTGACCAGTTACCTGCTCTTCGCACGCCTGCGCCAGATCGCCGAACACGGCGGCGTTCCCGACCTGTTCGACCCGGACCCAAGGCGCCACACCCGCACCACGATCGCCTGCTGGTGGGAACGGCTGTTCGTGGCGCCGAATTTCGTGAATTTCCACCTCGAGCACCATCTGGCGGCCGCGGTGCCGTGTTACCGGCTGCGGGACTTCCATGCGCTATTGCAGGAACGACAGGTCTACGATCACACGAGCTTCCCTGCGAGCTACTCGGCCGTCCTTCGAAGCGTAACGACACCTGCGTGAGCCGGATCGAGTGCATCCGGCGGCGAATGGCGAGCCGCGTACGCGTTGCAGCGCCCCAGGTTTCTCCTATTTTCCCCGCCCACCAGCCGAAGGTCTCGGCACACCCGTGAGGAGACGGCGTGCGCATCTGGATTGACGCCACCCGACCCGAGAGTCGACTCGAGATCTTCTCGATGTCGCTGCTGGAGCGACAGCTGCGACCGTTCGCGCTCGCCGAAGAGAAGGTCAGTGCCCTCAAGTCCGGAGTCCAACAGGCTGGCCTCGGCGCCGCGCGTGACCAATTCGTCCAACTCGCCCACTCCCATACCATCGCCTCCGAAATCTGGGTCGAATTACCCGAGGGCGATCCGACTCCCGACTGGATCCCCCAGTCGCTCCTCGAAAAGCTCCCGATCCACTGGAAGACCGAAGCCGGCAGCACCAGCGAGCGCCTCCAACGCGGTTTGCGAGACGCCGATGGCGAGACCGTCATCGCATTATCGGGTGATACGGTGATCGACCAGCGGATCGTCGAACAACTCGCGTGGTGGGCGAAGGGCAGCGTCGCCTTCGTCAGTGACGAGGGCGAGAAGAGTGCCGCGGCGATCCGCTTCGAACAAGCACTGCCCGATGGCGGCACCGATACGAACGACCTGGTCGAGATCGCGCGGAATGCCATCACGGGCGGCTTCGTGGAGCGGATGGCTCCCGAGAAGATCGAAGCGTACATCAAGAAACTGCGTCGCCACCTGCCTCCGTTCGCGGTCCGCGTGAACGACGAAGCAACGTGTGCGGAAACGGAGCGATACCTGTTCGAATCGAACTACAAGGGCTCGACCGACTTCCTGACGAAGTGGGTCTACCCGCCCCTGGTCTGGCGAATACTGCAGCCGCTGACCCGGAAACGCGTCGCGCCGAACGTCGTCACATACGTGGGCATCGTGTGTTGCTTCGGTTCGGTCCCGTTCTTCGCGTCCGGCATGTGGTTGACGGGCCTGATCCTCGCGTACGTGATGAGCGTTCTCGATTCCGTGGACGGCAAACTGGCGCGCGTCACGTTCCAAAGCTCTGCCCAGGGCGACGTCCTCGATCACGGCATGGACATCGTGCACCCGCCGTTCTGGTACTGGGCCTGGGCCTGGGGGCTATCGGGCGGCGACCCCTATTCCGGCGTCGTGCAAGCCTCGATGTGGATGGTGGTCTTCTACATCTTCGACCGGATCATGGAGGTACTCTTCACCGCGAGTACCGGGAAATCCATCCACGGCTACACCGAATTCGACAATCGGATCCGCACCTTCATCTCGCGCCGCAACGTGAACCTGGCACTGTTCACGGTTGCGCTGCCGCTCGGCCTCGGCGTCGAGGCCTTCTACCTGATCGTTGCCTGGCAGGGACTCAGCGCCATCTACCATTTCGCACGCGTGGTCCAGTTCTGGAACGACTCCGACAACGAAATGATGTACAAAGGTGCGGGTTAGTCCGGCACTGCAACGGCAATCGGCACCCGCACGCGAATCCTCAGGAGTTTCACATGCATCGAAGGACGGGAGTCACCGCCACCAGCGGCCTGGTGCGCCGCGGAACCAGGATCGGGCTCGCGAGCGCGATCCTGATGCTCGCTGCAGCCTGCGCGACGCCGCCCCCGTTGCCCCGGCTTCCCCCGGTGAGCCAGACACCAACCGGGCTCATCACGCCGGGCAAGTTCGTTTGGGGAGATCTGGTTTCGCAGGACGCCGAAGCATCGAAGGCTTTCTACGGCGCGCTGTTCGGCTGGACCTTCGAAACGAATGGTCGCTACACGACGGTGATGAACCGGGGCATCCCGATCGCCGGGATCGTGAAGGCGCGCGACGAGGATGGCGGCACCGAGTGGATCGGCAACTTGTCGGTGGCTGATATCGACCGCGCGACGGCTCTATACAGAGAGCACGGCGGGCTCGTCGAGCTCGAGCCGGTCGATGCTCCCGATCGCGGGAAGATTTCGCTCGTCAGCAGCAAGGGCGGCGCAGCACTGCTGCTCGTCCGCGCGAGCGGCGGCGACCCGCCGGACGCAGACCCCGTGATCGGCGGCTGGTTGTGGTGGGAACTCTGGACCCACGACGTCGAAGGCGCGGCGAGCCGCCTGGTGGGGATCGCCGGCTACCAGCGCGAAACGGTCGACCTGCGCGACGAGCCCTATCGGGTATTGCGCGATCCC
Source organism: uncultured Gammaproteobacteria bacterium (assembly GCA_964196055.1). GTDB lineage: Bacteria > Myxococcota_A > UBA9160 > UBA9160 > SMWR01 > JAFDEI01. Next base: position 10,259 of record CAXMSF010000312.1, on the reverse strand, counting down.
AAGGTACGACGCGCGGGCATCATGCAGGCACCACCCGAAGTCCATCCGACCTGGCTGCCGTACTTTCGCGTCGACGACGTCGACGCGTCCGCCAAACAGGCCGTCGCACTCGGCGCGCGCCTGATCGACCAGGAAGAGCGATCCGCGATCCTCGTGGACCCGAATCACGCAGAATTCGCGATCGGCTTCTGGGCCAAGGAAAGCGACCGGATCATGCAGGAGGCGGAATGAGACGGCTTCGCGCCATCGCGCTGTTGTTCGCCGCACTCGCCCTCGCAGGCATGAGCAGCGGCTGCACCACGACGCACAAAGACCCCAACGGCTACTACCACCGGCGCGGATCGGTCCACGCCGAATCGTTCCCGCCCAACTACGTGCCGGGCCGCCATCGCTCGTATGGCTCGTACGGCCACTACGGCCGCTACGGCCGCTGGTAAGGACGCGTACGAGAGGCTCGCCGGAACAACTCGACCACTCGGGCGAGAGCGTCGCCGAAGCTGGATCAGACGGCATTCGAACCGAAATTCGTGGTTTCGGGCCGCGCGGTCGCGTAAGCTGAAACCATGATTCACTCATGGAAACCTGGAATCATTGTGGCACTGCTGCTCGCGGGCTGCGCCGGAGCGGCGAGTTTGCCCGAAGAAGCCGGCGCCACTTCGGGCGCCGGCTCCACCTCGACCGGCAGCCCGTTCCCGAGCGAAGCCGAGGTCGACCGCCTCGCGGGCCAGGCCGCCCCAGAAGCCCTCGCGGCGCTGAAGGGCCACGACGTCGACGAATGGGAGTTCGTGGGGCCCTTTCCCGAGCGGGTCGAGGTCATGGCCGCTTCGGGCGACACGACCTGGGAAAAGCTGCTCGCCGAGGAAGCACAGCGCCGAGTCGGGCTTGCCGTTCCCACCGAGGCCATGCATTGCGTCGCACGCCAGATCGGCCACTTCTTTCTCGCCAATCGCGCGATGCCGACCAATGGGCTCGAGTCCTACATTGCGAGCCGCTGCAACGCCGCGGTTCCCAGCTACGAGATCGGCTACGTCCGAGCCGACCTCCCGGAGGGCATGCCCGAGGGCGAGATCTTCGAGCAGTGGCGGGCTCAACTGGCGGAACGCATCCGGTCCTTGATGACCGGCGGCCCCCGGACCGTAGGAATCTGGTTCGGGCGCGATGGCGATTCCGCGGTCGCGGTGACGGTCGCGGGAACCCGCGCAGTCCGCGTCGACCCCGTCGATGCGATCCCGAACGCCGAGGGGCGAATCCTCCTCCGCGGAGAAATGCTCTCGCCCGCAACGGAGGTCAATGCCACGGTCGGTCGCGGGCGCTTCGGCTATGCGGTGTGCGACAGCGACCCGAATGTCTCACTACCGCGCTTCGCGTTCTCTTGCGAGACCGAGCCCGGCGACAAATCGGCGATCGTGAGCATCGGCTACCGCCCACCGGGCCGCCTGCTCGGCAAGACCGGCCTCAACCTTCTCGTGTGGCCCTCCGGAAAACCGGACAGCCACTATGAGCGCCCCTCCTACGGGGTGAAGCGCGAAGTGACGACCGCGCAGGCGATGCGTTCGCGCTTCGTCGAGCTGCTGAACGACGTGCGCGCAGAGGCGGGGCTGCAACCCGTCGTGGAAGCCAAGAACCAGAGCGCGGTGGCATCCGAACTCGCACCGCATTACTTCGCAGCGGCCAGGGGCATCGGCGCCGAGCGGAACGCGGACGTCGTCGTGATGGGCATGCTCGCCGGCTGGAATGTAGAAGGGCTATTGCAGACCGGACACTTCACCGCCGCCTGGGTGACGCAGACGAAGGACGTAAACCGCCTGCTGTCGGAAGCACTCCAGTTCCCGAATGCGCGCGCGGTCCTGCTCGCGGCCGACATCGACAAGATCGCGATCGGCGCGTTGATCGAATCCAACGACGAGGCTTCGGCGCTCGCGGCGGTCGTGGGTACGTACTCCTTGTTCTCCGAAACAGAGCACAGCAAGAACGCCGCTCTCGTCTACGAACGCTTCCAGGCCGAGCGCGCGCGGCGCGGCCTCCGCCCCGCCGACCGCCTGGAAGAACTCGAGCCCTCGAGCATGGCTGCAGCCGGACGGGTGCAGGCGGGCGCAAGCCCCAGCGACGCACTCGGCTATCTGCTCCAGTCGAGCGTCGACCTGCTCCAGCGACCCGTGAACGGATGGATCGGCGAGGCCTCGAAGCTCGAAGACTTGAAGTTCCCCGATGATTTCCTCGACAGAACCTCACTGGGAATCGCGATCGGCGTCTCGTACCACAAGCCCGACGACGAACCGTGGGGGCGCTACGTCGTCATGCTGGTCGCAGCGGACCCTCACAGCCAGCACATCTAGTGGTGGGACCCACACCGCTCGTCAACAGACTGCGCAGATCCATCACCAGGCCAGCAGCCTTCGGTCGACCGCGGGCACGCCGGCCTGCGAGCCGGTAAGCGCCTACGGGACGCGAGAACTGCGACTGATCAAGACATCGCTTCGGCATGAAAAGCAATGTGCTCTTCCATGAAAGTCGCCATGAAGAAATAGCTGTGGTCGTAGCCTTCCTGCAGGCGCAATTCCAGGGGGTAGTCGGCAGCTTCACAGGCTTCAACAAGCAGTTCCGGTTGCAACTGCTCTTTCAGGAAGCCGTCGGCGGTGCCCTGATCGACCAGCATGGGGATCCGCTCCTCGGCGTGGCGGACCAGTTCGCTGGCATCATGATCGCGCCAGGCGCTGCGATCGTCACCCAGGTAATTGCCCAGCGCTTTCCGGCCCCAGGGGCAACGTATGGGTGAGCAAATCGGAGCAAAGGCCGAAACCGATCGATACTTGCCCGGGTTCTTCAGGGCGATCGTGAGCGCACCGTGGCCACCCATGGAGTGGCCGAAGATGCCGGCTCTTCCCGAAGTAATCGGAAAGTGATCGTCGATCAGTGCCGGCAGCTCGTCGCAAATGTAGTCGTACATCCGGTAGTGGGTTGACCAGGGCTCCCGGGTGGCGTTGACATAGAAACCCGCTCCCAGCCCGAAGTCGTAAGCGGCATCCGGGTCGTCGGGAACACCTTCGCCGCGCGGGCTGGTGTCGGGGGCGACGATCGCGACGCCATATCTGGCCGCGTGCTGCTGCGCACCGGCTTTCTGCACGAAATTCTCGTCGGTGCAGGTCAGGCCGGAGAGCCAGTACAGCACCGGCACCTCTCCCTCATCGGCCTGCGGCGGCAGGAAGATGGAGAAGCGCATGGTGCACCCGAGACTCCGGGACTCGTGGTTGTACTGCTGCTGCCGACCGTCGAAACACTTGTTGGACGCAAGCCGCTCGAGATTCATGGCAGATTCCGTAGCCCGAGTCAGTAGAGCACGACCGAGCGGATACTCTCGCCGGCATGCATCAAGTCGAATGCCTTGTTGATGTCGTCCAGTGGCATGGTATGGGTGATCAAGTCATCGATATTGATCTTGCCTTCCATGTACCAGTCGACGATCTTGGGCACGTCGGTGCGACCTCGGGCGCCACCGAAGGCGGTACCTCTCCAGGAGCGACCGGTCACCAACTGGAACGGGCGGGTGGCGATCTCCTGGCCGGCGCCGGCGACACCGATGATGAAGGACTCACCCCAGCCCTTGTGGGTGCACTCCAGAGCCTGGCGCATGGTGTTGACGTTCCCAATACACTCGAAACTGTAATCCACACCTCCATTGGTCGCGTCGATCACGGCTTCCACCACATCGTCGACTTCTTCGGGGTTGATGAAGTCGGTCATGCCGAACTTGCTCGCCAGCTCGACTTTGGATGGGTTGAGGTCGATACCGATGATCTTGTCGGCACCGGCCAACCGGGCACCCTGGATCACGTTCAGACCGATACCGCCGAGGCCGAAGACCACTACGGTAGAACCGATCTCGACTCTTGCGTCGAGCACGACGGCACCGATCCCGGTGGTCACCCCGCAACCGACGTAGCAGACCTTGTCGAACGGTGCGTCTGAACGGATCTTTGCCACGGCAATTTCCGGCAGCACGGTGTAATTCGAGAAGGTGGAACAACCCATGTAGTGGAGAATCGGCTTGCCATCGAGGGAAAATCGGCTGGTGCCGTCGGGCATCAGGCCCTGGCCCTGGGTCGAGCGGATGGCCTGACAGAGGTTGGTCTTGGGGTGCAGGCAGAATTCACACTCGCGGCACTCGGGGGTATAGAGGGGAATCACCGTGTCGCCGGGCTTCAGGCTTTCGACCCCCGAACCGACTTCGACGACGACGCCCGCGCCTTCGTGACCGAGGATCGCCGGGAAGGCGCCCTCCGGGTCGTCGCCGGACAGGGTAAAGGCATCGGTATGGCACACACCGGTGGCTTTCAGTTCGATCATCACCTCACCGGCCTTCGGGCCTTCGAGATCTACTTCCAGGATTTCCAGGGCTTTGCCCGCTTGGAGGGCAACGGCAGCGCGAGTCTTCATGGTCGAGAGCTCTCTTGTCTCACGTGAATGGGGCTTCTACTGGGGCGGGCGCAGCGCGCGCCCAGGAAAGTTCTCAGGGTAAGGCAATGAGAATCGTTGCGATAGTGTGGAGAACTTCGCATGGCCACGGAGTCGGCCGCAAAGCGAACGGCGCGCAAGCGGGAAGTGGCTCGCTGGGGACGCGACGTTAGACTGTGCGCTTCGCGCCCACCGCAGCGAGACCCGCGACGACGCGATTCGCCAGGAGCCCGCTTTGTCCTCCCAAGCCCCGTCCGACCCCAAGGCCGCCGCCTCGGCGGCCACCGGACTCGCGGCCGCGAGTGCGGTCGAACGCCTGCGGAATGCGCCGGGCTGGTACACCGCTGACCTGTGCAGCGACTGGAATTTCATGACGCCGTCGGGCGGCGTGCTCATGAGTATCGCGTTGCGCGCCATGCAGGCCGAGCTCGACGACTCCGAGCTGCGACCACTCTCCGCGAATACGCTGTTCATGTCCCCCGTGCCCGCTGGCCGGATGGAAATCCGCGTCGAAATCCTGCGACGCGGCGGAGTCGCCGCCCAGCTGCGGGCGGAGCTGTCGTCGACCACGCTGCCCGGCCCCGGGCTCGAGGTCAGCGCGACCTTTGCGCGCCACCTGCCCGACGGGCCAGCCTTCACCGACGCCGTCTTCCCCGACGTGCCCGTGCCCGAGGACGTCCCGCCCGAGAAACCGGAGGTGCGTCCGGCCTTCTTCGACAACCTCGAAATCGTGCAAGTCGAAGGGCCGGCCGTATTTTCTGAAGTGGGCTGGGAATCATCGGACGCGCTCGTCGGCCGCTGGTACCGCTACCGCGTACCCCAATTCGATGCAGCGGGACGCTTCGACCGCTTCGCGCTGCCGCCGATCATCGACAACATGCCGCCGGCCGTGTTCGCGCGACTCGGGTCGGACGGACCGCTGCTGCACGCGCCGAGCCTCGACTTGACCGTTCACTTCCTCGACGACTGCGACGACGAGTGGTTGCTGCTGCGACACCGAGCCAAGAAGGCACACGGTGGCTACGGGACCGCGGACGTCGAGGTCTGGTCTCGCGGCGGCAAGCTGATCGCGGTCGGCAGCCAGATGATGATCTTCCGATCGATGCCCGCGGACCCTCCGCCCGGATTCCGGCGACCCAAAGAGAGCACCTGAGCGCGGCGTCAGCCCGGAGAATCGATGGATATCGGCATTTGCCTGCCCTACATGGAGCGCGACTTCGACCGTCATGCGGTGCTCGCATGGTGCCGCGCGATCGACGCCGGGCCCTTCTCCAGCCTCACGTGCGGCGAGCGCATTACGGGCTACACGCTGGAAATGCGCGGCGTCCTGGCGGCGGCGGCGGTGCTCACGCAGCGGGTTCGAATCATGCCCTCGCTCTACGTGTTGCCGATGCACTCCGCGGTCTGGGCCGCAAAGGAAATCGCCACGCTTGACGTACTGTCGGACGGCCGCGTGACACTGTGCGTCGGCGTCGGTGCGCGGGAGATCGACTATCGAGCCGTCGAAGCGCCGTTCGAGCTGCGACATGCTCGCATGGATCAACAAGTCGAAAGAATGCGCGCGGTCTGGCGCGGCGAGCCGCCGCTCTCGGGCGCCGACCCGGTCGGCCCCTCACCCGTCCAGGCCGCTGGGCCGCCGATTCTCGCGGGAGCGATGGGCCCGCAAGCGATCGCGCGCGCATCGCACTGGGCCGACGGAATCTACGGCTTCACGATGAACGGCAACCCGGCGCCGGCGGCGGAGTGGTTCCGGCTGGCCGACTCGGCCTGGGAAGCGGCCGAACGCGCACGGCGACCGCGCCGGGTTTCGGGCTTCTGGTTTTCGCTCGCCGACGACGCAGACGCGCGCCTGAAGCAGTACGTCTACGACTACCTCGAGATCCTCAGCCCCGACGCGGCTCGCGCGATCGCCGCCGGCATGACGATGAGCGCGCCCGACGCGATTCGCAAGGGACTCGACGCCATTGAGGCACTCGGCTGCGAGGAACTGCTCCTGGTGCCCGCAACCGCCGATCTGTCGGAAGTCGAGCGAATCGCGGAGCTGGTCGAGAAGCGCTGAATATTCGCGCGCTTCTCTTCTATCCTCCCGCCTGATGACCGCCCTCCCCCCCTCGCGACTGGCGCTGATCCTCTGCCGTTTGACCGGTCAGTCGCAGCGGCGCGCACCGTTGACGATTGCCGTCGCGTTAGCGATCACGCTTGCACTCGGATCCTTCGCGACTTCACGCATCACCTTCAATGCCGACCCGAACGCCTTGTTCTCGACCGAGCTCCGCTTCCAGCGCGCCATCCTCGAGTTCGAGCAGTACTTTCCGGTTCTGACGAACTCGCTGCTGATCGTGATCAACGCGGACACGCCCGAGCAGGTGCGACGAGCAGCCGAACAGCTGACACCCGCCCTCGATGATCAAAGACAGCACTTCCACCGGGCCTACCTGCCGGGTGAGGACCGATTCTTCGAACGCCACGGCCTGCTCTACGGCAGTGTCGACGAAGTCTACGACTTCGCCGACCACATGGCGGCCGTCCAACCCGTGCTCGCCGAACTCGCACTCGATCCGACCCTGCCGACCCTCACGAATGTGATCCGAACCGGCCTCGACGCAATTGCGGACGGCAGCGTGAGCGACGAGGGCTGGGAGTCGGTGCTCGCGCACCTTACCACCGCGACCGTTGCGATCGACGGCGGCGATGACTCCGCGCTCTCGTGGGAGAGCGTACTCATCAGCGGAACCGGTTTCGAACCCACCACGCGCACCGTGATCATCGCCGAGCCGGTCCTCGACTTCGAGCGCGTCTATGCCGCGGAGCGCTCGGTCGCAGCAGCGCGTGAAACCATCGAGAGCCTCGGCCTCGTGCCCGAGAACGGCATCGAGGTGCGCATCACCGGCTACCCCGCGATCAACTACGAGGAGATGGTCGGGCTCGCGACCGACACCACGCTGGCGGGCATCCTCTCGTTCGTATTCGTGGTCGCGATGCTGTCGTTCGCGTTTCGCTCCTGGCGCATGGTGCTCGCGGCCGCGATCACACTGATTGCCGGGATCATCTGGGCGGTCGCGTTCGCGGCCGCAACCGTGCAGGAACTGAACCCGATCTCGATCACCTTCGGGATTCTCGTCATCGGGCTGGGCATCGACTTCATGATTCATCTCGGCATGCACGTCACCGAAGAAGCCGCCACGGGCGCGAACATCGAAGACTCGATCCGCCGCGCCACACTCAGCACGGGCGTTCCCCTCACCCTCTGTGCGTTCACGACCGGCATCGGCTTCCTCGCTTTCGTGCCGACGGAGTTCCGCGGCGTCTCCGACCTCGGCATGGCGGCTGCGGGCGGCATGGTCTCGATCCTGGTCTTGACCTTCACTCTCTTCCCCGCCCTGATCGGACTCCTGCTGGTACCGAAAGCGCTTGCGCGCTTCGTGTTGCACGGGCCCGATGCCGGATTGAGAATTCTGACGCAGCACCACCCCGCGGTCGTCATCGGGATCTCCGGCGCGCTCGGAGTCGCGGCGCTGCTGCTGCTGCCCGCGGTCGACCTCGAAACCAACGTGATCTCGCTTCGGAACCAGTCCATGGAGAGCATCCGGGGTTTCAAGGAGCTGCTCGAGGAGCAAACGACGACGCCGTGGTTCCTCGATGCACTCGCGCCTTCGATCGACGAGGCAGTCGTGCTGGCCGATCGGATGCGGGCGCTGCCAACGGTCGATAGGGTCGCAACACTCGTCGACTTCGTGCCGGAAGATCAGGACGAGAAGATCGAGATCCTGACCGATGTCTCCTTGATGCTCGGCTTGCCGCAGGCCACTCCGCGGCACCCGGTTGCGCCGGAACGCCAACGCGCGGCGCTCGAAGAGCTGCGCGACTACCTCGCCACGGCACCACTGGGAGCAGACCACCCACTCTCTCCCCACGTCGGCGACCTTCGCACGGCGCTGACGGAACTACTCACAGCCGGCGGCGACACGCGTTCGAGCAACCTGAGCAACGTTCTACTCGACCCGATCCCGGACCAGATCGCTCGCCTCCAGGCGAACCTCGACGTCGGGAACATCACGCGTGCGGACCTGCCGGCGAAGCTCGTCGAGCGCATGCTGAGCGCGGACGGTCACGCCCGAATCCAGGCCTACCCTGCCGAAGACCTCTGGGACCACGCAGCCATGGTGGAATTCGTCGAGTCGATCCGCGAGGTCTGGCCGGAAATCACCGGGCTGCCGGTGAATCTGGTCGAATCGGCGCGCGCGACCTGGCATTCGCTGCGCGCCGCACTGCTGTGGGCGGCACTCGCGATCGCAGTGCTGTTGATCGCACTCTGGCGCAACGCGCTCGAGGCCGTCATTGTGATGCTCCCGCTTCTGCTCGCGGTTCTACTCACGACCGTGTCGACCGTCATCCTACCGATCACTCTCAACTTCGGTTCGGTGATCGTCTTGCCGCTGCTGCTGGGCATCGGGGTCGACAGCGGCATCCACCTCGTCGAACGCTTCAGGGAAGTCGACGGCCGAACCGAAGCACTGCTCGATTCGACGACCGCCCGCGCAGTGCTGTTCAGTGGCTTCACGACCGTCGCGAGCTTCGGCACGCTGATGATTTCGCAGAACCTCGGCGTCGCGAGCCTCGGCAAGCTGCTGGTGGTGGGAATGGCCTGGACACTGCTCGCGAATCTGGTGCTGCTGCCCACGATCCTCACGGCCTTCCGGAACGGAAATGCACCCCCGCGCAGCAGTTCCTAGTATCATTCGGATGCACCCCCCGAAACGAGGCTTTATCCCGGCGGCCGGCGTCGACTGGCTGCTGCCCCTCTACGACCCGCTGCTGCACCTGTTCGGCCGCGACGCCCTGCTGCGGCGCACTCTGATCGCGGACGCCGAGATCGAGCCCGGCCAGCGGCTGCTCGACATCGGTTGCGGCACCGGCATCCTCAGCGTGCTCCTGAAGCAGGTCGAGAGGGAAGCGGATGTCCGTGGACTCGATCCCGACCCGAAGGCGCTCGCACGCGGACGAGCACGAGCCGAACACGCGGGCGTCACGATCGAGTTCGACCGCGGCTTCGCAGACCAGCTGCCCTACTCCGACGCCAGCTTCGACCGCGTGTTCTCGTCGCTGATGTTCCACCACCTCACGCCGGTCCAGAAACTCGCTGCGCTGGGCTGCGTGCACCGCGTGCTGCGGCCGGGCGGAACCCTCCACCTGCTCGACTTCGGCGAAGCCGACAGCGGCTTGCACGGCCTGCTCGCCTACCTGTTCCACCGCGGCGAGGAAATCGAAGGTCACCTCGAAGGCCGCATTCCGTCGTTGATGCGGGATGCTGGATTCGCGGACGTCGCGGAGGTGAGCCGCCACGGCTCGATCTTCGGGAGCATGTCCTACTACCGCGCACATCGCGCTGCCGACGACGAATCGGAGTCGACGCCCGGCTAGGCGCTTCGCGCTGCGCCGTGCCGGCCGGACGCCCGCGCGGATCAGTTGTGGCACCATGCGCCCATGAGGCGAGCTTCGCCGTACCCATCGACCGCCTACCGTTTCTTCTCGACGATGGCCGAGACCATGCTGCGCCGGCGCGCCTTGCTGTTCGCGGCGGTGCTCGTGCTCACGATCTTCTTTGCCCTCCAGTCCCGGCACCTCGAGCTCGACACCAACAACGACATCTGGTTCGTCGAGGGCGCCCGGACCCTCGAACTCTCGAACCGCTTCAAGGCGGCCTTCGGCAACGACGACTTCATCTACATCGTCTTCGAGAGCGAGGATTTCTTTCGCCCCGAGAACATCCGACGCATGCGCGAACTCGCCGACGCGTTGGAGGCGTC
>CAXMSF010000311.1:0-12395 GCA_964196055.1 uncultured Gammaproteobacteria bacterium | reverse complement strand
ACGGATACTTCCGCTATCAGGGATCGCTCACCACGCCGCCTTGCAGCGAGGGCGTCCAATGGTTCGTCTGTGACGAGCCGATCGAATTGTCGAAGGCTCAGATCGACGCATTTCGGCGTATCGTGGATAACAACGCCCGCCCGCCGCAACCGATCCACGGTCGTAGGGTCGTTCTCATGGAAGGCGTCTCAGTCCCGGACTGACGCGTCCCGCCTGGTAGCTGAACACAGAATGCCCGACGCAACTCGACGCCGGGCTGCGAAGCAGCATGGTTGATCAAGGGGAAGATATGTCGTCGCAATCAAAGTCTGAGAAGCGTCCGTTGATCGTCGAGCGCCAGGGCGCGGTCGAAACTTTCACCATCAACGACGCCCCGCGAAATCGCATGGGTCTCGATTTCATGGATGCGCTGGAAACCGAAATCGGGCGCGTCGCGCAGGATTCCAATGTGCGCGCAATCGTGATCCGCGGCGCGGGTGAAGAACACTTCTCCGTGGGAATGGACCTCAAACAACTCCCCAAGGGAATCGCTCGGATGGGAAGCGCGGAGGCCGTCTTCGATCAGCGGCTACGCGTCCTCCATGCCATCGAGAATCTTCCGAAGCCTGCAATTGCCGTTCTCTACGGATACTGCCTCGGCGGGGGACTCGAACTCCCGCTGGCGTGTCATTTTCGCCTGGCTGCAGCCGAGGGCGCCAAGATCGGACTTCCGGAACTCGACCTCGGCAGCGTACCCGCGTGGGGCGGCAGCGCGCGCTTGACTCGCTGCATCGGACGCGATCAAGCCCTGGACATGATCCTGCGTGCGAAGAAGATCTCCGGCCCGGAAGCCTTGCGGATCGGTCTGGTGAACGAAGTCTGGCCACTCGCCGAACTCTTCCAGAAGGCTCAAGATCTCGCCTCCGAGTTGTCGAATATGCCCGCCGTCGCGGTCGCGGGTGTCCTTCGCAGCGTCGTCGGAGCGGGCGAGAAGTCACTCGAAGAGGGCATCGCGGAAGAACGGCGTGCGGTGCTTGCGACGATGGGCACACCGGACCAGCGAGAAGGAATGCTGGCCTTTCTCGAAAAGCGAAAGCCGCATTTCAATTCCGAGTCCTGATGGGCTAGCCCGGGGAGCGCGATTCGCTCAGAGCAGGTGCGAGTTCACCATCACGCCGCCATCGCAGCTGAGACAAGAACCCGTCACGAAGGAAGCCCGATCCGATGCAAGCCAGATCACGGCTTCCGCAACCTCTTCGGGCCGCCCCAATCGCCGCATCGCGTGAGTGTTCACGGTCTGCTGCTCGAACTCGGGGAACTTCTCGAAGTAGCGTCGGATCGCGGGCGTATCCATACCGCCGGGCGCCACGGAGTTCACCCGCACGCCGCGCGCCGAGTACTCCGCGGCTCCGGTGAGCGTGAGCGCGTGTACGCCGCCCTTGGCCGCGATGTAGGCGGCGAGCATTGCCTCGCCCTTGAAGATGCCCGCGGTCGTGATGTTCACCACCGAGCCGCCGCCACTCGCGAGCATCGCGGGAATCGCGAACTTCATACCGTGGAAGACGCCCTTGAGGCAGACGTCGATGGTGCTGCTCCAGTTCCGATCGTCGATCTGATCCAATGCTCCGAAGCGGCCCGCACCCCCGACGGCGTTGTTGCAGATCCAGTCGAGACCGCCGAAGCGCTCCACCGCGCTCGATACCAGCGCCTCCACCTGTTCGGCGTCGCTGACGTCGGTTTGCTGGAACGAGGCCTCGCCGTCTGCGCCGCGAATCGCCTCGGCGACCGCCTCGCCCGACTCCGCCTGAACGTCGGCCAGTACGAGCCTGGAGCCTTCGCCTGCGGCCAGCTCCGCGATCGCGCGGCCGAGACCCTGGGCGGCGCCGGTAACGATTCCGACCTTTCCCTGCAGCAGTGACATCCTCTTGCCTCCGACCGTTGGCGAAATCTGCCGCGATTCTAGCTCGACCCGGCAGCGCTACACTCGGCGACCGCAATCCGAATCGAGGAGACCAACATGGCCGACGACGACCGCTACCAGCGCGGCGTAGAAATGATCAAGAAGGTGTACGCAGGCGACGTCGTGGTTCCTCCGAAAGGCGCGATGGCGTTCTCTGATCTGATGCTCGAGAGCCTCTTCGCCGAGGTCTGGACCCGCGAGGAACTCTCGATCCGCGACCGCCGCATGATCCTCTTCGGCGCGATCGGAGCGCTCGGCGAGAAGGACACCTTCGCCATCCAGGCCAAGGCAGCGCTCAAGAACGAAGAACTCACTCCAGAGCAGCTGCGTGAGATCATCATCACGCTCGCCAACTACGCCGGCTACCCACGCGCAGCCGGCCTGATCGGCGTGGCCGAGAAGGCGATCGCTGCGGTTGCGCAGGAGCGGAATTCGCAGGACTGAATCGGACTGGACGACGAGACAGTCTTGGGTCCGGCTCCTAGCTGAGTGCAGCCAGCTTGTCGCCGGCGAAGAAGCGGCGAGGATTGTCGATCAGCAACGCATCGATCTGCCGATCGGTGACGCCCAGGTCCTTGAGCTGCGGCACGATGCGTGTGCTGAAGTGGGTCGGGTTCCACTGCTGGATCGCCGCGGCTTCGAGTTCGGGCGGGAATGGCTGCCCCCGCCAACACCAGACGCTGTCGTGCGATACCACCACGCGGTCGCCCGCGCCCGCTGCGATCAACTTCGCCAGCGAGGCGACGCGTTCCTCGTCGGGATGGAGCAGGCCGAGCCCGAAGCGATCGAAGCCCAGGTAGGAACCCTCGCGCGCGATCCCCATGTGGTAGCCATGGTCCGACGTTCCGCACGAGTGCCCGATCACGATGCGATGCGCGAGTACGCCGTTCTCGGTCAGAACCCGCTGCTGAAGATCGCCCACGCTGCCCTGATCCGTATGCGTCGTGATCGGAACGCCGGTTTCGACCGACGCCTGCGCGGCCGCTTCGAACACACCGCGCTCGTACTCCGTCATTTCATTCGGTCCGGTCGCGACCTTGATGATGCCCGCCCGTACGCCCGTCTCGCCGATGCCGTCGACGATGTCGCGGATGAAGATTTCCGTCATCGCGCCGACCGTGGACCCAAAGTTCCCGCGCATGTGCCAGTAGGGGTAACTGCCCTCACTCTGTTTGTAGAGCCCGGTTGCACAGATGATCTGGAAGTCCGTCGCTTGCGCGACCTTGGCCATCAATTCGACGTCGCGACCGAGATCGGACGGACAGGGATCGAGCATCGACGTGAAACCGAGTGACTTCAGTTCTTCGATCCGATCGACGCAGCGTGCGAAACGCTCGGCGGCATCCGGGCCCGGGTTGACGGTGTCGGCTTCCGATCCCGGGTAGGCGACCAGCAGATGTTCGTGCATCAGCGTCCGGCCGAGGTCGTCGGGCCGGATGGCACCGGTAACGGTCTGGAGCGTTTCGCAGGACATGGAAGCCTCCGAGAAGCCAAGGCGCGTTCAGCAACGCTAGCGAATTACCCCGACAGTGCGGGCACGGCCTTCGGCGGCAGCCGGCCGGTTGCGAGATACCAGCGGAACAGATCCTCGATGGTCTCTTCGGGAGCCCGCCATGTCACGCCGAGCTGCGAGACCCGCGGCGAATCCTGCATCGGGCGGAACCGCGTCGCGATCTCGATGCCTTCGCCCGTGATCGGCATCTTCCGACCCGTCACCTTCGCGGCGACGTCGAGCGTTCGCGCTGCACCGCGCAGCAACCAACCCGGTGCGGCAATGCGCGGAATGCGGGCGCCCGTCACCTCTTCGAGGAGGGCGGTGAACGCGTCCCAGTCGAAGAAGTACCCGGCTGCGACGACGCGCCCGCGCACTTCGTGTTCGAGCATGCGAGTGAGCAACAGCGCGAGATCGCGCACGTCCACCAGTTGATTGCCGCCTTCGCTCTTGAGCGTCCCGCGCAGGAACGACCGGTAGGCCTTGACCGACTCACTGAATCCCGGATCGTCGGGCCCGACCACGCCGGGGGGATACAGGATGGCGACCGGAGCGCCCTCGTCCTGGCGACCACGCACCCAGGCATCCGCCTTCATCTTCGAGCGACCGTAGTGGGTCCGACTCGCGACCAACGGCGAATCTTCCGTCACCGGCCGCTTCGTGTCGAAGATCGCGAGCAGACTCGAAAGGTAGACCGTCGCGAGTCCACGATCGCACGCGCCACCCACCACCATCTCGGTACCGCGTATGTTCGCATCGAAATCCGTGCGACCACTCGTGACCGAAACTCCGGCCGCAGCGTGCACCACGGCATCACAGCCTGCGAGTGCCTGCGCGACCGCGTCTCGATTCACCATGTCGCCTACGATCAGCTCGCCGCGCTCGATTCCGAGCGGCCCGAGTACGCGTTCACCTTTCTCGAGGCTGCGAACCAGTGCGCGTACCGAATGCCCTTCGGCGCGAAGGCATGCCGCCGTGTGGAATCCGATGAAGCCCGTGGCACCGGTGACGAGAACCCGCAACCCCGAACTCCCGCTCGCGATCGTCACGCGCGCAGTCTTCTACGCTGCTCGAAGCGGAAGTCCGCGCCATGACTGATCTTCGCCAACGCGAGTTCCAGGGGCGGGGGTTGGGGCTCGGCGTCGGGATCGATCATCACATCCCACGCAAGCCGTGCTCCGTTCGGATCCGCCGCCGGAGTGCAGCGCGCGCGCGGGTTCACGCAGCCCGCGATCGCATCGAGCGCGGGGTGCGGCGCTGCTCCGAGCCCCGCGAACCACGAGTGCGCGTCCCCCTCCGAGAGCGCCGGGCAGTCGTGGATCGCGATGCGCGCCTGCTTCGGGCCGAGAATTTCGACGCGGAAATCCAGATAGCTGCGCGGGAAGAAGCACGGATGGACCTGGAACAACTTCGCAATCGCCTCGATACCGTCCCCGTCGATCCGCAGCAGCGAAAGCAGGCGTTCGGCCGTGAGTGCCGCAATGCCCGTCCACTGAGAAGCACCAAGTTCGCCGGCAGCCTCGTCGTCGATCCGCTGCGCCACGCCCAACATGAATGCGCGCGCGAGCAGGTGGCTCTGCAATGCGAACTCCTGATTCGCAATCACGAGCGCGCGATGTGAAAGATCTTCGAGCTGAAAGCCCGGGTCGAAGGGGCCCGAGTAGTCGGGCCAACCGCCGGCTTCGGCATCCGCGTCCGGCACCTCGATCGAAACGGATGCGATCTTCGAGCCACTCACGATCTCGAGGTTGGCATGCTGCTCGTACGGCTCGGCCTCGTCGCCGATGAATACCGACCAGCGGCAGTGCGGGCTTCGGTCGGCCGGCTCTCGTGGTGGACGGTGGATCGGTCGCATCTTCATGCACGGATTCGCGGCCGCCGCTGTCGCGTCGAAGGTCGGGTCCTCGATGTCGTGGCACATCAGCTTGACGCGCTCTTCGCCGAAGGGCTCGACATCGAGCAAGGCGCCACAATGCGGCAACCAGAACTCACCGTATTCGGGCCCGTCGAGGCGAAACTGGAAGTCCATGAACTGATGGGGCGCGCCGATATCGAGCTGGAGATTCTTGAAGACCGTTCCGACATCGGTCCCCTCGAATCCCAGCGCGCGCTGCATCCGCAGCGAATAGATCGGGCTCGCGCCCATCCACTCTTCGATTGCGAAGGCCACGTAGGCATCGCCGCCGAATCGCTGTGCGACGAGCGGCAGACCGACGCGGTCCTGCAGGTGACCGTTCAGCAGGAATTCGCGGCCCAGCCGCGCCAACGCCTGCCGCGAGAAGCCCGCCAAGCGGAAATCGGGATCGAAGGAGCCGGAATAGTCGTCGCGCAGCGCCACGTCACCGCCCAAGCTATCGCTTCAAGCCGCCCCCCGCAGCGTCGGGGCGTTCGCGGCAGCCGTGCCGGCCGCTTTCATGGCCGGCGGATCTGTCCACCGTCGACGTTCACCACCTGGCCCGTGACCCACGAAGCGCCGTCGGAGAGCAGGAAGAGGCAGGCCTCCACCATGTCGCCGGGCTGGCCGAGCCGTCCGAGCGGGAGCCCCGCGACGATCTGCTGGGCGGCGGCGCCCGCGGTCTTCTTCAGCGCTTCGGTGTCGGTGGGCCCCGGCGCGATCGCGTTGATGCGAATGCCGCTCGGCCCGAGTTCGCCGGCCAGGCACTGCGTCAAGCCGTTGATGCCCAGCTTGGACAGCCCATAGAAGCTGACTCCCATCCACGCCGCAGTCGACGACTGCATGATGATCGCGCCACCGCCGCGTTCGCGCATCGAACGGAAGCACGCACGCGTGCACAGCAGGGCGCCGTCCATGTTCACGCCCATGAACTTCTTGTAATAGTCCCAGTCGACGCGCAGCAATCCCGCTAGTTTCATGTCGCCGAAGATCGCGGCGTTGTTCACGAGAAAGTCGATCCCGCCCAGTTCGGTGATCACCGCGTCCGCCATTGCGCGGGTCGATTCCTCGGACCCGACATCGGCCACGACGAAGATGGCTTCGCCGCCCGCGTCGCGGATTTCGCGCGCAACCCGCTCGCCGGTCTCCTGCTGAATTTCGGCGACCGCCACCTTCGCACCCTGCGCGGCAAGCCCCTTCGCATAGGCCTCGCCGATTCCGCCGCCTGCTCCGGTCACGATCGCGACCTTGCCCTCGATGCCGTCGTACTTCACCGCGCGCTCTCCTTTGCGAAATCGACCGCTTGGCTCCACGCACCAGAGCCGTGGAAGCGCGCGAGCAATCGCGTTTCAGCTGCTGCGTTCAGACTTTGACCGGAAGCGCCGCAAAACCACGCACGTTCACCGAGTGCACTCGTTCGCAGCTTTCGGGCTGGATCTCGTAATCGGGGAAACGCTTCCACCACTCCTCGAATGCCACGCGTCCTTCGAGCCGCGCCAGCGAGGCCCCCATGCAGAAATGAGTCCCCTTTCCGAACGAGAGCATTGCACTCGTATCGCGCCGAACGTCGAACTCGTCCGGGCGTTCGAAGGCTTCGGAGTCTCGGTTCGCGGACCCCACGAGCAGCAGCACGTATTCGTTCGCGGGGATCACCACTCCACCGATCTCCACGTCTTCGAGCGTGAACCGCATCAGTGCCTGGGTGGAGTTGTCGTAGCGCAGCGTCTCCTCGACCCACTGCGGAATCAAGCCCTGATCGCGTGCCACGAGCGCGCGCTGCTCCGGGTTTCGCCACAACCAGTAGAGCGAGTTGCCGAGCAGCTTCGTGGTCGTCTCGTTCCCGGCCGTAATCATCAAGTTGCAGAATCCGAGCAGCTCGTACTCGGAGAACGACTTCTCGGCGTCGAGCGCCATCAGGGTGGAGAGCAGGTCGTCGCCGGGTCGCCGTCGCCGCTCCGCAATGGCAGCCTCGAAGTAGCGCCGAATCTTCAGGAAGGCCTCGGCTCCCTCGCGCGGCACGTCGAAGAATCCTTCTTCGCGGTGCACCATGGTGTCCGCCCAGCTTCGCAGCTCGGCGCGGTCTTCTCGGGGTACCCCCATCATTTCGCTGATCACGTCCATCGGGAGCTTTCCCGCAAAGTCGGCGATCACGTCGAAGCCGCCCGAGCCGACGAGCGCGTCGAGATGCTCGATCGTGATTTCGCGAATGCGCGACTCGAGTGCCGCGACCCGCCGCGGCGTGAAGCCCCGCGCTACGAGGCTGCGAAAGCGAGTGTGCTGGGGCGGATCCGATGCGAGAAACGAGCTGCCCATGCGCGCGTTGGCACCGCGCGCGGTCGGCTCGATCGAGACCCCGTGCGAATTCGAAAATCGCTTCGGGTCCTTGAAGGCCGCGAGCACGTCCTCGTAACGCGACAATGCCCAGAAGCCGAAGTCCGGATTGTGGTAGACGGGCGCCTCGGCGCGCAGCCGTTCATAGATAGGGAAGGGATCTTCGTGGAATTCGTACGCGTAAGGGGAGAACTCGACCATGTCGCGCAAATTAGACCATTTACAATTCGCTTGCAATGTAAATTGTGATAGCTTCCGGGCACCCAGTTCGAAGTAGTGAAGGAGTTCCCATGTCGCTTCGCGATCAAGCAGGCTCGAAGGCTTCGCTCGCCTTCACTAATCGCCCAGGCTCGCTTCGCGCCGGCTTCATCGGACTCGGCAATCAGGGCAAACCCATCGCAGCGCATCTGGCCCCGGCCGGCTTCGAGACCAGCGTCTACGACATCGCGCCGGAACCCGTCGCGGAGCTCGTGGCCGGCGGGGCTCGAGCCGCCGCGACGCCGCGTGATGTCGGCGCCGCGGCCGACATCGTCGGCATCTGTGTGCCCGAGGACGACCATGTCCGCGCAGTGGTTTACGGTGACGATGGTCTGCTCGCGGGCATGGAGTCGGGCGGCGTGATCCTGATCCACAGCACCGTGATGCCCGAGACCGCGGCCGAAATCGCCGAAGCCGCCGCGGCGACGAATGTCGCCGTGATGGATGCGTGCGTCACCGGCGGTGCCGCGCGCGCTGCGAACAAACAGCTCACCTATCTGATCGGTGGCCCCGAAGCCGCGCTCGAAAGCGCCCGGCCGTACTTCGAAGCCACGACGGATGTTCCGATCGTCTACGCGGGCGAGCTCGGCAACGGTGCCAAGCTCAAGCTCTGTATCAACCTCATCACCTACATCCAGTGGGCCGCCGCCTACGAGTCGATGGCGCTCGCGCGCGCAATCGGCCTGCCGCAGGAGGTGCTCGAAGAAGCCGGACGCTCGAACGGCCAGATCACCGATTTGATGACGACCTACCTCGTGAGTCACAAAGTTCCCGACGAGGCGAAGTCGAGCGAGGGCTTCCAGTCGCTGATGCGCAGTCACATGAAGATCGCCGAGAAGGATCTCGCCTGGGCACTGCAGCTCGCGCGCAAGGCCGGGGTCGCGCTCCCGGTCGGTGGCCTCGTCTCGCAATCGATGGCGCGTCTCTACAACGTCGAGGACGAGTGGCGACGATGAGCCCGCAGATTCGGGTTCCGGCGCCCGAGCGCGAGCGCCGCTCGCACGCCGAGCGCACCGCCGAAACGCGCGCGCGCGTCATGGCCGCCGTGGTCGCGAGCATCGCCGAAGTCGGCTACCAGCGAAGCACCGCGGCCGAGATTGCGCGTCGCGCAGGCGTCACCTGGGGGGCCGTTCAGCATCACTTCGGCGACAAGGACGGCATCTTGATGGCCGTCCTCGAAGAGGCCTTCGACGACTTCGCTCGCTTGCACGCGAACTCACCGAAGGAAGGCGAGGGCATCGAAAAGCGCGTCTCGCTGTTCATCGATCGCAGCGCGAAGCATTTTGGCAGCGCACTCTATCGTTCGAACTTCGAGATCCTGCTCAATCTCCCCACCGACCTCGAGCTTTCGTGGCAGCAGCAGATGCTCGCCGCGTGGATCCGCATCTGGTCGCGCTACTTCCCTGAGACCGACGCCAGCGACCCGGGCAGCGTCGACCTGATGAGCTACACGATCTCGGTGCTCTCAGGCCTGGCCGCGACCCGGATGCTCGAAGGCCGCGGCGCGAACATCGGCAGCGGCGAACTCCGCTATTTGAAGGACACGCTGGTGCGGGAAATCTCGCGCCGAGGCGGAACGGCTTGAAGACGATCTGCACGCAGTGAGCCCTTAGCAGGGTGCTGAAGAATCCTGTTAGGCGGCGCGTCCGGCTCAGGCCGCCGAGCGGCGTCGGGAGCGAAGCAGGCCCCCCACTCCCGACGCGGCGATCGCGAGCCAGAGGAGTGCGAGGCCGCGCGAGCCCAGCGCGGGAACCGGCAGATTGCGCTCCGCGAGCAGCCAGAAATCGTCGGCCCAGATATACAGCGCCTGGCCGACCTTGCCGTCCGTTTCACGAAACTGGATCTCCGTGAAACCCGTCGGGCCCGCGTCGATCACTCCGAAGAACTGGAGAGCGCCTACTCCGATCTTTCCGCCGCCGATCGGGTTCTGCCAATCTCCGTCCAGCACGATTCCGACATTCGCCCCGTGGCTCCCGTCGAACCAGCCGCCCGCACCGAAGAGGGGGCCGGAACCCGATTCGCGCCGAATCGTGAAGCCATCGTGGTAGAGGCAATGATCATCGGGCATATCGATGTCACAACCCACGGATGTTCCCGTCGCATAGCCGTGCTCGGGGTCATAGATCCCCCATTGGCCAGTGCGCGCGGGGCCGGAGCCGGTGGTGATCTGGTTCGGGGGCGGCGGCGGGGGCTGCGGCGGGTCGACGTGCGTGGGGTCGAAGTCGTTCGCACGCCACTCGAAACCACGGCTGCTCACGCTGGGAACGCTGACGGGCGACCGCGCGGAACCCCAGACGGCATCGTTTTCGAAACCCTCGAAGAAACGCGGGTGACCCAACTCGGCCGCCTTGGCGAGGAATGCTTCCCGCTTCCAACACGTGAATATCTGCGGCCCACCCGTGCAAGCGGAGAGCGTCACGGTGGCCAGGTCGCTGACGCCGCCGAAAACCGCGCGATAGACGAACTGGTCCGTGCCATCGAATCCGTCCCCGGGCGAATACGTGAACGACCCGAATTCGCCCAACGCGAGTGTTCCGTGGCTCACATCCGCGACCAGCACCGCCGTTGCACCGCTCTCACCCGCGCTTTCGCCGTCGAGGAGATCGTTGTCGAGCACGCCGAACACATCGACGACGAGCGCCTCAGCCTGCGGGACATAGAAGAGGTCGTCTTCCGCAGTCAGGACCTGGGCGAGTGCGGGGCTCGCGGTGGCAAGCAAGAACAACAGCGCGCACGCGGCCAGCGTCAGGCGGAGGCCGCGCATCACGCAGCGGGAATCAATCATCGTCGTCAGCCTCGTGGTCATCATCCTCGTCGTGCGCCATCCCGGCCCGACCTCCGAGCGCATTGGCCGCATCAGGCTGAGTATACGCGGCCGCGGCACCGTGTCGGTAGACGAGTTCTCCGCCGCTGTGCCCCACCGCCGACACCAACACAAGCGACGCGAGCGCCGACGCAACCGTGAGCCCGCGCGCCACAGCACCGAAGGGATTGCCGAGCAGGCCCGCGACCGCGAGGGCGAGCGTCACGCCTGCAATCGCCAGGAAGCGCTCGGCAGCCTCTTCATGCTCCTCGATGTGCTTCTCGGCGATCACTCGTTCTACCCGCTCCTCCTCGTCTTCACCCGCCTCCGCGGCGAGCCAACCCGAACCCAAGACGGCGATCTGAATGATCAGCACGTGCAGCCAGGCGCGTTTGGTGAGGCGACCCGACTGAATCGCCCAGAGAACGGCCGCGGCGGCGATTGGTGAGAGAAATGCGAGTACGATCGGAAAGTGAACCATCGCGGGATGAAGCGGTTCGGGCACAGAAATCCCTCCTTTGCGGGGAAGCCGCGTCGATGAGCTACGAATTGTCGGGCGGTGGCGGCCGAGCGACCATCCGGCAGATGACTCGAATCGGCGCTGAGCCGCGACCTGGGGAGATATGGGGCAAGAGAGACCGCCGGTAGATGGCATCGAGCCGGGCTTCCGGGTCGGGCTCACCGTTCTGCTGGCCGCGATCGCGGCCTTCGGCGTGGTCGATCTCGTCCTCGATCGCCCGGGGTCGCTCTGGTCGTTCCACGTGCTGTTCGAGCTCGCCTTCGTGGCACTCTGCCTCGGCACCGTATTCTTTCTCTGGCGAGGTTGGGCCGGAGCGAACCACGGACTGGCCCGGTCGCAGCAGGATCTGCGCGATCGCGAGGCCGAGCGCGATCGCTGGCGGGCGCGAGCGACGCGCCTGTTGGATGGGCTCGGCGCCGAGATCGAGGTCCAGTTCGACCGCTGGTCGCTGACCCCGACTGAAAAAGAGGTTGCGCTGCTGCTGCTGAAGGGGCTTGGCCACAAGCAGGCCGCCGCCGTAATGAACCGCAGCGAACGCACCGTGCGCCAGCACGCGGTCGTGGTCTACAAGAAGTCGGGCCTCTCGGGACGCGCCGAGCTCGCGGCGTTCTTCCTCGAGGATCTGCTGCTGCCGCAGTCGCAACCGACGGATTCGAGCGACGACTAGTTGCGCCGTGACCGCTGTGAGGTCGAGCCTCCGCATCCTCGCCGTGCAACGCGCCTCGCGCGTTGCACGTTGTTAGATCTCGAAGCGGCGTAGGCGCAACGCGTTGGCGATCACCGAGACCGAGCTCAGGCTCATCGCCGCGGCCGCGATCATCGGGCTGAGCAGCACGCCGAACACCGGATACAAGACGCCCGCCGCCACGGGAACGCCGAGTGCGTTGTAGACGAACGCGAAGAACAGATTCTGGCGGATGTTTGCCATCGTCGCCGCGCTGAGTCGGCGCGCACGCAGAATGCCGCGCAGGTCGCCGCGAACCAGTGTGACCCCGGCGCTCTCCATTGCGACGTCGCTCCCGGTCCCCATCGCGATGCCGACGTGGGCGAGCGCGAGCGCGGGCGCGTCGTTCACGCCGTCGCCCGCCATGGCGACGATGCGGCCCGCTTCCGAGAGTCGACGCACCGCCGCGGCCTTGTCCTCGGGCAGCGCGTCAC
>CAXMSF010000310.1:0-3358 GCA_964196055.1 uncultured Gammaproteobacteria bacterium | reverse complement strand
CCCTCAGCACGCGGTCTCGCCATGGGCGCGGATACCTGCAAGGCTCTTCGGCGTGAAAGCAGGATTCGTAGGGCTTTCTATCGAGCGCAATCCGCTGCTGCAGGCGATGCTTGCCGTCTACCTCGTGGTGTGGGGCCTGCTCGCGGTCTCGCCCGTCGACCGCGACACCTGGCTGCTCGAGAACTACCTCGTCTTCGGGATCGTCGGCCTGCTGGCCGCCAGCCACCGACGTTTCGTGTTTTCGAATCTCTCCTACGCCTCGATCGGTCTCTTCCTGCTGTTGCATGCGGTTGGGTCGCACTACACCTACTCGCTCGTTCCGGTGGGTGACCGGCTGCGCGATACCTTCGACCTCACGCGCAACCATTACGACCGCCTGGTTCACTTCGCGTTCGGCTTGTTGTTCGCCTATCCGATGCGTGAGATCACGTTGCGGCGGATCCATGCCCATCGTCTCTGGAGCTTCGTCGTCCCGGTCCTCTTCATCGTGTCGGCGAGTTCCCTCTACGAGATCCTCGAATGGGCCGCCGCACGGGCCACGAGCCCGAACGTCGGCATGGCCTATGTGGGTGCACAGGGCGACGTATGGGACGGTCAGAAGGACATGCTGCTGGCGTTCAGCGGTGCGGTCGTCGCCATGATCTCGACGGCGCTGTACCGGCGCGGCTCGGGGCACGAGCCGTATTCGATTGGACGACACAGAAGCCCTCGGAAGTGATCGCTTGCTGCGTCACCAGCTCATCCGGAATCCGGTCGTCCAGCCCACGCCCCGGTAGTCACCGCCGTCGTCCGCGGCATCGTCCATCTGGGTGAGCTTGACGCCGGTCTGCCACTTGAGCTTGTGGCCGTAGAGGTACCAGTTGAGCCCGAAGAAGAGTTCGTTGTAGCGGTCTCCCCGCCCGGATTCGATTCGGCTCTCGTAGCGCGCGAATCGCACGCCGTTGTCGTCGAAGCTCTTCAGAAAGGTGTAGCGGGCGACGATCTGGAAGTAGCTGTTGATGTGGTAGAACGGCATCAGGGTCAGTCCGATCAAGTCACTCTGTGTGCCGTAGCCGATTCCGCCGCTCAGGTCCGAACGAAGGCCCCACGCGCCGGTGTCGTAGCGGAAGTGAAGGGAGACCACGTGGGCGAGGTCTCGCGTCGAGACATTGTCTTCGTCGGCCTGGTTATAGACGTAGTCCAGCGTCAGCAGGGCCTCGGGGACTTGGAGGCGCGTCGAGAAGTCGTGAGCGAGCGTGAAGAGCAGGAAGTAGCCGGCATCGAGGTCTCCGAACTCCTCGGTCGTACTCGACGAGTAGGCGCCCGCGAGATAGCGCCAGGCCTCGTGCCGCCCCGACACGTTGATGCCGGTATGGTACTCGACGGGAAACCATAGATTATTCGACACATTGTTGCGTTCCAAGGAGAGCAGGCGATTCGACGAGGTCGTGCCGTCGAGGGTGAAGGGCGCCGAAATCTTTCCCAGCTTCAGCTCGAACGCTTCGTGCGGAGCCCAGCCCAGGTAGGCATCGGTCAAGCCCTCATAGGCGTCGTCGTCACAGTTCTCGCCTCGCTCACAGGTCGCGTCGATATCGACCTCGACGTGTGCGACGAAGTCGCTGAACCAGCGCGACTCGACCCCGAGCCGCAGCCGTCGCACTTGCGCTTCGCTGTAGTCCCCTTGATTCGACTCGAAGAGGGGGAAGTCGGCCTGGAAGCGGCCGCGAAATGCGAGCTCGTTCAAGATCGGGCCGTCGGAATTTTCGTAGAGGGTCGCGAGATTCCAGATGCGGTCGAAGAACTGTTTCGAGCGCTCGGCCACGGACTCGTCCGGCTCCCTCGGGAGCGGATCTTCCGGCGAAATGGCCGCGGCGGTGCCGGCGCCGAAGGCGAGTAGCGTGGTGATCAAGGCAGGGAACAGCGTTCGAAGCATCCGCCTGGAGGTTAGGGGAAGAGGTTAGGGGATTTCATTTTCGACGACGGCCTGGGGGGCTTCGCGTCGCTCGGCCGGCTTTCATGATCTTCCGGGAAGAAAAGCGTGACTTCCCGAGGTGCAATCAATGCGCAGGTCCGAAGAAAGCCGCGAGAGCCACATGGCTTTTTTCGCCAGTGGGGCGTTGTGTCACGGCCGGGCCGTTCCGGGATTTTGAGCCGCCTGCGTGGCTGCTTCGGTGTAGAATGGCGCTCGGAGATGATCCGATGATGCGACGGAAGACCGCGCTGTCGAGCCGGCGGCGGAGATTGTTGCCTGCACTGCTCCTGCCCTTGATCTTCGCCTGCGCGGGTTGGCCCGGGGGAGCCTCCGGCACCGATCCCGCGTCCGGCGCGTCCGCGCAATCGAGCACCGAAGAGCCGAAGCTCGTCACTCCCACCGAGCTGCGTTTCCGCCTGGAACGATTCGCAGACGGGCTCGCCGAAGCGCTCTCGTCACCGCTCGATGATCTCCTCGCGAGCGAGCCCGATATCCGCAAGCGCAAGATCATCCTCGAAGCGAAATACGCCTTCAATTCGAACGCGATCTTCATCGCCTCGGGGCCGTATCCGTCGGTTTCCCTGCTCGACATGGTCGTGTTCGTCAATGTGTTGCGGGCCTCGATCGAGCGGGACGGAAGTCGGATTTTCGGCGAAGCCGTCCACCCGGTTTTGCGCGCGGCGCGGAAGTACGAAGCGGAGGTCTGGGAGCTTGCCGGAGGCATTCTGTCCACCGGGCAGCTGGACGATCTGCGCGGTCTGATCGCGAGCTGGATCGTTGCGAACGCAGACCGCGGCTATTCGGAAGCGGTCCGTTTCGACGCATTCGCGTCCGGCTTCGAAGGCGCGGAGGAGCGGAAGGCCAAAGGTCTGATGTCGGCAGTCCGCCACGCGACCGCCGCCGCAGACCAGGCGCTCGAGCTCGCAGAGCGGATGAACTACTTCTTTCAGCGTGCGCCCGCGATCTGGCGGCTGCACGGGCAGCTCGCCTACTTCGAGATCGCGGCGCAACCGGAGATCGCCGGTGTGCTCGCGAATACCGACAGCATCGCGGCGTCGACCGATCGGCTCTCGCGCAGCGTCGCCGACCTCTCCGCTCTAATCACCTCCGGGTCCACGCCCGAGCAGGCGGACTTGTTCGCAAGCCTCGAATCCGGCCAACAGAACCTCGTGGCGGTCATGAGCGAGGCGCGCGCGACGATGGCCGCGGCGACCGAGCTCGCCGCGGCGATGGAGGTCCTCGCGGGACGCTTCAAGGTCGGCGAGCCGAAGCCGGAGGGCGCGAAACCGGGCAAGCCCTTCGAGATCGCGGAGTACGAGGGGGCGGCGTCGCAGTTCGGTGCTACCGCGTCCGAGTTCCGCAGCATGATCGAATCGCTCAACGAACTGCTGGCCGCGTCACTGCTGG
>CAXMSF010000309.1:0-11505 GCA_964196055.1 uncultured Gammaproteobacteria bacterium | reverse complement strand
CCCAGGTGGATCACGGCGTCGACTTCGTCGTTGGCGCAGATCAGGTCGAGGACTTCGGGGATCGTGTCGCGCGTTTCGCCGCCCGCGAGGTCGACCGGGTTGTTGCGACTCCAGCGTGCCGGAACCAGCTCGTCGATCTGCCGGATGATGTCGTCCGGAAGTGCGATGAGGTCGAGACCCGCCTGGGCACAGGCGTCGGCGGCGAGCACGCCCCACCCGCCCGCGGTCGTGAACACGACCACGCGCCGGCCGCGCGGAAGCGGTTGGGTGGCAAGCGTGGCGGCCCACTCGTAAGCCTCTTCGACGGTCTGCGCACGCAGCGCGCCGTGCTGCCGCAACACGCCGTCGAAGACGCGATCGTCGGTGGCCAGCGATCCGGTGTGGCTCGCGGCGGCGCGTGCCCCCGCAGCCGCAGCCCCGCCCTTCACGAGCACGAGCGGTTTGCGCGCGGTCAAGCGTCGCAGGCTCTCGATGAAATGGCGGCCGTCCGCCACGCCTTCGAGGTAGCCGAGCACCACGTCGGTTTCCGGATCCGCTCCGAAGTAGTCGAAGCAATCCGACAGCGTCGTCTGTGCTGAATTGCCGCATGAAACCGCTTTGCTGATCCCGACCCCGGACTCGACCGCGTAGTTGAGATAGGACGAGACGAGGTTTCCGCTCTGACTCGCCACCGAAATCCGGCCAGCCGGCGGATACGGTGCAACGATCTGCGCGCACATCGAGTGCGATGTCGAAATCACACCCTGGCCGTTCGGTCCGATCAGGAGGATCCCGAGTTCGTCCGCGAGAGCAACGAGTTCACGCTCGCGCGCACGCCCCTCGTCACCCGCCTCGCCGTAACCCGCGCTCGCAACGAACGCCGCACGGACACCCTTCTTCGCACACGCGCGCAGCAGCTCGACGTTGGCCTGATTGGGTGTGCAGACGAAGACCAGATCGGCTGCGCCGTCCGGGATCTCGCTCACGTCCTTGAAACTCGGACGGCCGAGGATGTCGCTACCGTCCCGATTGACCGCAAAGACCTCGCCGTCGTAGCCGAAGCGCAGCAGATTGTGGAGCGCGACGAATCCGAACTTGCCGGGGTGGGTCGACGCGCCCGCGACGATGATGCCGCGCGGGTGGAATAGCGGCCGGAAGCGCTCGAGGATTGTCGCATCGTCGACTGCTTGCGCTTCGGGAGCCGATGCCGCCGCCCCATCCGCGAGTTCCACCAGAGCGTCCACCGCGACCGGCGCCCCCCCGGACACGATCAACGGGTTGATGTCGACACTCGCGATGTCGGGGCGCTCGACGGCGAGACGCCCCAGGCCGACCAACAAGCCCACCAACACGTCCGCATCCACGGGCGGCTCACCGCGAAACTCGCCGAGCAAATGGCTCGCCTGGAGCCCGCCGAGCAGCCTGCGCGCCTCGCTCTCCTCGAGCGGTGCCGCGGCGAAGACGACGTCTCCGAGTGCTTCCGTGAGAACCCCGCCGAGGCCCAGCATCACGCACGGGCCGAGCACGGGATCACGCACGACGCCCGCAATCAGTTCGCGATTGCCGCGCACCATCTCGGCCACCAGCAGGCCGACCTTGCCGTCCTCCGGCAGCGCTCGTCCCAGCAGCTCGCGCGCGGCGGCTTCGACCGCGGACGCATCGCCGAGGTTCAACCGCACCAGCTCGCGCTCGGTCTTGTGCGCGACCGCGTCGCCGCACAGCTTGAGCGCAACCGGGAATCCCAGCTCCGCGGCGGCTGCGGCCGCCGCACTCGCCGAATCGACCAGCGCCTCGCGCGCAAGCGGAACTCCGTACGTAGCAAGCAGCCGTTTCGAGGCGTATTCGGACAGGGTCGAGCCGGGGCTTGCCAACGGGGTGACTCCTTCGCAGGACGATCGGGAACCGCGTATGCTAACGGCTCGTCCGGTCGGCCGCAGACTCCGTTCAACTCGGCTGCGCTCCTCCCCCCGGACCGGTCGACCGATAGACAGCAGCAATACAGGGGGGGGGGTGAGCGTGGATCCGACCAAGGCCGAAGCGACCGGAATCCTGAGCCGGCTCGAAGCAATCTTCACCGACGTCTTGGTGGCGCCGCTTTCGGCGGTGATCTTCTTCGACGTCTGGTTCTGGGACAATGCCCGAGGCGACGAGATCCAGATCCCGCTCGTCGTGCTGTGGCTGATCTTCGGCGCGACCTTCTTCACGCTGCGCTTCCAATTCGTGAACTTCCGCGCCTTCCGACACGCGATCGACTGCGTTCGCGGCCGCTACACACGGCCCGACGAAGCCGGCTCGATCTCGCACTTCCAGGCGCTGTCCGCGGCGCTCTCGGCAACGGTCGGCCTCGGCAACATCGCGGGCGTCGCGGTCGCGGTCGGAATCGGCGGGCCGGGCGCGGTCTTCTGGATGGTGTTCGCGGGTTTCCTCGGCATGAGCTCGAAGTTCGCCGAGTGCACCCTCGGCCAGCTCTACCGCATCATCCTGCCCAACGGACACGTCTCGGGCGGTGCGATGTACTACCTGCGCACGGGATTCGCCGAGAAGGGCTTCCCACGCCTCGGCAAGGGGCTCGCGGCCCTGTTCGCGTTCATGTGCATCGGCGGGAGCTTCGGCGGTGGCAACATGTTCCAGTCGAACCAGAGCTACACGCAGTTCGCGACCGTCTTCCCGGAGCTGAACGGCACCCTCGGTGCGGTGGTCTTCGGCGTCGCGATCGCCTCCCTCGTCGGAGTCGTGATCATCGGCGGAATCCGCCGGATCGGCGAAGTCGCGGCCTCGATCGTGCCCTTCATGTGCACGCTCTACCTGCTGTGCGGATTTGCGATCCTGTTGATGCACGCGGACCAGATCGGGCCCGGCCTCGCCACCATCGTCGGCTCGGCGTTCTCGACCGAGGCGGGCCTGGGCGGCTTCGTCGGCGTGCTGATCCAGGGCTTCCGCCGCGCGGCCTTCAGCAACGAGGCCGGTACGGGATCGGCCGCGATCGTGCACTCCGCCGCCATCACGAACGAGCCGGTGCGCGAGGGAATCGTCGCGCTGCTCGAGCCCTTCGTCGACACCCTCATCGTCTGCACCATGACCGGGCTGGTGATCGTCGTGACCGGCGCCTGGTCGGCCCCGGAAGCGGGCACGGGCATCGAAATGACGTCCTGGGCGTTCGCGACCGTGTTTCCGTGGTTCCCCTATCTGTTGTCGTTCACCGCCATACTGTTCGCGTTCAGCACCATGATCTCGTGGAGCTACTACGGCGAACAGTGCTGGGCCTATCTCTTCGGTTGGCGCTCGGTCCTCGCCTATCAGGCCCTGTTCCTGGTCTTCGCCTGCCTCGGGGCGATCTTCCAAGCCAGCGCAGTGATCGACTTCGGCGACATGATGATTCTCGGGATGGCGTTTCCGAACATCTTCGGCGTGGTGATGCTCTCGGGCCGGGTGAAGTCCGAGCTCGACGGTTATCTCGGCAGGCTGCGCTCGGGCGAGATGCAACGCGTCCGCTGAATCCCCACCGCGGAGCGCCCTGCGCGGGCAAGCGGCGAAGACTCGTCATATCGGTGGAAACGTCGCACGGTCGGCTCCGCATCCGGGACGCTTCGACACGAAGGAGGGCGGCGGCGCGGCCCCGACGCGGGGGGTAGTCTTCCGGCGAACCTCACATCGATCGAAGCGGAGACCCCCGAATGGAACTCGGAAGACTCGGAGTCTGGACCTGGCTCGACGACATGAGCGGCCCCGAAGCCGCCGAATTCGCGCAGCGGTTGGAGCAGCTCGGCTACTCGGCCCTGTGGGTTCCGGAGGCCGTCGGGCGCGATCCGTTCTCGATGCTCGGCTACCTGGCCGGGCAGACCGAGCGACTGATTCTCGCAACCGGCATCGCGAACATCTACGCCCGCGATCCGATGCTGATGAACGCGATCCACAACACGCTCGGCGACCTCGCACCGGGGCGCTTCATTCTCGGCATCGGCGTCTCGCACGGGCACCTGGTCTCCGGCGTCCGCGGCCACGAGTACGGCAAGCCGCTCACGACCATGCGGAACTACCTCGAGAAGATGCAGAGCGCGCTCTTCATGGCGCGCAAACCCGGTGAGGCGGCGCCGATCCTGCTCGCCGCGCTTCGCCCGCGAATGCTCGAACTCTCGTCGACTGCTGCGCAGGGCGCGCATCCCTACTTCGTCCCACCGGAGCACACTGCGCGGGCGCGAGAAATCCTCGGCAGCGGTCCGATGTTGTGTCCCGAGCAGATGGTCCTGCTCGAGACCGACGCTTCCAAGGCTCGCGAGATCGCACGCAAGAACATGGCGATCTACGCCGGGCTGCCGAATTACCAGAACAACCTGAAATGGCTCGGCTTCGAGGACTCGGACTTCGAGAAGGGCTGCAGCGATCGCCTGGTCGACGCGATCGTCGCCTGGGGCGACGAGAAGACCATCGCGACCCGCATCCAGGCGCACTGGGACGCCGGCGCCGACCACGTCTGCATTCAAGCGCTGCGACCCGACGGCAACCCGGGCGCCGATCTGCGCGTGCTCGAGACACTCGCTCCCAACGGGAGCTGATCCGGCCGGAGGCGTGATGCCGACGAAGCGGCGAAAATTCTGGGGCTGGGGATTCGAGGGCGAAGGCCCGAGCGACGAGCAGGCGAAAGGCATCGCGCAAACGCTCGGCCAGCGCCTGGGCGTGAGCGACTTCGAAGTCGCACCGGCTCCGCGAATCGAAGATGTCGAGCTGGTGCCACCGCGCGTCGCTCCCCCGGCGAGCCTGGCCGAGCGCTGTAGCACCACGCCATTGGACCGCGCCTCGCATACCTACGGGAAATCGTTCCGCGACACCGTGCGCGGAGCGCGCGCGCAATTCGACCCGGCGCCGGACCTGGTCGCGTTCCCGCGCGACGAGAGCGACCTGGTGGCACTGCTCGACTGGTGCTCGGACGCACGCATCGCGGCGATCCCGTACGGCGGAGGCTCGAGCGTGGTCGGCGGAGTCGAGGCCGCGGGCTGCGACGATTACCGGGGAATCGTATCCATCGACCTCGGCGGCCTGTCGCGCGTGCTCGAAATCGACCGCGCCTCACGCGCGGCACGAATCGAAGCCGGCATCTACGGACCGGCGCTCGAAGATGCCCTGCGACCGCACGGACTCACGCTGCGGCACTTCCCACAGAGCTTCGAGTTCTCGACACTCGGCGGTTGGATCGCAACCCGTTCGGGCGGACACTACGCAACCCTCTACACCCACATCGACGACTTCGTCGAAGCGCTGCGCGTCGTGACTCCGAGCGGCTCCATCGAGAGCCGCCGGCTGCCCGGCTCCGGCGCCGGCCCGAGTCCCGACCGACTGTTCATCGGTTCGGAGGGAACGCTCGGAATCATCACCGAAGCCTGGATGCGCTTGCAAGACCGGCCGCGCTTCCGCGCTTCGGCGGCGGTGTCGTTCGCGGGCGACGACGGTTTCCTGCGCGGCGCACGCGTCGTGCGAGATCTGTCGCAAAGCGCCCTCTATCCGACGAATTGCCGCTTGCTCTCACCGTTCGAGGCCCTCACCGCCGGCGCGGGCGACGGCGAGACCGCGGTTCTCGTGGTGGGCTTCGAGTCCGCCGACCATCCGCTGGATGCGGCGATGCAGCGCGCGCTCGAACTCTGCCGTGACGGCGGCGGAACCGTTCCCGAGGGAGCAGGCAAAACGCGCACGGACTCCGGAGCCACCCGCGAAGGTGCAGCCGGCGCGTGGCGGAATGCGTTCCTGAATGCGCCCTACCTGCGCGACGTACTCGTGCGTGCCGCCGTGATCTCGGAAACATTCGAGACCGCAATCACCTGGGATCGCTTCGAAAACTTCCACGCGGAAGTCACCGCGGCGGTCGAGGATGCGGTGCGGCGCGTGTGCGGCGCCGGCAACGTGGCGTGCCGCTTCACGCACGCCTACCCCGACGGCGCGGCGCCGTACTACACCGTGCTCGCACCAGGTCGGCGTGGCAGCGAACTCGAACAGTGGGCCGAAATCAAAGCCGCGGCGGCCGAAGCGCTACTGCGTTGCGGCGGCACGATCACACACCACCACGCAGTTGGCCGGGATCATCGGCCGTGGTACGACGAACAGCGCCCGGACGGCTTCGCCCGAGTCTTGTCTGCCGCGAAGCGAACGCTCGACCCGGCGGGCGTGCTCAATCCCGGTGTGTTGATCGACCCGAGCTGAGGTCGCCTGCTACAGTCGGCGCCATGGCACGCATCAACGAGAATTTCCAGAAACTCCAGGCCGGATACCTCTTTCCCGAAATCGGTCGCCGCGTCAGGGCTTTCACCGAGGCCAACCCCGACGCAGACGTGATCAAGCTGGGGATCGGCGACGTCACACTGCCGCTCGTTCCTGCAGTCGTCGATGCGATGCACGCGGCCGTCGACGAACTCGCCACCGAAGCGGGCTTTCGCGGCTACGGTCCCGAGAACGGCTACGACTTCCTGCTCGACGCAATCCGCGAGCACGACTACCGCGCGCGGGGCGTCGAGATCGAAGCCAGCGAAATCTTCGTCTCCGACGGCAGCAAGCAGGACAGCGGCAACATCCAGGAGATCTTCGGAAGCGATTGCAGCTTCGCGGTCACCGACCCGGTGTATCCGGTCTATGTCGACACCAACGTGATGGCCGGCCGAACCGGGACCGCGGGAGATAATGGCCGTTATGCCGGCATCACCTATCTCGAGGCCACTGAAGCCAACCTCTTCTGCCCCGCGCCGCCCACACAGCGGGTCGACCTCGCCTACCTGTGTTCGCCCAACAACCCGACCGGAACCGTGGCGGACCGCGCGAGTCTCGAAGCCTGGGTCGGCTGGGCGCGTGCGAACGACTGCGTACTGATCTTCGATGCCGCCTACGACGCGTTCATCCAGGACCCCGCATTGCCGCGCTCGATCTACGAGATCGATGGCGCGCGCGAGTGCGCGATCGAAATGCGCAGCTTCTCCAAACGGGCCGGCTTCACGGGTGTCCGCTGCGCCTACACGGTGATCCCACAGGAGCTCACCGGCAGCACGGCCGGCGGCGAGCGAGTGGCCATCAACCCGCTCTGGGCCCGACGTCATGCGACGAAGTTCAACAGCGTGCCGTACGTCGTTCAGCGCGCTGCGGCGGCGGTCTTCGGCCCGGAAGGCCGCAAACAGACCGGCGAACAGGTCGGCTACTACATGGCCAACGCCGCGCTGCTCCGCGAAGGACTCGGCGCCGCAGGTTTCACGCTGTTCGGTGGCGAACACGCACCGTACATCTGGATGCGCACTCCCAATGACCTTTCCTCCTGGGATTGCTTCGACCGACTGCTCGAAGGCGCGCACGTCGTCGGCACGCCCGGCGCGGGCTTCGGCGCAGCAGGAGAGGGCTACATTCGAATCTCGGCCTTCAACTCGCGAGAGAAGGTCGAAGTCGCGATCGAGCGAATTCGAGGTGCGTTCGCCAGCTGAGCCGCAGCGACTCCGAAGGAGTTCCATGTCCGCAGTCGTAGACGTCGCGTGGGGAGAGTGTCTGGTCGCGCCGGTTCGCGATGCGGCGCTCGAGCGAGACGCACGCAAGGCCTTCGGCGTCCCGTACGACGCCGTCCGGTACTTCGCGAAGTGCCCGTGGCTTGCACGCGCATTTGCCGAGGGCAATCTGCGCAACGGCTACCTCGTCCATCTCGACCACGGCCTCTCCGACCTGATCTTCCTCGCCGTGAGCCAGGACAACTCGTGCCGCTACTGCTACGCCTCACAGCGCGCACAGCTTCGGATCCTCGGCTGCGACGAGCGGAAGATTCGCGCGATCGAGCAGGCCTCGTACAGCGCACAGTTCGAACCGCGTGAGCGCCTCGCACTCGAATTCGCGCGTCGCTTCTCGCGCGCGAACCCGGTGCCGTCCGCCGATGACGAGGCAACACTCGTCGATGCCGGCCACTCGACCGACTCGGTGCGAGAGTTGGCCTTCGCGGCCGCCAATGCGGTCATCGCGAATCGCATCACGACCCTGCTCGCACTGCCCCTGGCGCCGATCGAAGGCACCGAGGACCGCTGGATCACACGCCTGTTACGACCGTTGATCGCGCGCATGATCCGCGGCGCGTGCAAGCCCGGGCATCCGGAGCCGCTGCCCGAAGCGCTCGCGAACGGCCCGTTCGCGTACGTGGGCCGCGCGCTCGACGGCCTGCCGGTGGCGACGATCCAATGCCGGACGGTCACTGCGGCGTGGGAATCCGAGATCCTCTCACGGCGTCTGAAGGGACTCGTCTTTGCCGTCGTGGCACGCGCTCTCGAGAGCAAACGCGTGGAGGCCGAAGCCACGCAGCTACTCGCAGCGAACGGCCTGGACGCGGTACAGACCGAAGCGGTGCTCACCCATCTCGGCTCACCGGAGCTCGACCCGATCGAAGCTGCGGTCGTTCCGTTCGCGCGCGAGACGGTCCGTTACCGGCCGGAAGACATCCAGCGCCGCGCGCGCGATCTGCGCGCCATGCTCACGGAAGAAGAGTTCCTCGAACTCGTCGGAGTTCTCGCGCTCGCGAACGGCACCTGCCGGCTGTCATTGGTGCTCTGCGAACGTTGATGTCGCCGGCCTGGACGAGCGTGCTGGTCGCGGTGGGCGCCGCCATGGGTCTCGCGTTCCTGCTGTACCGGAAGTCCCGCGAAGCAAAGGCGCTGCGCGAACGACTCGAGAGTGCGACGACGGACCTCGAGCACCTGCAGCGCTCTTTCGGGCGCTTTGCCCCCGAAGAGATCGTCGAGCGTGTGATCGCGCGCGGCGTCTCGACGGGTGGTGAACGCAAGGAGGTCACCGCGCTGTTCGCAGACCTCGTCGGCTACACCGCGCTCAGCGATCGTCTCGACCCGGACGTGCTGCTTCGCATTCTGAACGGCTATTTCGAACGCATGAGCCGGGCGATCACCGAGCACCGCGGCCACGTCTCTGCGCTGATCGGCGACGGCATGCTCGCGTTGTTCGGCGCACTCGAGCCCGACCCGTGGCAGGCCAACGGCGCGGTCCGCGCAGCACTCGCAATGCGCGAGGAGCTCGAAGCCTACAACCGCACCCTCGAGTCCGATGGCCTGCCGGCGCTCGCAATCGGGATCGGCCTGCATCGCGGTGTCGGAGTCGCGGGTCTCGTAGGAAGCCGGGATCTGATCCAGTACGCGTTCGTAGGCCGCACGATCAACGTCGCGGCGCGGGTGCAGGATCTCACGCGCGCCTACGACGCCGACATTCTCGTGACCCGAGAGGTCCAGCAGTCCCTCGACCCGCGCTTCTGCGTGCGCGAGTTTCCTCCCGCAGACATCCGCGGCATCACCGAGCCCGTCGGGATCTATGCGGTCGACGGACTGGAACGATGATGCGGGACGCTCTCTCGGAGTGTCGGGTTCGCGTTCGACCGTGGGAAGTGTCGCCGTTGGAGCCCGATGTCGACGGCCGACCTGAGTCGCGTGATAAGCTCCCACGGGTTTTCTGCGACGAGGCTCCCCCTAGATGAGCAACCCGCTCGATCCCCAGCGATTCGACGAAAGCAACGCGAGCAGCAAGCTGCGTGCGCTCGTGGACCTGATCGAGAAGACCATGCCCGCGGCAACGAGTCAGCCCGCGTCGATCGAATCGGCGCAGGAGGCGCGTCGGAGCTTCGACGAGCAGAATGCGTTTTCGCTGGGCGAGCCTTCCGACCGCGCAGAGGAACGTACGCTTCCGAGCGCGAGTCATCCGGTTCCGGTCCGAATCTTTCGGCCGGATGGAAAGGCACGGGGCGCGCTGCTTCACCTCCACGGTGGTGGCTGGGTCATCGGTCGCGCGTCGATGAACGATGCACAGAACCAGCGCCGCGCCGACGAACTCGGCCTCGCGGTCGTGAGCGTCGACTATCGTCTCGCACCGGAACACCCCTACCCCGCCGCACCGGATGATTGCGAAGCCGCCGCGCTATGGCTGGTCGAGAACGCAACGTCGGAATTCGGCGTGGCCCCCGAGAAAGTCCTCGTCGGCGGCGAAAGCGCGGGCGGCCATCTGAGTGCAGTGACGTCGCTGCGGATGTTGCAGCGACACGGAGTGCAGTTGTCGGGCGCGAACCTCGCCTACGGACTCTACGACCTGTCGGGCGTTCCGAGCCACCAGGCATTCGACGACCGCAACTTGATCTTGAACTCCCACAGCATCCGGTGGTTCACGGATTGCTTCGTCCCGGACGGGGCGTTGCGTCGCGACCCGGACGTGTCGCCGCTGTACGCCGACCTCGCGGGAGCGCCGCCCGCCCTGTTCACCGTGGGCACGCTCGATCCGTTGATCGACCACACCCTCTTCCTCTACGTGCGCTGGGTCGCGGCCGGGAACCCCGCCGAGCTCCAGGTCTACCCGGGCGCGCCGCACGGCTTCGACCTCTTTCCGACACGCGAAGGCAAGCAGGCCACGAAGGCCATCGACGCATTCTACGACCGCTGCATCACCGCGGTCTGAGACGCCGCAAGCGGAGCCCGATGCGACCGAAGCTGGACGGAGAAAGCGGGGGTCAAGCTCGCGGGATCGTCTGCCGATCCTCCGGCCATGCGCGAAATCGAATCCGCGAACCCGGAAGCCGGCATCCCCGACGGACTCGGCTGGACCCAGTTGCTTTCCGAAGCCGCGGTACTCGGGATCGTCTCGCTGCTGCTGCTGGTGGTTGCCACGCTGACACCGAACCAGCGTTCCGACGCCGGTTTCGTGTTCTTCCTGGTTCTGGCACTGCACGGGTGGGGGGTCGGGCGCTTCTGGATCCGAGCCGAGGCCTTTCTCGCATTCGAATGCCCCAGGTGCATGGAATCGTTTCACGGCTTCCCGGACCGAATCCCGCGGCCCTATCGCCAACACTGCGCCCAATGCGAAGCGCGCCTCTAGCCTGAACTCCGGGCGGAACGCGTGGCGAGCCCTGATGGCCCCGCATGCAGGATCCAGGCGACAGTGCAGTTCCCGGGCTGCGGTCCGCTGCGCTCGAGCGCACGCTGCGGCATGCTTCGGCCGGCACGATCCGTGCAATCGCAGCAGGGTACTCACTCACAGGAGGCCAGCATGAGTGCTTCGACCGTTTCAGACAGCCCGAGAATCTCCGAACTCGACCTCGATCCGCGGGACACCGGAATTCGCATCCTCTTGACCCTGATCTTCATGATCGTGGCGAGCGTGATCAATTCGTTGCTGGGAGTACTCGTGGCATTCGGCTTGCTGTGGGCTTTGATCACACGGCGACCGCCGCACCCGCGCCTGCGATCACTGGCCAATCGCATCGTCACTTACGAATATCGGATCCATCGCTACATCACGTATAACGACGCCGAGGTTCCGTTTCCGTTCTCCGACCTGCCGAACCCGCTCGAAGCGCCCAGCTGGGACGGCGAAGCCGCAACCGCGGAAGCCGTCGGCCTGACCCCGCGAAGGCCTCGGCAGCGCGACGACGAACCGGTTCCGCGAGAGCCCTGAGCGACACTCCGGGGAAACCGCAACATCCGGAGGCACGCGGCAGGCGAATTCACCCGCCCCGTTCGCTCGCGAGCAGCGCGG
>CAXMSF010000308.1:0-6360 GCA_964196055.1 uncultured Gammaproteobacteria bacterium | reverse complement strand
CGAAAATTTCTTGCAATTGCCCAACGGCCTCGCAACCCAGCGGAAGGAAACCGGCAGCGCGGCGGAAGGGTCCGTGCGCCGAAAGCGGGCGTGTTCTTCATTCCCATTTTCGTAGCTCGGAGTTTCGGCCGGGGTCGAGCGGCCGCCGCGGACATGCGAGCCGCCGTCACGCGCAGCGAGGCGATTTGCGCGCAATCAGGGTAGACGCAGTCGCCCGGCGACACACTCCGCAACCGCGCGCTCCACCAGGTCGGTGTCCGCCGAGCCGTCGATGCGCACCAGGTAGGGTCGGTCGACGCGGCGGAAGATCGCGTCGACCGCCGTCAGGTACTCCACTTCTTCGAAGTGGGTTTCGATCGCACCGCCGCGTTCGTGCACGCGCGCTAGCCCGACCTCGGGCGTGATCTCCAGCAAGACGACGAGATCGGGTATCGGGAATTCCGCCTCACTCGACTCGAGCACTTCATCCGCGTCGGCGCCGCGCACACCCTGGTACGCGACCGTCGACAGGAAGTAGCGATCGCAGATCACCACGTGCCCGGCGGAAAGTGCGGGCTCCACCACTTCCGCCACGTGTTCACGGCGGTCCTCGACGAACCAGCGGAGTTCCTCGGCGTGCGAAACCGAGCCACCCGACTTCGCGAGCGAACGGATGCGCTGTCCGTACTCGCCCTTCGTGGGCTCGCGGGTCGCTACGACGTCGTGGCCCGCGGCACGCAATTTGGTCGCGAGCCGCGCGACCTGCGTGCTCTTGCCAGAGCCATCGAGCCCTTCGAAGACGATCAGTTGACCGCGGTTCACAACCTCTCCGTTAACCCGCATCCACCACGCGCGCAGTGCACGCCTTGCCTCGTCCCTCAACCCACCGTCGGAGCTCGCGATTCTAGATCGTCGAAAACTCCGCGCAGGTGGCACGGCACTTGCTCTACCGAAGAACGCCTTCGGGCACACTCGTCACGCCCCTCTAACGGGACCGGGGGATGGCGGGTACCGGGTCGTCGGGCGGAGACATGGTTTGGCGTGGGTTCAACTACGGGGTGAGACCCGCGTCGAGTTTTCGCCCGGCGCCCCAACTCGGGGGCACGACCGGTCCGGTTGCGTAAAGGAAATATCGGCGCGGCGGGGTCACGTGCCGGAAGTACCAGAGGGGGATGAGTTGCTTCGGCAGGCACCGAGCGGCTCAGCGGTTTCGGGCGGCGCGTAGCGCGCCGCCCGAAACGCGTGAATCCGAACGGATTCTCAGATCTTGCCCTGGAGCAGAAACGCAATCACGAGGCCGTAGATCGCGATCGACTCGATCAGCACCATGCCGAGAATGAAGTTCGTGAACATCGCGCCCGCAGCACCCGGGTTGCGCGCGATACCCGCGGTGGTGTTGCCGGCGGTCATGCCCTGACCGATGCCGCAGCCGAGTCCCGCGAGGCCGACGGCGAGACCGGCACCGAGCGCGTAACCCCAGCTGCTGTCGCCACTACCGCTTCCGGCGCCTTCGGCGAGCGCAACCATCGGCATGAGGACGAAGAAGAGGGTCCAGAGAGCGACCTTCCCAATTTTCTGCATTCGAGTTTCTCCTTGTTCCATTCAGATTGGCCAGCTTTTCGAAGACCCGTTCAGTGGGGCTCGTCCAGCGCAAGGCCGATGTAGATCATGGTGAGCAGCGTGAAGATGAACGCCTGCAAGAACGAAATGATGAGGCCGAGGCCCATGAAGATCGCCGGCACGCCGATCGGCACGAGGGTCAGCATTACCAGAATGACCGTGTGGTCCGCGAACATGTTCGCGAGCAGACGTACGGCCAGGGTGAAGATACGCGCGAGGTCCAGTGGGAGTTCGAGGACGAGGAAGATCGGCATCAGCAGGCGAAAATGCACCACGCGGCCGCCGATCTCCTTCTCGAAGAAACTCGGCCCCATGAACTTCACGAGGTAATTGTGCTTGTGCTTCGCAATGCCGACGACCGTGTAGACCAGCCACGCGATCACCGCCCAGGCCCAGGTCGTGTTCGCATCTGCCGTCGGGCCGCCCACACCAGGCACCAGGCCGAGCAGATTCGCGACGAGAATGAACAGGAACATCGTGCCGACGATCGGGAAATACTTGCGCCACTCGGGGCCGATCCGGTCCTTCGCGAGGTTCGCGATCAACTCGACGAGCACTTCGAGAATGTTGCGAAGCGAAAATCCCTCGTCGGGCACGAGGCCGCCATTGGTCGCGGCGATACGCCGGCGGAGCTGGAAGCCGCCCAACACCAGCAGGAAGCCGGTGAGCAGCGTTCCTTGAACGACGATGGGAATCGCGCCTTCGAGCGGCTGATAGATGTTCGTCACGGGTTGTCCTCTTCAGTCTCGGGCCGCTCGCGCGCGAGCCATGGGTTCCAGTCGTCCCAGCTCGGATCATCGGGGTCGAGAGCCGGCGCGTTCGGATCGATCGCGGGCCGCGAGCGCCAGGCTTCGATTACCGCCGCGGGAATTATCAGCGAGAGACCGATCAACAGGCCGACCGGATCCGCTCCGAAGTAGAGCGCGGTGCAGATCCCGATCGCGAGCAGGCTGAAGCGCAGCACGAAGACACCGATCCAACCGCGCGAACCTGCGATTTCGCCCCAGAACATGAACTGCGCCGAACGCCGCAAGCCGTGAAAGTTGAATCCCTCGAGCACCGCACCCACGAGCAGGCTGAACGCGAAGGCCGGCGTCGCCCAGACGAGCGAAGCCGCCACCGCACCCGCGGAGAGCTTCAGGTTCATGCGCTGTGTCGCGTCCAGGAGCACTTTCTTCTTCTCAATCGTCTTTGGATTCGGATTCGATGTCGGGTGCCGTTTCTTGCAAGCGGCGGCCCAGTTTCACCAGGCGCAGCACGAACGAGCAGAATCCGATTGCGAAACCGACGAGCAGGTAGCGTGGAGCCGTCCCGAAATGATCGTCGGCCAGATCCCCGATGACTGCCGCAATCAGGATCGCGA
Organism: uncultured Gammaproteobacteria bacterium; assembly: GCA_964196055.1. Taxonomy (GTDB): domain Bacteria; phylum Myxococcota_A; class UBA9160; order UBA9160; family SMWR01; genus JAFDEI01. The sequence continues at coordinate 3,398 of CAXMSF010000308.1, read as the reverse complement.
ATACCGCTTCGATCGCGCCCTGATATGCCGCCGCCTTGGGTTTCTTCGGACCTTTCGGTCGCACCTCCTCGCCGCGCCGGTCCGTCATTGCGATTCCAACATTGCGACGGGCTCGAAAGCGCGTGCGCCCCGAGCCCGATTACCGGCGCGCATGCTAGCCAAGACCCCGCCAAAGCTCAACGGATGCGGGCACATCGGGCCATCGCGACTTCCGCCGCCGCGAGCGTCGCGTCGAGTTCGGTACGCCGGTGGGCGAGCGAAACGAAGGCGCATTCGTACGCTGATGGTGCCAGATAGATCCCCTGCTCGAGCATGGAGTGGAAGAACGCTCGGAAGCGACCTTCGTGGGCCTGTTTCGCCTCATCGAAGTTTCGCACCGGTCCAGGGTGGAAGAAGAAGCCCAGAACTCCGCCGACTGCGGTCGTCGTGAACGCGACCCCTGCCGCGTCGGCGCGCTGCTGCAAGCCTTCGGAGAGCAAGCGGCTCTTTCGCTCGAGTGCCTCGTAGGTGCCCGAGCGCGCGAGTCGGCGCAGCGTTGCATCGCCCGCCGCCATTGCGAGCGGGTTGCCCGACAGCGTCCCCGCCTGGTAGATGGGCCCGTCTGGGGCCATCTGATCCATCAGTTCGCGCCGGCCCCCGTACGCGGCCGCGGGCAAACCGCCGCCCACCACCTTTCCGAGGCAAGTGAGGTCCGGTGTGACACCGAGCAGCCGCTGCGCTCCCCCGTACGCAACGCGAAATCCGGTAATCACCTCGTCGAAGATCAACAGCGCGCCGGAGCGGTCGCAGCGCTGTCGCAGCTTCTCGAGAAAGCCCGGAACCGGCGGCACGAAGCCCATATTGCCCGCGAAGGGTTCGACGATCACCGCGGCGAGATCCTTGCCCCAGCGATCGAAGGCGCGGTCGACCGCGCCGAGATCGTTGTACTTGGCCTGAACGGTCAGCTTCGCATACGCAGCCGGCACCCCGGGGGAACCCGGAATGCCGAGTGTCGCGAGTCCGCTACCGGCGTTGACCAACAGTCCGTCCGCGTGGCCGTGATAGCAGCCCTCGAACTTGAGAATGCGGTCGCGCCCGGTCGCGCCGCGCGCGAGGCGCAGCGCGCTCATCGTCGCCTCGGTACCCGAACTCACCATGCGGACCTTCTCGACACCCGGCACCGCAGCGCAGATGCGTTCGGCCAGCTCGATCTCGAGGGCGGTCGGCGCGCCGTAACTCGTACCGCGCTTCATTGTCCGCTCGATCGCGCGCAGCACGGCGGGATTCGCGTGCCCGAGAATCATGGGCCCCCATGAACCCACGTAGTCGATGAACGAGTTGCCGTCTACGTCGAAGACGCGGCAGCCCTCGGCCCGGGCGATGAAGGGCGGCGTGCCCCCCACCGAGCCGAAGGCGCGGACAGGGCTATTCACGCCACCCGGGATCGAGCGTCGCGCGCGCCGCAACAGCTTCTTGGATTTCTCGGTCTTCATTCTGGACTCCGCTCGCAGGAAAAGGCGAGTCGATTCACACGCGGTCGCGGTGGGTCGCTAGGATTCGGCGTCCGACGAATCGGCGACGTCGCGGTCGTCTGCCAGACGCGCCATCGACACCAGTTTTTCCGCGGCCGAGAGGTTCATTACCCGGACGCCTTGAGTCGCACGTCCCATCGTCGAGATTCCCGACACCGGGCTGCGCAGAACCTTGCCGCCGTCGGTGATGAGCATAACCTGGTCGTCCTCGACCACCTGTGCGACTCCCACTACCTCGCCGTTGCGCTCATTGGTGCGGATCGTGATTACGCCCTGGCCGCCGCGCCTCTGCAAACGATAATCGTCGAGTGGCGTGCGCTTGCCGTAGCCGCGCTCGGTGACGGTGAGGACCGTGGCGCCGGGTGAGAGAATCTCCATTCCCACCACCTCGTCGGAACCCTGCAACGAGATGCCGCGAACCCCGACCGCCGACCGCCCCATCGCGCGCACCTGACTTTCCGGGAAGCGGATCGACTTGCCGACCTTGGTCGCGATGATGATTTCCTGGCTGCCGTTGGTCCGGCAGACGGCGATCAGCTCGTCGTCGTCCGCGAGGTTGATCGCAATGATGCCACCGCGGCGTGGATTCGAGAACGCGGCGAGTTTGGTCTTCTTGATGACCCCCTTGCGAGTACACAGCGTCACGAAGTCACCGGCCGATTCATCGAAGCGGCGTACCGGAAGCGTTGCCTCCACGCGTTCGTCTTCGGCGAGCCTGAGCACGTTTACCAGTGCCTTGCCGCGGGCCGCTCGGCCGAGCTGCGGCAGCTCGTGGACCTTCAACCAGTGCACACGACCCTTCGTGGTGAAGAAGAGGATGTAGGCATGGGTCGACGCGACGAAGAGGCGTTCGACAAAATCCTCCTGCCGCGCGTCCATGCCCTTCACGCCCTTGCCGCCGCGTCGCTGCGCACGGTACTGCGTGAGTGGGTTTCGCTTCACATAGCCCGCGTGCGACACCGTGACGACCATGTCCTCTTCGACGATCAGGTCCTCGGTACTGATGCCCTCGACCGGACCCACGAGTTCGGTGCGGCGCTCGTCACCGAAGCGTTCTGCGATCTCGCGGACCTCGTCGAGTACGACGCCGAGGATCCGATCGTTGCTCGCGAGCAGCCCCTTCAGGTCGGCGATCTTGGCGCGGATCTCTGCGAGCTCGTTGAGCACCCGCTGTCGTTCCATGGCGGTCAACGACCGCAGTCGCATTTCGAGAATCGCGTTGGCTTGTCGCTCGCTGAGCGAGAAGCGCGTCATCAGTTCGCCTCGCGCGGTCGCTGTGTCGGCCGAGCCGCGGATGATCGCGATCACCTCGTCGAGGTTCTCGAGCGCGATCGCGAAACCCTCGAGGAGATGGGCGCGCTGCTCCGCCTGCGCGAGGTCATAAGTCGCGCGTCGGACGATCACCTCACCGCGGAAATCGATGAAGTGGCGTAGCGCCTGCTTGAGCGTCAGCAGCTGCGGCCGACCGTTCACGAGCGCGAGCATGTTTACGCCGAACGTCGTCTGGAGCGGCGTCATCTTATAGAGTTGATTCAAGACGATGTCGCCCTGTGCTTCGCGGCGGAGTTCGATCACGATCCGCATTCCCTCGCGATTCGACTCGTCGCGCAGGTCGGAAACGCCCTCGACCCGACCCTCGCGTACCAGATCGGCAATCCGCTCGAGCAGTGAGGACTTGTTCACCATGAACGGAATCTCGGTAACGATGATCCGTTGCCCACGCTTTGTCTCTTCGAATTCGGCGCGTGCACGAACCGCAAGCAACCCGCGGCCGGTCGCGTAGGCGGAGCGGATGCCTTCACTGCCGCAAATCATCGCTCCGGTCGGGAAGTCGGGACCGGGCACCTTCTCGAGCAGATCGTCGAGTGTACAGTCGGGATTCTCTGC
>CAXMSF010000307.1:0-13561 GCA_964196055.1 uncultured Gammaproteobacteria bacterium | reverse complement strand
TCCTGTCGCCGCTGATCGTGCCGCTGGTCTTCATGCTCAGGCGCTATCTCGACACCCGCTTCCAGCTGTACGGAATCACCAGCGAACGCTTGCGCGTGACCACCGGCATCCTCACCAAGGACATGCGCGAACTCGAGCTCTACCGGGTGCAGGAGACGAGCATCCACCAGCCCTTCTATCTGCGGATTTTCGGCCTGGCCGACGTCGTCGTGACGGTCGCGGATCCGGAAAAGACGTCGATCGTGATTCACGCGATTCCGCGCGCGAGCGAGCTCCGCGAGAGCCTGCGCGAGTGCATCGAGACGATGCGCGATCGCAAGCACGTCAACGAAGCCGCCTGACTGCCGACGGACCGCCGGGCGGGGTTTCGGCTCCTCCATTAGAATCATTGATCGCCGGTCGGCAAGAATGAAGCCGAGCGGGGGAGCAGTGAGTGGAGGGCCTCCGGTGATTCCGCTGGTGAGTCGAGTTTGGCGGGTGCTGGTGACGGGATTCTCCTTCGCACTGTTCGGCTTTGGCGGGATGGTGTTCGCGCTGTTCGTGGTCCCGGTCCTGAGGTGTCTGCCCGGTGAGCCGAGAGTGCGCGAGTTCCGCTGTCAGTATGCGGTGCATCGAAGCTTCAAGTGCTTCGTGCGTGTGATGGAGTTCCTCGGGCTGCTCGCGGTCGAGGTCCGGAACGCTGAGCGGCTGCGCGAGCCCGGCCAGCTGGTCGTCGCCAATCACCCGACGCTGCTCGATGTGGTGTTCCTGGTGTCCGAGCTGCCCCAAGCCGATTGCGTCGTGAAACAGGCGGTCATGGCGAATCCGTTCATGCGGAGCGCGGCGGTCTCGTCGGGCTATTTCGCGAACGATCCCGGCGACGCGCTGGTCGAGGCCTGTGCGGGTCGCCTGGCGGAAGGCCGCACGCTGTTGTTGTTTCCGGAGGGGACGCGCACGGACGATGGTCGGCTGGGTCGATTCCGGCGCGGAGCCGCCCACGTTGCGCTCCGAAGCGGGCGGCCGCTGCGGCCCGTGGTGATCCACTGCCACCCTCCGTCGCTGATGCGGGGCCAGCGCTGGTACCAGGTCGCGGACCGGAAGTTGCGGATCGTGCTCGAATGCTGCGAAGTGGTCGCGCCCGAAGAGCTGCCCGCCGGGAGCGGGCGCGGGGCCGCGGCCCGACGACTTTCGAGCCGATTACGTGACTTCTACGCGAAAAGACTGCAAAATCTCGACTCTTGAGGTTCTAAATGCCATCCCGAGACGAAATCATTGCCATGGTGAAGGAGGTGCTCCAGCAGGAGTTCGACTTCGCCGATGCGGACCTGAAGCTCGACACCCATCTGGTGGACGATCTCGATCTCGACAGCATCGACGCGATCGATATGGCGGTTCGACTCGAAGAACGAACCGGTCTCCACTTCGAGGACGACGACTTGAAGTCGCTTCAGACGATTCGCGACATCGTCGACAAGATCGATGGTCGCATCTAGCAACGCCGCGGGCGGCCACGACCACTCGGAGCAAAGCCGCCAGCCGATCGAGCCCGTCGGATCCGGCGGCTCCCATGATTGGAGTGGTATCGCGGAGCGCGGTTCGTTGCTCGGGATCCGCTTGATGCTCTGGTGGTACCGGATCTTCGGGCGGCTGCTGACGCTCCCGGTGGTCTTCTTCGTGGCGGGCTACTTCTTCCTCACGGACGCGGCGGGTCGCCGTGCGTCGCTTGCCTACTTGCGCCGCGTCTACGCCACCGAGGCCGGACGGGAGGCCTTCGACCGCGCGCCCGGGCTGCGCGAGAGCTTTCGCCACTATCGCACCTTCGCGTTCGCGATCGTCGATCGCTTCTCGGTGTGGTTCGACGGCCCCGACCAATTAGATTTCGACACGCAGGGCGCCGAGTTGATCGATCGCTACGCGGCCGAGGGGCGTGGCGTGCTGATCCTGAGCGCGCACCTCGGGAATTTCGACGCCCTGAGGCGCCTGGCCGAGCGGACCGGCGAAGTCGTGAACGTGTTGATGTACACCGACAACGCGAAGCGCATCAACCGCCTCTTCAGCGAGATGTCGTCCGAGATCCGTGACCGCATGATCGTCGTCGACCCCACCTCGGTCCAGTCGGTGTTCGCGATTCGCGAACGGCTCCGCCGCGGCGAGCATGTCGCGATTCTCGCGGATCGAAACGAGCTCGGGAATCGCACGCGTTCGGTCCCGGTGCGCCTGCTCGGTGGCGAAGTGCGGCTGCCGCAGGCACCGGCCGAACTGGCCGGGCTGCTCGGTTGCCCTGTCGTGTTGCTGTTTGCGTTGCGCGACGGCGCGGGGCGCTACCGCGTGTTCATCGAATCGCTGGCCGAACGCGTGGTTCATTCTCGCCGTGGACGCGAAGTGGTGGCGACCGAACTGATGGCTGCCTTTGCGAAGCGGATCGAGCACTACTGCTGCAGCGAGCCGTATCAGTGGTTCAACTTCTACGACTACTGGGGCGACGCCGAACGTCGCGCGGCCACATAGGCGAGCGAACGGCGGCCCGCTTCGGTCTGCTCGGGCGGGAAGTACTTCGCGAAGATCCGGTCGGCGAGCCCCTCGCCGTAGTAGCGGAACCACCATTTCCGGAAACAGAGCTCGGCTACGAGCAGCAGGGCGAGCAACACGTAGAAGATCGGCCCGGTGTAGAGCGCCCACCAGGCGATCGGTGCATCAACGGCGAGCACGCTGACCGTCAACGCGTTCGCGGCCAGGAAAGCACACCAGAGCAGCGTCACCCGGCGGCAGTACGGCCGTGTGAACGGTGGCAGGTCGTCCTCGACCAAGCGCGCGAAGCGTTCGATCATCGGCGGCCCGCGGCGCAGGCTCCAGGCGAAGGTCGCGAACAGGTAACTGCTCACCAGCACGGGCAGCAACAGCAACAATCTCCGGTCGTTGGTCGCGATCGCGAGTACGATCAGGGCCGCTAGCGGCAGATGCTGCTTCAACAGCGGCCAGAGTGCGCCCGCCCGCCCACGGCTGCGCAGCAGGAACGAGATCCCGTACAGCGCGAGCACCAGCGCGCCGACCGCGCGGGTCGTGAGGCGGGTATGGGCGAAGTAGATCAGCAGTGGGTAGGCGATGAAGAACAGCGCCTGGAGCAGCGCTGCGGCGAACTGCTCGGGTGAACTTGGGAGACGTGTTCGGAGGTCCGTCATTTCGGCCTCACGGTAGGCCGCGTTGCCGGGCCGAACAATCGCTTCAGGCTGTTGTTTGCGGCGCGCCTGCGCTTCGTTGCACAGCTCGGTCCTCGACGCGCTTCCACGACCAGCGGACGCGCCCGGAGCCGAGCTGTAGCTGGGGCTCGTCACCGATCAGCCAGCGCAGGAACTCGATCGCGTCGGGCCAGGCCCGTGGTTTGATCGGCGCGTTGGATGCCGAGGACGAGAATGCGATCGCCTGCCCATCGCCGTCGCCGGCGAGTAGCAGGCCCAGCCCGTAGGCCGCGACGGGTTCGTCGACGAGCGGCGAGAAGGTCAGGTCGAGTGGGATGTCGGCCATCAAGAGCAGCACTGCGCGTTCGGGCTCGCGTTGCAGGTGCGTCAGCGCTTCCACGAAACCACATGCGAAGGTATCGTCCTGAGCCGCAATCGAACTCGAGGGGAGGCGGTTCTCGGCTGCGATCGAGTACAGGCCTGCCTGGGCGTTGTGAACGGTGTGACTGAAGCGCGCGGGTGATAGGGGCTGGCGCCGTGAGAGGCGTTCGAACAGGGAGATCGACTCGTTGATGTTGCCGTGCCGCGACGCGAAGACGGTTCGAAGCTCCGCACGCTCGGCCGCTTCGCAGCAACCGAATCCCGTCGCGAGCATGATGCGCGTGAGGGTGCTGCAGCGCCGGCGCAACAGCGCGGGAAGGAACGCGACCTCGGGCCGCCCTTCGTGCTCGAGCGCCTCGGGCTTTGCCGCCCAGGCACGCCAGGCCTCTTTGTTTTCGCGGCCCGGCGACCACGCCGCCCAGCCTTGCAGCACGGCCGTGTTCATGCGGGCCCTCCCTCGAGAATCAGACAACAGTTGTTGCCCCCGAAGCCGAACGAGTTGCTCATCAGCGGGCCGGCCGGCCTGCGCATGCCCTTCGTCGCGAGTGGAATCGCTGCCAGCTCGGGATCGAAGTCGCCGTCGTACACGTGCGGGATCAGCGCGATCTCAGCTTCCTCCTGCGCGTCCAGCATCAGCCAACAGAATCCTGCTTCGAGGGCACCCGCCGCTCCGAGGGTGTGGCCGACCAGTGGTTTTGTGGAACTGCAAGCCGGCGGCGAGGGGAAGGTGCGCGCGATTGCGCTGCACTCCATCGCATCGTTGAGGGCGGTTCCGGTGCCGTGGAGGTTGAGGTAGGCGATCGCATCCGGGGCGAGGCCCGCGTCGCGCATCGCGGCCCGCATCGCGGTTTCGGCCCCTGTACCGTTGGGGTCCGGTGCCGACATGTGATGGGCCTCGCTCGATTCGCCCACGCCGCGTAGCTGGATTCCGCCCGTTTCGCGCGTGACGACGAACAATGCGGTGCCCTCGCCGAGCGTCAGGCCCTTGCGATTGCGGCTGCAGGGGTTCGTGATTTCGTCCGAGACCACCTGGAGGGCGCTGAATCCGTTTGTGGTGAGCCCGCACAGTGTGTCGGTCGCACCCGCGATCACCGCGTCGGCGAGTCCGAGAGATAGCAACGAACGGGCCGACGCGAGCGCACGTGCACCCGACGAGCACGCGGTCGACAGCGTGTAGGCCGGCCCGCGGAGGTCGAGTAGCTCCGCGACGAAGCGCGACAGGCCGCCGAACTCGAGCTGTTCGTAGTGGAACGACGGCGCGAGCGAGCCGGTTTCTACGTGATGTCGTATCGCCTGTTCGGCGTCACTCACGCCCGAGGTGCTCGAGCCCATCACCACGGCGACCCGGTCGCGACCGACCGCGGCGATGACGTTGGCGACGGTGTCGTGAATCTGCTCGAGCGCGGCGAGTGTCAGGGCATTGTTGCGGCACGCGAAGCGCCGCAACGCTTCGGGGATCGCGGGAAGCGGACCGGGGACCTCGCCGACCCAGAGCGAGCGGCCGGGGACGAGATCGTCGCGGATCGTCAGGTAGCCCTGGTCACCGGAGACGAGCCGGGGCCAGATCTCGTCGCAGCTACGGCCCAAGGCATTCAGCATGGCGAGCGCCGTCAGCGAGCAGGGCGGGGGCGTAGGCGGATCGCTCATCATCGCCAGGATACAGGAAGGCCGCGGCCCAAGTCAGCGAATACGGAGCGCGGCGGAATCGTTCCCGGCCAGGCCGTATCTCACCATGAATTGGATCAACCATTGGCTGTACGGGTGGGTGGCGTTCTCACCCGTGAAGATGCGCGGCATGTGCTTGCGAAAATGGAAATCCATGAGCCGCCCGGGCCAGGTCGAGCGGACGTAGTCGCCGACCTTGAACAGTGTGAGGATCCGTCCGTCGTAGTACCAGCCTGTTACGCGCTGCCAGCACGCCAAATGGTGGGACAGGCGCCGCTCGTAGCGCGTGAGCGCGTCGGGCGTGCCCGTGCGCAGCGCTTCCGCGAGCCAGTCGGCGGCCTGGAACGCGATCAGCATGCCGCTCGAAAAGACCGGATCGACGAATCCGAAGCTGTCGCCTGCGAGCGCCCAGTTTTCGCCGACGCCGCGACGCGAGATCGACTGGTAGTTGCCGTAGCGGACGACGGGAGTGATCCGGTGGGCGGGGCGCGCGTAGTCGCGAATCACCGGGTCGCTCGCGAGGAAATTGTCGAGCTGTTCCTCCGCCGTGTCGCCGAATTTTCGGATGTACTCCGAATCGATCACCGCTCCCATCGAGACCCGTCCCGGCAGCGGGATGCGCCACAGCCAGCCGTGCTCGAGACGATCCGTGTGCACGTTTCCGGGGATCTCGACCTCGATGCCCTCGAAATGCGCATGCAACGCGACGTCTCGTCGTTCGCCGTCGTCAGTCGGAATGCCGAGCAGCCGCGGCACGATCCGTCGTCGCCCGCCAGCGTCGACGATGAAATCGGGCTGCCGTGCGCCGAGCCCGGCTGCGTCCAGGCAGGCCGCGGTCAGTCGCACCCGATCCGAATTCCCGTCGCGCTCGAGCACCGCAGCCTGCTCGACGACGCGCGCGCCGGAGCTGCGCGCCGCCTCGAGGCAGCTCGCATCGAAACGGTCGCGCGGGACGTTGTAGGAGTAGGTCGTCTTCGCGCCGCGGACCTCGTCGAAGCGGACGCTCATGCTCTCGTCGCGCCCGAATACGAAGGTCGCTCCGCCCTTCCAGGTGCTGTAGGCGGAGATTTCCTCTTCGATGCCCATGCGACGGATGTAGGGGATGCACGCGGGCACGAGTGATTCACCGACGATGAGCGGCGGCCGCTTTCCGTGCGCGAACAGCACGACATCGAGGCCTTCTGCGCGCAGGAAGGTCGCGAGTGCGGACCCGGCTGGTCCTGCACCGACGATCGCGATGGTTCGCGTGTCCGACATGATGGGCACGATAAGTCACGCCCCAGTTCGTCTCAACGGCGAAATTCTCGCTAGAATGCGCGAGATGTCCGAGCACACGCAGGATTCGCTCACCGCGCGCGTCTTCGAGATCTTGCGCGACGAAATCCTCAGTGTCGATTCCGCTTTCACGCCACAGACGAACCTCGTCGAAGCCGGTCTCGATTCGTTGGCGGTCACGCAGCTGATGCTTTCGATCGAGGAGAGCACCGGAGTCTGGATCGACGAGAGCCTGCTCACGCCCGAGAATCTCGAGAACGCAGAGGCGCTGGCTGCTCTGCTTCACGCCGAGCTCGAGAAGGCGTGAGTCCGGTGCCCGGCGCGGCGTTGTCTCCAGGACGCCTCCCGCTCACCGGGGCCGACTGCTTCCTGCGCGCGTTCGACGCCGAAATCGGCCGTTTCAACGCAGCGAGCCACATCTCGCAACTCGTGCTCCGACTCGGCCCCGGCTTCGACGTGGAACGCTTTCGGGAACTCGTGAATGACGCCGTCGACGCGCAGCCGATGCTGCGAGCAGCGGTCCGTCGACGCTTCGGCATCGGGGCGCCGTTCTACGAACTTGCTGGGGCGTTTCGCCGCATGCGACCCGAGGTCGTGCTTCACGATCTGGAGGCCGCGCCTGGCGATGCCGCGGCGTTGCCCGCGATCTTCGAAGCGCGCTTGAACGAGCGTCGTTCGCTGCGCCGCGGCGAACTGCTGCGTTTCGACGTCGTCCGGTACGCGGGCGGTGAAGCGGGCAGTGATCTCGCAATGAGCTGGTTGCACCAGTTGTTCGACGGCGCTGGAAGCGAGCACTTCGTGCGTTGGCTCAACGCCTGCGGTCGCGGTGAGCAGCGTGTGGACGAGCTGCCTCAGCCGAGCGAGATGTTCCCGGCGGCGCCGTCGTCGAAGACCTTCGGCGAGCGCGGTGACGCCGCACGCCGCTGGCAGAGCTGGGTCGATGGTTTCGGCGCACACCCGCTGCGCTCACTCGCCGGTCCGCGTCGACGCACGCCCCAGGTGCTCGGCTGCGACCTGATCACGCTCGATGAATCCCAGACCGAACACGCGGTGGCCGAGGCCGGTCGGCGTGCAGGCTTCATGACGCCGATGCTCTTCTACATGGCCGCGGCGATCCGGGCGCATCACGCGGTCGCACGCGCGCGCGCTTTCGACCCGGTCAGCTACGTGGTGCCGCTCCCGGTGAACGTGCGCCCACGCGGCGCCGAGGCCGCGATCTTCCGCACCCACGTTTCACTGGTCTGGTTCCAGGTCTTGCCGGAGATCGTCGACGACTTCGATGTTCTCATCGCCGAACTCAAGGCGCAGCGGCTGGCCGCGATCAAGGCGGGCCACATCGAAAACGGAATCGACGCGATGAGCTTCGCGCGTTTCGCACCCGCGTGGTTGTACGCCCGTATGGCGCGTCGTGCGTCGCCGGGCGAGCTCTGCTCGTTCTTCTTCGCGTACACGGGCGAGTTCTTGTCAGGCGAGTCGAGTTTCCTCGGCAGCAAGATCCGCAACGCCTTCCATGTTGCGCCGGTGCCCGCGTCGCCCGGGAGCTGCGCGGCGATGAGTCTGCGCGATGGGCGATTGAATGTGACGCACGTCCACCAGCGCGGCGTCTTTTCCGACGAGGAGCGATCGCTATTCGACGCATCGCTGCGGTCGGATCTTTGCGGCGGGGCATGAAATGGGCCGCCGCCGGTGCGACGTCGCGGTCGTGGGCGGTGGCAGCGCGGGAATCGCCGCCGCGATCGCTGCCGCGGCGCGCGGCGCGCATTGCATCCTGTTGGATCGCGAGGCGACGCTCGGTGGCAACATCTCGCAGGCCTTCGTCCACACCATTTGCGGGCTCTACTTCGCGGACGAGCCCGCGCCGCGCTTTGCGAACCCCGGCTTCCCGCAGCGCTTCACGAACGCAATGTTGGCGTGCGGCGCGGCACGCCAAGCGGTGCGTGCCGGCCGCGTCTGGGTGCTGCCAACGGATCCGCCGAGGCTCGCTGCGGCCGCACTCGAACTCTGTCGCGCAACCGCAGGGCTCGAACTCGAGTTGGGCGCGGAGCTGGTAGGCGCCACGTTGTCGCGGGAGCGCGGTGGCGAGCAGCAGTTGCTGCTGGAAGGCGAAGGCGGGGTGCGGGAGGAACTGAGCGCACGAATCGTCGTCGATGCGAGTGGCGACGCCGCACTGGCCGCGCTCGGGGGCGCTGCGACCGAGATTTCAGCCGCTGAGGAGCTGCAACTGCCGTCCCTCATATTTCGTCTCGCGGGCGTCGACGCCTCAGCACTCGATGAACTCCAGGGCTTTGGTCGATTACACGTGACGCGTGCGGTCGCGGGCGCGGTGCGAGCGGGCGATCTGCCGCCGGGTTGCGAATCGGTGCTGGTACGGCCGGGATTCGATTCCGACCTCGTCTATGTGACGTTGAACGTTCCGCGCCCCGAGGAGGCCTGGAAAGCACTCGACTCGGACTGCGTCGCTGCTCTGCAGGCCGAGGCGCAAGGATTGGCCGAGCAGCTCGTCGGATTTCTGCGGGCGACGCGGCCCGCATTCGGGCGCTGCCGCATCGACGCCTGGCCCTCGCGCCTGGGCGTGCGCGAGGGCCGTCGCCTGGGCGCGCGCGGCTGCGTCACCCGCGACGACGTCTGCAGCGGTCGACGGCGTGCGGATGAGGTCGCGATCTCCACCTGGCCGATCGAACTCTGGCGCGATCACCGCCGAGCGACCTTCGTTCACACCGACGGGCCGTGCGGGATCCCGCTGGCGTCGTTGCTGAGCCGTTCGCATCCCGGCCTCCTGGCGGCGGGTCGCTGCCTGGGCGCGGACGCCGATGCGCTCGGCGCATTGCGAGTGATCGGTACCGCGCTCGCGACGGGCGAGGCCGCCGGCGTCGTCGCGGCCTGCGCGGCGGATGCGAGGAGCGATCTCGCCTCCGTGGCGGCCGGTGAAGTCAGGCAGCACATTCTCGAGCGGGTGGCTTCGCAGCCGGGGAGCCCCGCAGCCCCGCCGGAGGCCGATCGGTGAACGTCGTCGACCACATCCGCGCGCGCGCGGTCGAAGCGCCGGAGCGACCGGCGCTGGTGTCGGATGAGCCGGGCGGTCACGCCGCGACCCTCGGCTACGCTGAACTGGTCGAGCGGATCGACATCCGCGCGGCAGGCTTTCGGTCCGACGGTCTCCGAACCGGCGACCGTTGCGGCCTCCTCGCACCGCAGGGGGCGACATTCGTCGAACTCGCTCTCGGCATCCTCGCGGCCGGCGGTTGTCTGGTGCCGGTGTCGGAAGACCACAAGGGCCCTGCATTCGACGCGTTCGCGCGCCGCGCGCGCCTGCACTCGGTCGTGGTCGCCGCGGCTGCTGGAGCGGAGTTCCGCAAGCTGCTCGATCCGGGCGCACACGATGGCGCGGGGGATGCCGAGTTTCGAGCGCTTGCGCCGGCCTATCTGCGCTTCACGTCGGGGACCACCCACCATCGCAAAGGGGTCATCCTCGGCCACGCTGCAATTCTCGCACGTTTGGCCGCGGCGAATCGCGCGCTCGAGATCGGACCGGACGATCGCGTGATGTGGTTGCTGCCGATGGCGCATCACTTCGTGGTGTCGATCCTGCTCTATCTGCGCTACGGCGCCACGATCCTGCTGCCGCACGGCTCCCTCGCGCGCGATATTCTCGAGTTTTCGCAGAGCGAACGCGCGACGGTCTTCTACGCGTCTCCGTACCACTACCGCGTGCTCGGCAAGGACGAATCCGGCATCGGACTCGATTCGTTGCGACTCGCCGTGTCGACTGCAGAAGGACTGCGGCGAGACATCGCCGAGCGATTCCTCGAACGCTTCGGCTCGCCCGTGGCACAGGCTCTCGGCATCATCGAGGTTGGATTGCCGGTCGTGAATCTGGCTGCGCCGGCGCAGAAGCCCGATTCGCTCGGGCGCCCGCTGCCAGACTACGAAGTCTGGCTGCGCGACGAAGACGGGCGCCCGATCGTCGGCCCGACTTCCGCGGAACGGACCGGCGAGATCTGTATCCGCGGCCCCGGCATGCTCGATGCCTATCTCGATCCGTGGCTGCCCGCCGCCGCGGTGCTCGAACCGGACGGCTTTCGAACCGGCGACCAGGGTTGGTTCGATGCCGATGGCGACCTCCACATGGCGGGTCGCCGTTCCAGCCGGATCAGCATGGCGGGCATGAAGTTCTTCGGCGAGGAAGTCGAAGCCGTCATCGATGCGCATCCCGGTGTTCGCGAGTGCCGCGTGTTTCCGCAGGAGCACCCACATCTCGGAGAAATACCCGTGGCCGAAGTGGTGCCCGAAAATCCCCAGGCGCCACCGGCCGCGAAGGAGTTGATCGCGCACTGCCGCGTGTCACTGCCGGCTTACAAGGTTCCGCGCAAGCTGCTGATCGTCGATGCGCTGGTGCGAACCGCGACCGGAAAACTGCAACGGCACGCGAAGTCGGGTGCGATCGGGGACGATGCCTCAGCTTCGCCGACGCGCGAGAGGTAGCCAGCGCCCGACCTGCGTGCAGTAGCGGTCGTACTCGTCGCCGAAGCGAAGTCGAAGCTTGGGCTCCTCGATCCTCACGACGTACCAGTGGGCGAGGCCGCACAGGAAGGCCGTGTAGCCTAGCAGCGCTGCCGAGCGGAAGAGGATCGCTTCGCCGAGCGCGATTGCGATGTAGGTCGAGTACATCGGGTTGCGCACGCGCGTGAACAAGCCGCTTTGCACCAGCAGGCGCGGCGGCGCGATCGGTACGTGGGTGCCACGTCCCTCGACGATGAAAGCGCGCACGGGGCGCAGCAGCAGCGCATGGGCGATCATGATCAGGCCGCCACCGAGCCAGCGGGTCAATCCGGGAGGCGGTCGCAGATCGCTGCCGGAGAAGTGCAATACCGCAGCCGGAAACAGGATGAAGAACCACAGCGCGAACCAGGCGGCCGCGATTGCGGAGCCGCCCGTGAGCAGGCCGAGTCGGCGGCGAGAAATGCTTTCGTCCGGTGTCTCACTCATCGAAGCTCCCGGAATTCGAGCGTGGTGAACTCGCTGCGATAGCGACAGGAGAAATTCTCGACGGTTGCGCGCTGGGCGCCCCCGGCGACCGAGAACACCACCTCTGCATGCCGCTCTCCGTCGCGCGCAACGCTGCTGAAGCTTCGGCGCGTGATGCGTCCGGCTTCCCAACTCTCGACGATTTCGAGGTCGTCGAGTCGGGCACGCTCCACGCCGTCGGATTCGGGGTCGTCGACGCGCAGGAAGCGGATCCGGTGGAGGTCGCGCAGCAGGTTCTCGGGTGGAATCTCGAGCAACGGCGGCGGCAGTGCGTCGACTTCGACCTTGCGGCCGCGTTGAAGCAGCGTGAACAGCTCGACGCCGAGCGGGTCGAGGCCGATGAGCCGGAGTTCACCGCCATGGAGCTGGGAAATCAGCCGAAGCGACCAGGTCGAGTCGCCGGCTTGGACGCGAACGCTCTGTTGCAGCAGGAAATCGTTCGTGAGCGACTCGGTCGACTCGAGCGCGCCGGGGCAGACCCGCAGGGCCCGCGCGCGGAACGGCAAGTGCTGGCAGGCGCCGAGCCAAAATGAAGAGACGAGCAGCGTGCATGCGAGAACATGTCTAGCCATCCGCGTTTTCTCTGTCCGGGCGGAGGCCTGCTGCGGCGAGCGTTACCGGAGCGAGTAGGAACGACAGCAGCACACCAACTCCGGTGGTGATGCCGATCGCTCGCAGCGACGGCTGCGACGAGAACGCCAACGAGCCGAACACGAAGGCGGTGGTGAGACACGAGAGCAACAGGCTCAAGAGCGTTGCACCGAAATCCTCACGCCAACGCGCGCTGTCGACACAGAAGATGCCGTAGTCGACGCCGATTCCCATGACCATCACCAGACTCATCACGTGCAGCAGGTTTGCGGGTGCGCCGATCGTTGCGAGTACCGCAAGTACGATCAGCGTTACGAGCACCGACGGCACGAAGGCCGCAAGCACGGGGCGCATGGCGCGGTAGCGCACGGCGAGCAGCAGTAGCACGAGCCCACCCCCGAACAGGATCTGTCGCAACGAGGTCTCGCGGAATTCGCTGTAGATGTCGCTGACGAAGCTGCGCCGGTCGAGCAGGTGTACATCGTCGAGCCCTGCGAGCGCCTGCTGCACCGCGACCGGGTCGTCGAGGTCGCGCAAGTAGGTCACAACAGCGGTTCGGTCGCCGAGGTCGAACACGAAGGGCGCGAGCATCTGAGCGAGTGGGCTTTCTTGCAGGGCTTCGATGCTGAGTGGGGTTGGCGGTGGCGCGGCCAGTGCGTCGCCGAAGGCGCTGAACGCACCGGGTCGGAAACCCTCTTGCTCGAAAGCGGCATCGAGCCGTGCGTAGAGCTCCGGATCTTCCCGGAGCAGATCGTAATTGCGACCTTGCAGTGTCTGCGACCAGACGAGCGAGTGAAGCGAACGGATTCCGCCGACGGCACCGGCCGCGACGACGGGCTGGAGGCGTTCATGGATCTCGTCGTTCTTCAGCAGCGCGGCTTCGGAATCGGCCGCGATCGCGATGACGAACCGGCCTCCTTCGAGCTGTGCGACTCGCTCGCGAACACGGCGATCCTCATCGACGAGTTCGGGGTCGAACTGCGTGAGTTGCGACAAATCGTCCGACCACTGCACCGCCGGCAACGCGAACGCCGCGAGCAGCCCGAGCGCGATGGGTGCGAGGAGCACGAGTCGGGGCAGCCGAGTCAGCCGCCGGAAGGCCGAGTCGAGACGTGTGGCGACCTTGGCTGCCCGCGCGGGAAGCGGCGGGACGCTTTGCAACAGCTCCGGCAGCACCCACAAGCTCACCGCGAGTCCGGCGAGCACACCCGTAATTGCGAAGGCTGCCATCTGGCGAAAGGCGGGGAAGGGAGTGAGGCCGAGGCCGACGAAGCTCGCGACCGTGGTGAGGGCTCCGAGCAGCAGGCTCGGTCGCAGTCGTCGCACGATTTGCCCGGGTGACACGGCGTTCGACGCGAGCCCGTAATGGAGCAGCACGTGGTTCGAGTAGTCGATCACGATCCCCATCAGCGATGCACCGAAGACCATCGTCATGCCGACGAGTTCGCCGAAGACGAGCAGGCCGACGG
>CAXMSF010000306.1:0-13185 GCA_964196055.1 uncultured Gammaproteobacteria bacterium | reverse complement strand
TCACTCACCCCACGAGGAGTGGGTCGCGAATGCGGCCGACATCGACGCTGCGCCGGTGATCTGGGCGCGCAGCATGCAGCCCGAGCAGGACGATGCACTGCTGAGCTTCTTCGCCGGGCGCCGAGTGTGGGATCTATATCCCGATCGCGATCCGCCCGCCCTCGTCCCGCGAACCGAAGCGCTGCGCGGCGGTACCTGACGACTTGCCGGAGACGCAGGCTACGTCGGATTCGAATGCCCCCCGCGGGTGCTCTGGCGTTTTCGGGCGGCTTGCTTTCGGCTAGGGTTCTCCTCCGAGTGTGAGATTCGACCGAGGGGACGCGGGCCCGAGCCCGAGCCCCGTTGCTTCGTCGGAGCGGTGGCTGCTGACGAAGATGCGACCCTCGCATCGCGCCGGAAGATCTCGCCGTCGATGTGGTGGGGGGGGGATGTGGACCAGATGATGTCGCAGGATCGGCACGCCACGGCCGTGCCGACCGCGACCAACGAATCAGTACCGGAAGGCACGGAACGCCGGGCGTCGTTTCCGACGCCCGAGGCGCGCGAAATTGTCCGCGACCTGATGGCGCCGAAGCTCTTCGTCTACTGGGCTGACTTCCTGTTCCACATCGTGCTGGGATGGGGTGCGTTCGCATTCGCACTCTATTTTTCAGCGTTTTCGCTTCCCCAGGTCGCGCTGGGCGTGGTGTCTGCGCTCGCCCTGTATCGCGCCTTGATTTTCATCCACGAACTCGCGCATCGCCGCGAGAGCGCCTTCGAGCCGTTTCGGAAGGTCTGGAACCTGCTCTGCGGCATTCCGCTGTTGCTGCCTTCATTCACCTATCACGGCGTCCACAACGACCACCACACCCGGAACACCTATGGGCTCGCGGCCGACGGGGAGTACGTCGACTTCGCGCTGCTCGGACGCGGCGCGATCATTCGTTACCCCTTCCTGAGTTTCGTGCTGCCCTTGATCATGGCCCTCCGCTTCCTCGTGCTAGCGCCGCTGTCGCTGCTCCATCCGGCGATCCGACGCCTGGTCTGGGAGCGTCTGTCGTCGCTCGCGATCGACATGCGCTACCGCCGGCGCCCGGCTTCCGAGCGCGACCGAAAGCGCTGGAACCGCTACGAGGCGATCACCTTCCTCTACGGGGCAGGTGCGATCGTGCTCGGCTTGATGGGGGTGTTGCCCGTCGCGTTCTTCGGCTTGTGGTACGGGGTCACGGTGTTGATTGGCTGGTTGAATTCACTGCGCACACTCGCGGCCCACCGCTACCGCAACCCCGACGATCACGTCATGGGCCTCGAGGAGCAATTCCTGGATTCCGTCGACGTCCCCGGGCACCGCTTCTGGACCGCGCTTTGGGCACCGGTCGGATTGCGCTATCACGCCACCCATCACCTCTTTCCGAGTCTGCCGTATCACTCGCTCGCGGAGGCAAACCGCCGCTTGACGAGTCAGCTCGACGACAGCGACATCTACTGCGCAGCGAAACGGAAGAGCTTGTGGGATGCGATTTCGAGTCTCTTGCGAGATGCCGCGCCTGAATCGGTGCGGTCCGAGACCGCCACCGGCTAATCCTGAGAGCGGCTAGCGAGAGCCGAGGCGCGCGAAGATCGCTTCGGGCGTCTCGCGTGATTCTCCCCCCGCTTCGCGTGCACCCACCTGCTTGGCCAGTGCACTGCAGAGGCTGTCGGCGTTCTCGATTCCACGAGTGCTGAGCTCCGCCGGAAGGACTTTCTCGACCACTACGGCGAGTTCTCGCGGGGAGGCATTGTTCGGGTCGAGCCCCGCCTGCTTGACGGCGATTCGAACGGTCCCGCGGGCCTCCAGGCGGTCGAGCGAGGAGGCGCGCTCCAATTCACCGCACAGGAAGTCGAAGGTCGATTCATCTGCCACGATTCCGTCCCTCGTCGAAATTCGCCTCGGATGGCCGCGACCCCGTTTTCGGTTCGCCATGATTTGCACTTTAGAGTGGGGCGTCTGCCGGTCGCTCGCCTTCCGCCCGGGCGCGACGGGGCGCGGCGCGCTTTGCGACCGGACCACGGGGCGCCTTCAGGCATTGATTCGCACCGATTCCGCCGTCACTCTGGGGCTTCGCCCATTTACCGCACGAGAACGATGAGGACCGACGATGCCCCTGGAAGAGATCGAAGCGCAGCTGGCAGGCCCGGGCGGGCCGTTCGAGGTCGTCGAAGAAGAGGTCCTCGGTGCGAAGATGATGGTCTGCAAGAACCGCCCGGCATCGCTGCGGCAGATCCTCGCGGATTCGGCGGCACGCGGTGACGACGAATACATCGTTTGCGACGGCCGGCGGATCTCGTTCGGGCAGCACGCCGAGTGGGTGGCGTCGGTCGCGAAGGCGTTCGCCGAGAAGTATGGCATCGCCCACGGCGACCGCGTCGCAATCCTCGCCGCGAACTGCCCCGAGTGGATCATCAGCTTCTGGGCGGCCGTCAGTCTCGGGGCGGTCGTGGTTGGTTTGAACGGTTGGTGGAAGCGCGACGAGATCCTCTACGGGATCGATAGCACCGAACCGAAGCTGCTCATCGGCGACGCCAAGCGACTCGCGCGCATCGCGGGCGACGACATCGGAATCCCGGTCGTCACGATCGAGGACGACTTCGAGGAGCTTACCCGGTACGCCGCTGGAGCGGAGCTGCCCGACGTGCCGATCGCCGAGGACGACGCGGCGGTCATTCTATTTACGAGCGGCACCACGGGGCGGCCGAAGGGTGCGGTCAACAGCCACCGTGGCATCGTGACATTCGTCCAACTGCTGTTCTTCCACGGGCTGCGGCTGATGCTGCTCGCGGTCGAAAAGGGCACCAAGCCGGATCCCAACGCGCTGCCCAATTCCAACCTCTACAACGCACCGCTGTTCCATCTCTCCGGCTTGTACGCGGGAGCGGTCGGGATGCTGGCCTCGGGCGTGAAGACGGTGTGGATGAAGGGTCGCTTCGACCCGGGCGAAGTGATGCGCCTGATCGAAGCCGAGAAGGTCACCGCCTGGTCGCCACTCGGCAATATGGGGCACCAGCTGGTCGAGCATCCGGACCTCGGGCGCTACGACCTCGGCAGCGTCCGTACGCTCGGCTCGGGCGGTGCGCCCGTCAGCGACAGTATCCGGCAGCGCCTGATGGATGCGTTCCCGAACGTGAAGGGGAGCTTCGCGATCGGCTACGGCCTGTCCGAATCGACCGGTACCGCGACTCTCAACTTCGGCGAATTCCTCGCCGAGCATCCGGATTCGGTGGGTTGGCCGCTTCCTACCGTCGAGATCGAGATCCGCGACGAGCAGGGCATGGTCTTGCCCGAAGGCGATGAGGGCGAGATCCACATCCGCGGCCCGCTCGTGATGCTCGAATACTGGCGCAACCCCGAGGCCACGGCCGATGCGATCGTCGCGGATCGTTGGCTGCGGACCGGCGACATCGGGCGCGTCGAGGGCCGCCATTTGTTCATCAACTCGCGCGCGCGCGACATGATCCTGCGCAACGCCGAGAACATCTATCCGGTCGAGATCGAGCAGCGCCTCGAGGCGCATCCGGACGTCTCAGAAGCTGCCGTGATCGGTGTTCCTCACGAAGAGTGGGGACAGGAGATCAAGGCGTTCGTGCTGCCTCGGGCCGACGCCCAGCTCGACACGGATGAGCTCGCGAAATTCTGCGGTGAAGCGTTCGCGAACTTCAAGATCCCGACGCAGTGGGAGATTCGGAGTGAGCCGCTGCCGCGCAACGCGACCGGCAAAGTACTGAAGAACGTGCTCAGCGGTGAGGCGAAGAGCGACTTCATCGACGAATGACGCCGGTCTACGCGCCGGTTCGTCGATGAAATCGCCGGAGCTTCAGTCGTCCTTCGGCATCAGGCTCTGGAGCCGGTCGACGGCGTCGTAGTACTCGTCGACCAACTTCGAGACGACGTTCCGGGCCGGCTGCATCTGGTTCATGCGGCCGACGACCTGGCCGACCGGATTGAAGGCGACGTTCTGGCCGGCTTCTGCGTAGCGGTTGGTGCGCATGATCATGTCGATCGTAATCAAGCCCTGAAGCGGCATCGGGAGCGGGTCCGGCGTGTCGGGCTGCTCCCACGCTTCGGTCCATTCGTTGCGCAGCATGCGAGCAGGCTTGCCCGTGACGGAGCGCGAGCGCACGGTATCGCGGCTGCCTGCGGCGAGGAGTTGTTCCTTCAGCACCAGCGGATTCGAGGATTCGCTGACCGTGAGCCAGATCGACCCGGTCCACGCGCCCTGTGCGCCCATCGCGATCGCGGCTGCGATCTGGCGTCCGCTGCCGATGCCGCCGGCGGCGAGCACCGGGGTCGGGGCAACCGCCTCGATCACTTCCGGCCACAGCACCATGCTACCGACTTCGCCGGTGTGGCCGCCGCCCTCGTAGCCCTGCGCGATGATGACGTCGACGCCGGCCTGCTTGTGGGCCAGCGCCTGCTTGGCGCTGCCGCACAGGGCCGCCACCTTGCGCCCGGAATCGTGGATCATCTCGATTACATCGGGCGGGGGCGTGCCTAGCGCGTTCGCGATCAGCTTGACGTTCGGGTGGGAGAGGGCGACCTCGAGCTGCGGCATCGCGGTTGCGATCGTCCAACCGAGCAGGCCCTTGCCCTGGTCTTCCGGGGGAAGCTCGGGCACGCCCGCGTCCGAGAGCAGCTTGGCCGCGAAGGCACGGTGCTCGTCGGGGACGGAGGCTTCGAGCTGCTTTTCGAGCTTGTCGGGGTCGAGTTCGCCCATGCCTTCGTATTTGTTGGGGATGACAGTGTCGACCGCGTACGGCTTGTCGCCGATGTGCTCGTCGATCCACTTGCACTCCTGCTCGAGTTCCTCGGGCGAGAAGCCGACGGCTCCCAGCACACCGAGTCCCCCGGCCTTGCTGACGGCGACGACGACGTCGCGGCAGTGGGTGAAGGCGAAAATCGGAACGTCGATTCCAAAGACGTCGCAGATGTCGGTGTGCATGAGCGGGCTCCTGGTTGCGCGTTGTCATGCGATCCAGGGGCGGACCGCTTCTCGCTGATCGAGGCGCGCCAGTATAGGCGATCGCCCGGCGGCGCACCCCGGTCCGGTTTCGATCGGGCGTGCCCCCTGGACGTCCGGAGCCCTCGGGGTGTCGCGCTGGACGCCGGAGATCGAACCGGTATAAAGAGCGCATGTTCGACGAGCTATTGCGCATCGCTCCGCCCGGAGCCTCCGTCCGCCGCTGGTACGTGAGTCCGCTCGTCGACTCGCTCGCGTACCACTGGAGCTGGTTGCTCGCGCTGATTCCGATGCTGATGATGGGGAACGAGCGCGAGGATTACCTGGTCCTGTTCCTGTTGGTGCTGACGATGAATTTCGCGCATCGACACCTCACACTGCCAATCGTCTATTGCGATCGGCAGGTCTTCCGGACCGACCCGCTTCGCTTCACGATTGCGCCGATCGCGATGCTGGCGCTGTTCGCGATCGAGCCCGCGCTTTGGAAGAGCGACCATCGCATCGCCTTCGTCACGATCGCGAGCTTCTCGGGCGCCTGGGGGCTATGGCACACCATCCAGCAGAAATACGGGATTCTGCGACTCTACGGGGTGAAGTCCGAGGTCGCGGAGGACCAGCGCCCGCCGCCCTGGGTCGACCGGATGCTGGTGCACGGTTGGTTCCCGGTCTGGATCGTCTACCTCGGGACGAGCCACCGCGAACTCGTCGAGCAGGGGTTTTCGCGGGCGGCGTTCTTCATCAATCCGATCATGGACGCGCTGGTCGGGATTCGTGCCTGGGCGCTGCCTCTCGGCGGCGCAATCGCCGCTTTCAGCGTCGCGGCCTTCCTGTGGTACGAGTGGCGAAACGACCGCTTCGCGAACCGCGCGCGACTATTCATGGGCATCGGTACGGTCGCGCTCTCGGCGAGTTTCCTGCTCTTTGATCCCGCGAAGGTCTTCCTGTCCTACACCTTCAGCCACGCACTCGAGTACTTCGTCTTCGTCTGGGCGTATCAACGAAAGCGCTTCGCCGATCCCACTTCGGGTCCGTCGTTGATGAAGCGGATGCTGCGGCAGCCCGCGCTCTTCTATTGGGGCTTCTTCTTCGGCATCGGAGCCGTCTATCTGGGGATTCGCTACTGGGGGGTCTACTTCTTTCCGGAGGAAGACAAGATCCACATCGCGAGAATTTCCGGCTCGCGCTGGATCTACTATTGGGGCATCTCCCAATCGATGGTCCACTTCTACTACGACGGCTTCATGTGGAAGATGCGTTCGCCTGCGACCCGCGCGAACCTCTGAGAGCGATGTGAGGCCGGCCCGCGAGAAGCGGCCCGGTCGATGGTATCCTCGGGCGCAATGCGCGAAGTGATCGGACGCCGGGCTGCGCTGCCCGTTCGCGAACCTCGTACCGATTTCCGCTGCTGGTCGGCTGCGGGATCGGCGGAGTTTCGGGGCATCGCGGTCTGCCTCGCGCTCGCCGTCGTGCTCGCGTGCAGCCCCGAGCCCGAGCCGCCGAGTGCGGCACTCGACCCGAGTCGGCCATTCGGAGCGGTCGTCTTCCTGCTCGACACCATTCGTGCCGACCGTGTTTCGAGCTACGGCTACGAGCGTCCCACGACCCCTGCGATCGACGCGCTCGCGGAACACGGTGTGTTGTTCGAGCAGGTGTCGAGCTTCTCGAGCTGGACGCTTCCGAGCGCGGTCGCGCTCTTGTCGGGCGACTACCCAAGGCTCGTCCTCGACGACGATATGGAGATGCAACGCTCGCTCACCGAAGCGCTGTCCGCCGCGGGCTACCGCACCGCGGCCTTTACCGAGGGCGCTTTCGTGTCGCGTCGTTGGGGAATGGACCGAGGCTTCCGCCACTACCACGAGACGGATCGCCCGACGCTGGTCGAGAAGGGGGGCAGCGACGTCGAGGGAACTTTTTCGGCCGCGGCGCAGTGGCTGCGCGACAACGCGTCCTCGCCCTTCTTCATGCTGATTCACACCTACGAGGCCCACATTCCGTACCGCAATCGCGACTTCGTCGGAGACCGCGTGCTCGAACGCATCGGTCCGTCGTTCGAACTCGCCCTCAAACGTGAGATCGAGAACGGCGAACTCGATCTCACGGAAGCGGAGGCCGACTATATTCGCGACCTGTACGACGGCGACATCCGTTCGGCGGATCGCTACGTGGGTGAGTTCGTCGAGTTGCTCGACGAACTCGGCCTCGACGAGCGTACCTTGGTGGTGGTCACGAGCGATCACGGCGAGGACATGGGCGAGCGCTTTCGGGGCCACATCGGTGGCCACGGCCACTCGCTGCGCGATGAGCTGCTGCTGGTTCCGCTCGTGATCCGCGATCCGACGCGGCAGTTTGCGAAGCGCCGCGTCGACGTGCAGGTGCGGATACTCGACGTACTACCCACGGTGGCCGACCTGCTCGGTGTCGCACTCGACGGCGAGGTCGCGGGCCGGAGCTTGTTGCCCGTGATGATGGGCGACGAGGTGGAGCATCGCGTGGCGATGGCGGGCGAGAACCGCCGCGGCACGGCGCGGATTGCGCTGCGAGACGGCCGCTACAAATACATCGCCGCGATCGAGAAGGGTCCGCCCGCGCACGAGATGCCGGGCCCTCCCGCTCCGCGCGTGCAACTCTACGACCTGGAAGTGGACCCAGGCGAGACGACGAACCTCGCACGCAAACGCCCCCAGCTCGAGCAGCAGTTCGCGCGGCAACTCGCGAACTGGTTCAACGAACTCGGCGGCCCGCCCGTCGAGGTGAAGACCAGGGAACTCGACGAAAAGCTGCGCGAGCGGCTGAAGGCGCTCGGCTACACCGACTAGTGCGCTGCTCGGAGGAATAGGGGAGAGAAGGGTGGACTACGTCATCGCCATGCTCGAGTACAGGCCCTACGTGGTGGTCCTGGTCTTCGCGTTCTGGATCATCGCGGGAGCTGAGCGGGGCTTTCGGCGCGCGGGCATCTGGTTCGTTACCGGCACGTTCATTGGATGGCTCGTGGAGTTCTCCAGCACGCGAAACGGATTTCCCTTCGGCGACTACGTCTACCACGAAGCCCTCTTTCCCGAAGAACTCTGGATCGGCGGTGTCCCCCTCTTCGCGTCACTGAGCTTTGCCTGCCTCACCTATCTCGGCTACTCGATCGCCTACACGCTCCTCTCCGGGATGCGCTTTGGTGAGCGGGGTCTCGAGCGCATCGAGAACCGCGAGGTCGCCATTTCCATTCCCGTTCTGCTGCTCGCCACCGCGATCATTACCTGGATGGATCTGGTCCTCGACCCGGTGACCCACCTGGGCGAATACTGGGGGCTCGGCAGCCTGTACCACTACGATCCCCCCGGCATCCACTTCGATGTTCCCTTGAGCAACTACGCGGGCTGGCTCTTTACGAGCTTCTCGATCGTGGCGGTGAATCAGCTCATCGAGCGTTTCACGATCCGGTCCGCCGATGAGATGCGCGGGGCCTATCGCTTGCCGTTCCAGCCATTGCTCTGCCTGGTCGCTGATTTCGGTCAGTATCTCTTCATGATCGGTGTGCTCTTCTACCTGATGAGCTCCGATGAGGTGCCGTCCGATACCCCGCTGGTGGGGATTCTCATTTCGACGCTGTTCTTCGCGGCGGGCTATGTGGTGGGGGTCGGGTTGCTGCTCGTACGGGCGCTGCCCTCACACTCCTCGAGGCTCGAGGAGTCTTGACATGTTGGAGTCATAGCCGGCTGATCAATTCGAGCGCCTGAGTGGCGCGGAGCCGGAAGCCGAGGAGGCGATGAGATGAGGGCGGCGGTACTCTGGGAACACGGCCAGGCGCTCGATGTCCGCGACGATGTCGAGCTGTTGGATCTCGAATCCGACGACGTGCATATTCGAGTGGTATCGAGCGGTATCTGCCGCTCGGATCTGTCTGCCCAGAAAGGCATCACCCCCACTCCCACGCCTTGCATTCTGGGGCACGAAGCGGCTGGTATCGTGCTCGAGGTGGGGCGGAACGTCCGCGATCTCGTGGCCGGCGACCATGTGATCGTTTCTTTCACACCTGCTTGCCGCAAGTGCAAGGCCTGCCTGCGCGGTCAATCCAATTTGTGCGAGACGATGGTCTCGATGGCGATCACACCTCGATTCAAGGTGGGAGATCAGCAGATGACCGGATTGTCGGGTTGCGGCAGCTTCGCCGAGGAGATGATCGTTCCCGATAACGCGTTGATCAAAGTGGATGACGAGATCCCGCTGAATGTCGTATCCCTCATCGGCTGCGGCGTGATGACAGGCGTCGGTGCTGCGATCAACACGGCGCGCATCACGCCCGGCTCTTCGGTCTGCGTGATTGGTTGTGGGGGCATCGGCGTGGCCGCGATCCAGGGCGCTCGCATCGCCGGCGCAGCAGAGATCGTGGCGGTGGATTCGGTGGCTTCCAAGCTGGATCTCGCCAAGCGCTTCGGTGCCACCCACAGTGCGCTGATGGACGACCTCGACCAGGCGAAGCTCGAAGTCACCGGTGGTGAGGGTTTTGATTACACTCTCGAGTGTGTCGGCCATCCCCAGACGATCCGTGCTGGTTACGATGCGGTGCGGCGCGGAGGCACCGCTGTCGTCGTGGGCATGGGTGGTGTCGACCAGGAGGTCTCCTTCAATGCCTTCGAGCTCTTCTTCTCGGAAAAGAGGCTGCTGGGATCCATGTATGGTAGTGCCAACGTGCGTGTGGACTTTCCCCGCCTGCTGCGACTGTGGAAGGCGGGCAAGTTGGACTTGGAAGGGATGATCACCCGCCGACTCGAACTCGAAGAGGTCAACGAGGGCTTCCGCGCCATGGAGGCGGGCGAGGTCATTCGATCCGTAATCGACTATCTCTAGCCTGGATCTGAAGCGGGGCCCGGAGGGAGAAGGTTCGATGCTGCATGACGGTGTAGATGGAAGCGCGGCGACCTGTATTGCGGTCAGCGACAAGTCGACCAAGGAACTGATCGTCGAGCTGCCGATCGACGATGCCGCGGCGGTGGAGCGAGCGGCGGCCGCGGCGAGAAATGCGCAGACGGCCTGGGCCGCCATGCCTTCCCGTCAGCGCGTCGCGTTGCTCAAGCGTGCGCGCAAGTCGTTGGTGGCGGCTCGCACGGAAATCCTGGAAGCGCTGGAGCGTGAGACCGGCAAGCCACGCTTCGATGTGGTGGGCGAGCTGATGTCCGTCTGCATGGATATCGGCTACCTCGCCAGGCGCGTACCCTGGTGGCTCAGAACCCGGCGAGTCAACACCCGCCCTCTCTTTGGCAAGCAGGGCCGTATCTTCATGAAGCCACACGGCCTGGTGGGCGTCATCGGCCCGTGGAATGCACCGCTTACCCTGACTCTGGGCGACGCGATTCCGGCACTTCTCGCGGGCAATGCGGTCGTCATCAAGCCCTCGGAAATCACCCCCCTCGCCGTCAAGCGGGCTGTGGAGGCTCTGAATCAGGTACTACCGAAGGGTGTACTTCAAGTCGTGATCGGGGCCGCGGAGACAGGTGCCGCCCTCGTGGATCAGGTCGACATGATCGCCGTGACGGGTTCGCCGGGCACCGGGCGACGCGTCATGCGGCAGGCAAGCGAGCGGCTCACGCCGGTGCTCCTCGAGCTGGGTGGCAAGGATCCGATGATCGTGCTCCGGGACGCCGATGTCGAGCGCGCCGCACGGGCGGCTGCCTGGGGCTCGTGTTTCATGACGGGGCAGGTGTGCATGTCGGTCGAGCGCGTCTATGTAGAGGAGCCCGTTGCCGAGGCCTTTCGGCACGCACTGATAGAGCAGATGCGTCGACTGCGCGTCGGGCCCAATGGACCGCAAGCCGACATCGACCTCGGGCCGTTTACGGGTCCTCGCCAGTTGGAGATCGTCGAAGCCCATGTGGCGGATGCGCGAGAGAAGGGAGCCGAGGTGGTCCTGGGCGGGCGGCATGCGCAGGTCGATGCCGGAGGAGATTTCTACGAGCCCACCCTGGTTGCGGGAGTCGACCATTCGATGCGGATCATGACCGAGGAGACCTTCGGCCCGATGCTCGGCTTGATGGTGGTCAAGGACGCCGAGGAGGCGCTGCGGTTGGCCAACGACAGTGAGTTTGGTCTGAATGCGAGTGTATGGACCCGGGATATTGCGCGGGGCGTCGAACTCGCACAGCGTCTGGAGACGGGCAACGCGTGCGTCAACGACTGCGTACTGAGTGCTGGCGTTCCGTCCTTGCCCTTTGGCGGCGTGAAGCAGAGTGGAGTGGGGACACGGCACGGTGGGGCAGAAGGCTTCCTCCAGTTTTGCGTAAAGCAGTCGGTCATGATCGAGCGGCGGAATCGGCGACGCGAAAGCGCCTGGTTCCCCTACCACCCCAAGCGCGCGCTGCAATTCGAGAAGCTGCTCGCGTGGATGTTCGGGCGCTGAAAGGACTTGCTTCCTGTGCCTCGATCCGCGTGGAATGGAATTCTTGGAAATTCCGAGGGCTCGTCGAAGCGAAATCCTGTCGCTTGCTGGAGGTGGCGACACAGCGTCCGCGCGGTCAGCCGGCGCGATCGAAGATCGCGCGCGCGATGCCGACGCCCGTGGTGGGGTCCGCCGCAAAGGCTTGCAGGGTCTCCCATGCATCGCGCTGCGGGTCGACCTGATAGTGCGAGGGGCGTTCGCCCTCTCGGCGCTCGGTCCACCACGAGTGCAGCAGCATTGGCGGGTTGAAGCCGGGGGCTGTGGCCGAGGCGATCGGCCCAGCGGAAATTTCGGCCGCGTCGAAGACATCGATGGCCTTGTCGCCGTCTCGGTGCACGAATACCACCACATAGCCGTCCGCGTCTTGGCTGCAGCCGTGACGCGGCACGAAAGTGGGAGGGTGGGGGAAGGCGCCGTCCGGGTAGGCGTAGAGTTCGGCCAGCCGTGTCTCGGCGAGGTCGAAGCGCGCCAGCGCTCCGGGGACGGGCGAGCGGGGGAAGTCTCTCGGCGCGACGAAGACGTTCTCGTGCTGCTCGGAATAGGTCTGCCACCAGCGCTCGCTCACGAGCTCGGGATCGTAGCCGGCGCCGCTGACCCACAAGTTGCCCGGATGCGCCCGCGAGGCCTGCGTGGCGTGGTTTTGCGTAAAGAGCGCGCCGCCCCAGAATCGTTCGATGTCGACCGCCATTGCCGAGTCGAGCAACTTGCCCGCGTCGACGTCGAT
This sequence comes from uncultured Gammaproteobacteria bacterium, assembly GCA_964196055.1. Taxonomy (GTDB): domain Bacteria; phylum Myxococcota_A; class UBA9160; order UBA9160; family SMWR01; genus JAFDEI01. The sequence goes on along the minus strand of CAXMSF010000306.1, from coordinate 1,064 downwards.
CACGTAACGCCCGATGCCGCTCGGCTGATTGCCAACCGGGATCAGCCCCTCGTAGGCGGGGTCGATCCGTTGGTCCGTGCCGTGGGTGACATCGCCGGGCTCGATGGCCAGGACGAGATCCGTGATCGGATGATGGGAGAGGTGGAGCACGAGTTCCCGCCCATCATCCTCGTAGTCCACCGCCATGTGGCCCCCCATCAAGGGGATCTGCAGCGCGCGATAGGGGATGGCCGAGCCGGGAGCGTGCGAGCGCAAGTCTTCCTTGCGCACGATCCACACATTCGTCACGTTGCCGACGGGGCGACGCCCGCCACCCGGAGCGGGGCCGAAGGGTTCGACGACGAAGGGGAGGTCCATCAGCACGACGAAGTTGCGCGTGACCTTGATGTCATGGATCGAGTCGAAGGAGTCGGGCCCTTCGAGCAGCCAATGCTCGACACCGCCCTCGAGGTCCCAGCGGCAGATGCGAAGTTCGCGGCGTTCCGAGAGTGGGATCAGCTCGTAGTTGGCGAAGAAGAGGGCCCGTTCGTCCCAGTCTGCGCCCGGATGCGCGGCCACCGCGATCATCGGCTCGATCGGCGCGCGCAAGGTCTGCAGCCACTCGTCGTTGGCCCCGACCGGAGTAATGAACTCGAGGGTCTCGGGGTCGACCTCGATCGGCCGCCCCACGTCGTAGCCGAGGAAGAGTCGCCCCCCCATCGCTTGCACGTTGGTGTTGGCGAAGTTCGAATAGCCAAAAGGCGAGACCTCTTGAACGCCAGCGCTTCGAAAGAGATGGGGCTGGGCGTTCCGAAGCCGGTCGAGCGGTGTCTCGACGCGGCGCAGGTCGACGCCGATCCGCCCGTCCGCATCGGGCTTGCACGCCACTCGACACAGCAGCCCCTGGCCGACGAACCAATGCCCCCCCGGCGTCTGGCGATCGGGGCCGACGTTGAAGAGCCAGCCGTCGATGTCCTCCGGCCAGCGGCCCGCGACCTCGAGTTCGAAACGCCGCTCGGTCGTGCCGTGAAAGAGATTCCGCGTCAGCGTGGGCATCGTCTTCTCTCCTGCGAAGTCGTCCGATG